>CAZQHS010000001.1:0-11678 GCA_964593485.1 uncultured Clostridiaceae bacterium
CGTCTCAACGTGCACTGTCATTGGAAATTGATCTATTGGCTGCAACTCTTTAATTTGATAACCCCGCCCCGCAAGGTATTTCAAGTCCCTTGCCAATGTAGCCGGGTTGCAGGATACATAGACTACCTTATCCGGTGCCATTTCAGCTATTGTTTCAAGGAGTTTTTCGTCACAGCCTTTTCGCGGAGGGTCAACTACTATCACGTCTGCATTTGTACCTTCTTTATATAATTTTGGAATAATCGCCTCTGATTCGCCAAGGATAAATTCCACGTTTTCTATATTATTTAATTTAGCATTTTCCCTTGCATCCGAAATAGCCTGCCTGACAACTTCAACACCAATCACCTTTTTAGCCTTATGGCTCAAAAATAAAGATATGGTTCCTATACCGCAGTAGGCATCTATAACTGTTTCTTTTCCTGTAAGCCCGGCATATTCCAATGCTTTATTATAAAGCAATTCTGTTTGTATTGGATTTACCTGAAAGAATGACTGTGGAGAGATTTTAAATTTTAGGTTCCCTATAAAATCATTGATAAAACCATCTCCATAGATAACCTTATTTTCTGAACCTAATACAACATTGGTTTTTCTATCATTTATGTTTAACACAACAGTACGCAGTCCTTCAACTTTTTGTTTTAGGATTTCAACCAACTCTTTGCTATAAGGCATATAAACACCGTTTATTACTATACAAATCATCTTCTCGCCTGTCCTGAACCCGGATCTTATCATAATGTGCCTGAGCAAACCTATTCCAGTGGTTTCATCATATATGCTGATGTTATAATCTTTTATAAACTTTTTAAATATTTTTACTATCTCGTCATTGGCTTCATCTTGTATAAAACATTCATCTATATCTATTATTTCATGGCTTCTTTCGGCATAAAATCCGATATTTATTTTATCCCCGTTAGTCCCCACAGGATACTGGGTTTTGTTTCTATAGTTCCAAGGTATTTTCATACCTATGGCCTCATTTACTTTTATATCTTTAAAACCGCCGATTCGCTCCAAAGCATCCATCACAATCTGAGTTTTATATTTAAGCTGTCCTTTGTAGTCCATATGCTGCAATTGGCAGCCTCCACATTCACCAAAAACAGGACATTTCGGGTCAACCCTATAAACAGATGGCTTTATGATTTCCAAAACCTTGCCATAGGAGTAATTCTTCAATACCTTAACTATTTTTATCCTAACTATCTCGTTGAGTATTGTGCTTTTTATAAAAACAGTGAAACCTTCGACCTTCCCGACTCCCATCCCATCGTGGGTTTGACCTGTTATTTCCACTATATATTCTTGATTCTTTTTTACCGGTATATCTTTTTTCATTGTATCTCCTCTAATGCTTTACCTTGCATAGTCCTACTATGATTTATATCCCCATTTGGACGTACATCCTTATGAGTAGTAAGCCCCTATTCCAAACATCCTTTACCCAAGGTTCATCTATAGTATATAATTCGCCTGTTACTATATCAACCAATCTTAACTGAACCTCTCTTATGACCCCCTAGGTTATCCAGCGTTATCTTGTTAAATATCCTGTTATTTCTTGCTTGAGCTATAATACACCATTAGAACTATAGCATTCTTGTGCACCGTCTTTGTAAATATATTGCCGCCATCTACACTTCTTTTATCTTTTGCCTTTGACCTGTAAAATGCTTTATGCTTTTTGCCAATGTTTCAAGTCTATTTAATAGTATTATATATTTAAATGACAAGTTTTAAAACTTTTTGATTTATCTCTGCGTCAATAAAGTATGAGCATAAGGATATGTATCTAAATGAAAGGGACTTCTACAATGCCGAATACAAAAGAAATTATTAAGGATTATATTATTAGGGAAAAGGAAAGCTTTCCTATTGGATAAAAAAGGCACCATATACTCTTTTATTCCTGCATACTTTCCCAAATCTTCACTCCCATGTCCCTTGTCTTATAAAAGACTTGTCACTTTAATTCATTTTCTATACTTTCCGGTATTTTCCATATCATTGTAATCTTTTGACCTCTATTGTATTATTGAATTAAATACACTAAATTTATTATCCTGCTATTTTATTATTATTGTAGGGGGAAATCATGAAAAGAAATAATAAAGTTTTGGCGTTAATTCTTGTCTTTGCTTTTATACTTGCCGCCGGTTTACCTGTTCTTTCATCTGCCGAAATAGGCAAGTCAGTCACTATACTTTTTACCCATGATATGCATGATCACTTTTATCCTGCAGATGTGTTAGACGGTGATAAAATAACAAGTGTTGGCGGTTTTTCAAGGCTTTACAGTGCTATCGAAGCTGAACGGGAAAAGGAGCCGGAACTCTTGCTCATTGACGCTGGGGATTTTTCTATGGGTACCCTATTCCAAACTATATTCACTACACATGCACCCCAGTTAAGAATAATGGGAAAAATGGGATATGAAGCCACTACTTTTGGCAATCATGAGTTTGATATGAGGGCTGAAGGATTAGCTGACAGCCTTAATGCTGCTAAGAACAGTGGTGAAACTCTGCCACAACTGATTTCCTCTAATATTTCTTTCCCTGCAGATGATAAGGGCAGTCTAACCCCTTCTTTGAGATATTTAAAGGAATCTATGGATTCCTATGGGGTTCAGGAATATTCAGTAATAACCCGAAATGGTGTTAAAATAGGCGTATTTTCCGTAATGGGCAAAGATTCTGCTTCTAATGCACCAATGTCGGAGGTAGTCTTTACAGATGCTATAGATAGTGCCAAAAGAATGGTAAATTTATTAAAAAATGAAGAAAAGACAGACTTAATAATTTGCCTGTCACATTCAGGCACTTCTGAGAAAGAATCTCAGTCAGAAGATGAGATATTAGCAAAAAAGGTGCCCGGTATAGATGTGATTATTAGCGGACATTCCCATACAAAGCTTGAAAATCCCATAATAATAGGCAATACCATCATTGGTTCAAGCGGGGAAAATGGCGAAAACTTAGGAATGATAAAACTATCTAAAAAGCGGGATGATAGATGGGACTTGGTCAGTTATAACCTAAAGCCTATTGATGACAGCCTGCCTAAGGATGAGGATATTGAAAAAAACATAGAAGACTATAAGCAGATTGTAGAAAAAGAATATCTATCTGCTTTTGGCTTGGCGTTTGATGAAATACTGGCATATTCTCCATTTAACTTCACACCCGCTTCCCTTCTGGGCAAAGCTCATGACGAAGACACTTTGGGCAACCTTATCGGTGATTCATATATCTATGCTATTAAGGAGGCCGAGGGATCAAGCTATGAAACAGTCACGGCTGCAGTTATTCCCTATGGCACTATGAGAGGCTCTTTTGTAAAAGGAAACATCACCGTTTCTGACACATTTAATGTAAGTTCTTTAGGCGTAGGAGCCGATAAGGTGCCCGGCTATCCTGTTATAACTGTATATCTGACCGGCAAAGAACTTAGAACGGCGGCGGAAGTAGATGCTTCAGTAGCACCTATTATGAAACCGGCTCAGTTATATATATCGGGGCTTAGCTACACTTTCAATCCCAATAGATTAATTTTCAATAAAGTTACGGAAGTACATTTGCAAAATTTTGATGGCTTACAAGAGAAAATAAAAGATGATGAATTATACCGTGTAGCAGCTGGGCTTTACTCCGCACAAATGCTGTCAGTAGTGGGAAGCAAATCTTTCGGGCTGTTATCAATAGTACCGAAAACCAAAGAAGGCAAACCTATCACCAATTATGAAGACCATATTGTATATGATAATAATCATGAAGTTAAGGAATGGATTGCAATCGGAGAATATTTAAGGTCTTTTGATAAAATAAACGGTGTGCCACAGGTTCCTTTATACTATAGTTCGCCTCAGGGAAGAAAGATTGTAGACAACAGCCGTAATATAATTGCATTGGTTAAAAACCCGAATAAAATTGCCCTAACTTTATACGCCATCATCGCTTTAATTATAGTGATTATCGTATTTATAATAGTGTTAATCAATAAAAGGAGAAATAGAAGAATATAAAAGCAAAAATAAGCAAAGGGGACTGTCCCTTTTGCTTTTCCCTTCTGCTTTAATCGTAAGCCCTTTTGAAAAGTATTAAATAATCCTCTTTGGTCATTTCTCTTGGGTTACTGTTATTAGAACCGTTTTTCTCTGACATTTCAGCCAGCAATTCAAAATCATCAGGATTTATATTTAACTCATTTAGGTTAGGTAAACCGATTTTTTTAGATAATTCTCTTATATGTTCAATTCCTCTAAGTGCCGCATTATTATCATCACTTTCCATAATGCCCATAGCCCTTGCAACCCTCGCATATTTATATTCAGAATATGGCAAATTGTATTCCATTACAAAAGGAAGGAGTATAGCATTGCAAACACCGTGGGGAGCATCATAAATGCCGCCTAATGCCTCAGCCATGCAATGTACAGAACCCACATCGGCGTGGCTGAAGGATAATCCCGCCAAAAGACTACCCAACATCATTTTATCTCTTGCCTCAAAATCAGCACCGTTTTTAACCGCTTCGACTATACTCGGTGCTATATATTCTATTGCGTACAATCCCAAGGCTTCCGCTATGGGCTCGGTACAATTCACACTATATCCTTCTATTGCATGAGTCAAAGCATCAATTCCCGTTGCGGCGGTAATGTTTGGTGGAACGGTAAGAGTCAGCTCCGGATCAACTATGGCGGTTTTCGCTGCTATATAAGGACTTTTAATGGTAAATTTAAATTTTTCTTTTGTGTCAGTGATAACTGATGAAAAAGTAATTTCGCTGCCGGTGCCGGCGGTAGTTGGAATAGTTATTAACGGAAGGCAATTATCCTTTACCTTATCTTTTCTCTGAAAATCTCTAACTTTTCCTTCTTGCCGAGCCAAAACCGATACTGCTTTTGATGCATCCATGGGGCTACCACCGCCAAAAGCCACTATAACGTCTACTTCCTCTTCTCTTGCTTTTTTTGCACAGGCTTCAACAGCATAATCCTTCGGGTTTGCATCTATCTCGTTAAATACAAAATAATCAATCTCTTCCGTAGTTACAATATGAATAATCTTATCCATCATTTTGGTATTAGCCAGTCCTTTATCGGTAATTATCATGGCTTTCTTTGAGCCCAGCATTTTTAATTCTTCTCCTAAAACATTAATCATACCGGCACCATATCGTATTTTTGTTGGTAATATGAATTCAAAAGACTTAACCAAATTTACACCTCCTAATATTATTAAAGATCATGGCATATGTTTATTTTCTTTATAGCTTTTAGCATGACCTAAGTAGCAAAAAGAACCGTCTCATTCGCTTCTTTAATTATAGCATTCAAAATGTTGGTGTACACCTAAAATAAAATTACTGTTTGCGACACCAATGCTCCTCTTGTGCTGAAAGTCATCTGCTTGCATAAAAGCAAAAGGGACAGTCCCCACTGCTTCTAAAAGCAAAAGGGACAGTCCCTTTTGCTTTTTCCCTACTGCTTTTTCACAAATTCCCTCTTTTCTGAATACAATGCATTAGAAATATTGACTAATCAGAAAGGGGAACAATTATGAACAGTTGCTTTGATTGCAATGCCACAGTTAACCTGCCTTATCCGGATATTAATCCTGAAAGCCAAAATTGTGAATACGCATATGAAATATTAAGCAATGTAGGCGGCAGCAATTCAGAAATGACTGCTGTGAGCTTATATTTTTATAACAGTGTTATTCTTGATCCGACATACGCCCATTTTGCGAAATGTTTTCATAATATCAGCATAGTAGAAATGCATCACATGGATATGTTTGCGGACATGGCATTCAAATTGGGTGCAGATCCACGGTTATGGAGCAGATGTAATCGTAGAATGGTGTACTGGACTCCACAGTATAATCAATATCCAAGGGAAATCCGCACCCTAATTATAAACTCAATTAATGGAGAAGAAGCTGCAATACAAAAATATAAAAAACAAGCAGAATATATCCGTGATCCCAATATAGTGGGTTTGTTAAATCGCATAATATTGGATGAAAAACGGCATGTTGAAATATTTTGTAATATGCTGAATTATCTTGGTTAACATTTAATATCATTAATGTTGATAAAAAATACATTAATCTGACCAACTCAAATTATTCGCAAAAGCAAAAGGGACAGTCCCCACTGCTTCTACTTCTTCTAAAAGCAAAAGGGACTGTCCCTTTTGCTTTTCTTATACGCGAGTTTACTTTAAAGCAATTCTTTATATTTCTTTACATATAAGCTCTTTACAATTGTAGCTAATGCCATATACAGTATTATTGTAATAGCCAAATACGAGAAGTAAATTCTTGGTAGCGGTGCTAAACCAATAGACGCACCAAAATTAGTGAATGGTATTATAGTAAGAAGAGCTATCCCTGCAAAAGTGAGCACGATTAACTGCGTCGAAGCACGGCTTTGGATAAAAGGAATCTTTGGTGTTCTTATCATATGAATTACAAGAGTCTGGCTCCACATTGATTCTACAAACCAACCGGCTTGAAAAACAGCAATATATATTGCCATCATTTTTGGATCTGTAAGTTGATGAAACAACAATCCATTTGTAAACATTGGTGCTATGATAAAATACATTAAAAAATATGTAGTGATATCAAATACAGAACTAGTCGGACCTATCCATAACATGAATTTTGAAACTGAGCCGGCATCCCATGTTCTCGGTTTTTCTAAAAACTCCTTATCCACATTATCCCATGGAATTGCAATGCAAGAAATATCATATATTAAATTTAGCAGTATTAAATGCAATGATGCCATGGGTAGAAAGGGCAGAAAAGCACTGGCCACTAATACAGAAAATACATTTCCAAAGTTAGATGACGCTGTCATTTTAATATATTTAATTATATTTGCATAAGTCCTTCGTCCTTCAAGGATACCATTTTCAAGCACCATTAAATCCTTTTCTAATAGGATTACATCCGCCGATTCCTTTGCAATATCTACTGCATTATTAACGGAAATCCCAACATCTGATGCTTCTAATGCCCCAGCGTCATTAATGCCATCCCCCATATACCCTACTGAATAACCTTTATCTCTTAAGGCATTTATAACCCTGGTTTTTTGCGTAGGTGACATTTTAGCAAAAACAGTTGTCTTTACTGCTAAGTCACTTAGCTCTTCATCTGATAGTTCTTCTATATCTGAACCTATATAGACTTTATCGAATTTAATTCCTATTTGCTTGCAAACACTTTTAGTGACCTCTTCATTATCCCCGGTTAAAACCTTTACACCTACGCCACTAGCCTTTAGAGCTTCTATGGCTGTTATAGCACTTTCTTTTGGTGGATCAAGGAATGCCAAATATCCAATCAAGACCATATCATTTTCATCATCAACAGAAAACTCATTTACTGGTGAAGGATTGGTCTTTTGTGAAACTGCTATAACCCTCATTCCACTGCCATTTAGGTTATCAACTTTTTTAAGCACAAACTTTTTCAATTCTTCAGTTAGTTCAACAACTTTTCCTTCATATTCTACATAATTCGATATGGTAAGCATCTCTTCAACTGCACCTTTAGTTATCATTTGTGTTTTACCGGTTTCATCCTCTACTACTACGCTCATTCTTCTTCTTGTAAAATCAAAAGGAACCTCATCTACCTTTTTATATTTAATAATCCTATGTCCTATATTTTTATCACTATCTTTTAACTCCATAGTTTTATCTATAATGGCAATATCAATTAAATTCTTAAGCCCGGTTTGATAATAACTATTTAAAAATCCGTGCCTTAATACCCTGGTATCGCTGTTCCCATTAATGTCCAAATGATATTGCAGCTTAACCTTATCTTCGGTGAGAGTTCCTGTTTTATCAGTGCAAAGCATATCCATTGCTCCCAGGTTTTGTATTGAATTCAGGTTTTTTATAATTACCTTTTCCTTTGACATTGCTATGGCACCTTTTGCCAGGCCGGCGGTTACAATCATGGGCAACATTTCCGGTGTCAGGCCTACAGCTATTGATATTGCAAATAAGAGGGCATTCAGCCAATCTCCTTTTGTTATTCCGTTAATAATAAACACTATAGGAACCATGACCATCATAAACCTTATTAAAACCCAAGATACAGAATTGACTCCCTTTTCAAAACTGGTTACAGTTGGTTCTTTATTTAAATCTAATGCAATTCCTCCAAAGATCGTATCATTCCCGGTGGAAACTACAATTCCTTTTGCGTATCCGCTAAGAACATTGGTACCCATAAAAGCAAGGTTATTTTTATCCAAGACCGCTTCGCCATCCACCGATATTGCTGAAGTTTTCTCCACCGCTTCACTCTCTCCCGTTAAGGCAGATTGGCTTATAAATAAGTCCTTAGCTTGGATGATCCTAATATCAGCTGGAATCATATCACCGGCGGATAAATGCACAATATCTCCTACTACTATCTCATCTAAAGGAATTTCCTTGGCTCCTCCTTCTACCCTTTCTATTCTTGCAGTGGTCTCTATCATTTCTAATAATTTTTCTGCTGCATTTCCACTTCTTGTTTCTTGTACAAAACGCAAGACCCCTGATATTAGCACCATAGTTATAATAATAACTACTGTTGTAAAATCTCTTTCTTGTTGCGGAACCAATATAATATCTGTAAATGCAGATACTATTGCAAGAGCGATTAAAATCAAAGTAAATGGGTTTATAAATGCTTGTGTCAGTCTTTTTAATAAAGTATTATCTTTGTCATAAGTAACTACATTATCCCCATATATATTTCTAGCGGATTTTATTTGTTCTTCTGTCTTTCCTTTTTCCGAACTATCAAGCAAATCATATACTTTACTTATATTGCTTTCAGATGAATCCAGCAACCTCTTGTTTGCATTATCATGTCTATTTATATTCTCTGCTACATCAACTAATATTTTTCCTTTGTTCTTTCTTTCCATAGTGAGACCTCCCTTTTCCTAGACAGAGTGCATTGACTAAAATGCAACTCTGTTCAAGTTTTAAACTACTATCTCCAGGCGAATCGCTATCCATTCACCGCACCCCCTTTTATAATGAAGGCATCTATATCAATATAATGTCTGTTATCCTTTTCGAACTCAACTAATATAGTTTTACTGCCTTGTATAGTTAAAACATCAATATGATTTCTTATAGTATTATGCTCTGTCCACCTGTTTGAAATGCATGTGCTATTTAACATAAAAAGGCTTTGTCACCGCATTTTGCCTCCCTCGTCTATTTTTGGTAATCTTTGCGTATAAGCTTAAAAGCAAAAGGGACTGTCCTTTTTGCTTTTAAGCTTATACGCAAAGGAAGGAAGCAAAGGGGACTGTCCCTTTTGCTTCTATTTCTCATAAATCACTGGGATTTACATGTACCATGCAGTGCTTTACATTTTTAATTTTTTCTTCTACAGCATCATGGACACTGTGGGCAATGTCATGGCTGACGTGCAGCGGGACGGATCCGTCCATACTTATTTCAACATCAACATAGATTTTATCACCAAACAGCCTTGTATTAAGCCTATCAATACCTAAAACATTTTCCTGTTCTAAAATGACCTGGCGTATTTGTTCTTCAATATCGTCATCGCAGGCCTTATCCATCATTTTATTTACAGCATCTATAAAGATGTCAATTGATGCCTTGGCAATAAGAACGCAAATTATTAGACTGGCCACTGAATCCAATATGGGAAACTTAATCCGGGCACCAAGGATTCCTGCAAAGCTGCCTATTGAGGATAGGGCATCGGAGCGGTGATGCCAGGCTGCCGCCATAATTGCACTTGAATTAATTTTAATTGCGGCATCCCTTGTATACCAATACATTGCCTCTTTTACAACAATAGATACAAGGGCGGCAATCAATGCTATTTTGCCGGGAATGATAATAGTGCTGTAATCACTTGAAAAAATAGTCCGTATTCCGCCATACCCTATGCCTATCCCGGTGGCAAACAGCAGCCCGGCTAAAATTATGGCAGCAACACATTCCAAGCGTTCATGCCCATAAGGGTGTTCCTTATCTTCCTTTTTATTTGCAAATTGAAATCCAATCATGACCACAATGGTACTCAGCACATCAGAAAGTGAGTGAACTGCATCCGATACCATAGCCATCGAATTCCCTATCAAGCCTGCTGCCAATTTATAAATAGACAATATGATGTTAATGATGATGGTGTACCAAGAAACCCGCATGGCAATTTGAGTTTTAGTCTTATTATTCATAGCAAATACCTCCGTTATACCCCCCTGCCACCGGTTCCCGAAAACACAAAAAACACATCTACGGGACCAGTCACTGTCCCACAGATGTGTTTCAAATTCATCTGCTGCCGCTTGTGGGGCGGCCCGGCTCCAAGGCTTCTGCCCCGGCCTGCTCAGTTTGTACTGGTGATGTCGCTTCAATTTAAGAAGCGTGATACAGTGCAAAGAGTTATTTATAATATATCATATGCAGATGATTCTATCAATGTGAAGGGTCAAAAAAAGCAAAGGGGACTGTCCCTTTTGCTTTTATCATGGCTTAAAGGAAGCAAAGGGGACTGTCCCTTTTGCTTCCGTTAAAGCATCAATATCTCCTTAAGCCTCATGAGTAAATCCTCTGTAAAAATATCGTCTCCCGGATTGCAATCGTTTTCCATCATGGAGAATAAATACGTTAATTTATCCCCTTCATCCTTAAATGCGAGAAACCATGAATTTGGATAGTTAGGCATTACCCAACCGTCTTCCGTAATATACATACCACCCGTAAGCATGATTTTTTCCGGCGATTCGGTGAAAATTTCATAATTCATCTGGTATATATCAATTTTCATTCCATTTGCAGCTTTATAATTATCGGAATATATTATTGCTTTGTCCTCACCGGTAATATAATATGCATAAGAATATTTCAAATCTTCAATTCTCCAATTAGTATAATTGTAATCCGGGAAATCCTCCCTCTCCATATCAAATAACTCTGCAACTCTTGTTTTTGCCGCGGATACTACTTCTTCCGGAACATCAATTCCCTCCATAACATATCCCACTATAGCAGGTAACTCATTCGTTGATCCGTTTTGCCCGCTATTCTTAGCACAACCGATGCAAAAAACAGTAATGGCTACTATCATAAAAATCATAGCAATTGTTTTCAAAGTTTTCATAGATCCCACATCCTTTTCAAATTATTCAACTTATTATATAGACCTTATCTTTAAAAATAATGTTTCAAAATACGATAAGTAAAAAGAATCCGTTATATTTTATAAAAATTGTCAGTAACAAAAGGCAAAATTCAATAATATATCAATATTGATTATATTGCATATGTATATATTAGTAAAATCAGGAATCTCGATTCTTGTTTTTCTCTTTTCTATTGTTACATCACATAAATTGTGCAAAAAAAAAGCACCATCCGGTGCAAAAAAGAATCAGTTACTTTTTGATTATTACCGTTATTGTTTAATTTTATACCATTTATAACCATATTTGTTCTATGTTTTTGAATAGAGCCTTTTTACTTAATAGATAAGATCCTTCGCTTTCGCTCAGGATGACATAGTATTTTTGTATGTCCATCAATATCGCTCAGGATGACATAGTATTTTTGCAGATTCTTCGCTATTATTCAGATATCATAATAGTTGTTATTTTTC
>CAZQHS010000001.1:11778-65654 GCA_964593485.1 uncultured Clostridiaceae bacterium
GTATTTTTGCAGATTCTTCGCTATTATTCAGATATCATAATAGTTGTTATTTTTCTTTAAACACATTACTCACATTATCAAGCATATCCCTTATGGGCAGTTCGTATGGACAACGGCTTTCACAAATACCGCATTTTATACAATCATCCGCCTTTACATCAAAAGACCTATATCTTGAAACAGACCAGTCCTTAAGATCATAACGTGTAAAATAGGATTCCATTATAAACATCATAGGTATATCCATGTTTACAGCACAGGGCATACAATAACCACATCTGCGGCAGAAAGTATTGCCTAATTCTTTTGCAGTTTTTTCTATTTCCTGTCTCTCATCATCGGTTAACCTTACCCCATCTGCCGCTTCCGCGTTTATAACAACTTGTTCAATGCAATCCATGCCCGGTATTGCCACATTCAAATAAGGGCTTTCCAATATATATTTCAAAGCTTTTCGCCCATCGCGAAGGGCTCCCCCCGCCATAGGTTTCATTGCTATGGTTCCTACGTTTTGTTCTACAGCTTTTTTAAATACTTCTTCCCCTTGTCTTTCAACGGCACTGAAAGGAAATTGAATAGTATCAAAAATATCTAATTTCAACGCCTCTTCCAAAATAGGCAGCTTGTGACTTGTTATTCCTATCTTTTTAATAATGCCATCTTTTTGCAGCTTAAGGAGGGCTTTTAAGGCACCCTTTTCGCTTATAACTAATTCCAAATCCTCTATTGCACTTATGTTATGAAGCTGATATAAGTCGATATAATCGGTTCTAAAATCTTTCAATGATAATTCCACTTCGGACAACATGTCATCTTTGCCTCTTACCATGGATTTCGTAGCCAGATATACTTTTTCTCTCTTACCGATTAAAGCGTTTCCCAGCAATTCTTCGCTTATAGTATAGCCTCTTGCTGTATCTATAAAATTGATACCGGATTCTATTGCTTTTGCCATAATATTATTCACATTGTCTTGTTCCACATGTTGTATGGGTATACCGCCAAAGCCTATCCTTGATACATTGAATCCGGTTCTTCCCAAAACATTATAAAGCATTTTTGTTAATCGCCTCCTAAAACAACTTTCTTAAAGATTTGTTAAAAACAGTTTTTGCCAAATTCTATCATGTTCATAGCACAAAGGCTTGTCCATATTTCAGTAGAGATACCTACCTGATGTCTATATAGAAAGTATTTTTGCTAATTCATATAGGTGCCTATCGAACTTCTTTTCTGTTTTTAAAGCCACATCAAAATCCTCATCAATAATTTTGTTGTTTCTAATACCCACAACCCTGCCTCTTTTACCTTGGAGTAACAGTTCCACCGCTCTTGCCCCAAATCTGCTTGCCAATATTCGGTCAAAAGCCGTAGGGGCACCACCCCTTTGAAGATATCCCAATATTGTAATTCTGACTTCCATCCCTATTTTACTTTCTATGTCCTCTGCAAGTTTTATTGCATTACCCACGCCTTCGGATAACATTATTATACTGTGGAGTTTACCTCTGTTTTTACCTTGCAAAAGCTTCTTACATATGCTTTCAAAAGAGAATTCCATTTCCGGCACCACTATGCTTTCCGCTCCGCCTGCCAAACCTGAATAAAGTGCAATATCTCCTGATTTTCTACCCATTACTTCAATGATACTGACTCTCTCATGAGATGTAGTAGTATCTCTTATTTTATTTACGGCATCCAACACGGTGTTTAATGCCGTGTCAAATCCAATTGTACAGTCGGTAAAAGGCAAATCATTATCTATTGTGCTGGGAATGCCTATACAGGCGATACCTTTATCCGATAAGGTTTTTGCACCTTTTAATGTGCCGTCTCCCCCAATAATTATTATTCCATCGAAATTAAATATATCAATAATGTTTAGTGCTTTTTCGATACCTTCATCCGTTTCAAATTCTTCGCATCTTGCTGTTCTGAGTATAGTTCCTCCCCTTTGAATTATATCAGCAACAGAAGATATATTCATTTCTACAACATCCCCATGAATCAGCCCGTTAAACCCTTTTTGAACACCATATACCCTAAGTTCATTATAAATAGAAAATCTAACTACTGCCCTTATAGCAGCATTCATTCCGGGGGAGTCACCGCCACTTGTCAGCACGGCAATGTTTTTCATCTAAACCACCTCCATTGGTAACAACATTTTTAATAGCCCATTTCATACAGTATGTTTTGTGCCTCCTCCGCTTCGCATTCCGGCACTAAAATTTCATAATAACCCCGTTCGCTTTCGAATCTTTTGCCTACTGATTGAACCTTAACCAGCATCCCTTCTTCAGTCAAAAGTTTCTCCACCTTTTCGGCCATCTTTTTACTTTGAGCGATATATATAGCAGTCCACATTTCAAAAAGCCTCCTTTTGCCAAGTCACCGTTGAATCCTTAATGTTAAATTTATTCTAATAGAAATCTTATCTCAAGGCAACACATTCATCACCGCAAGTCTTTTTTAAGTCATCTATAAGATTTTCATTCACGTTAACCCAGATACTCCGGTCAGCTTTCATCATTACGGTTTTTCCTGAAACCCTTTTTGCTTCATCTATCACATATACCGGTTGTTCCCCGGGGCTTTTACATAGTATGTTTTTTACGATTTGCAACATTTTGGGATTTTTTTGAGAATCAATCTTTATGTAAAGCTTTGAATCTTTTATTCTCTCCATGGCTTTATTTCCTTTTGAATTTCTCACAGGTCTGATTTTTTCACATATAATTTTAGCATCTTCTTCTTCTTTTATACTGACCCTACCTTCGATGATGATTATATTATCATTTTTTAATAAATACTCATACTCTTCATATGTTTTAGGAAAAACTATTACTTCTATTAAACCGCAAAGGTCTTCCACTTCAACGAAGGCCATCATTATGTTGTTTTTCGTCGCCTTTGGTTTTACGGATACAACGATGCCTCCAATTATCACTCTTTTGCCGTCGTAGTTGTAGGCGTAGCCATCCTCATTAACCGCTTTTATAATTTCACCGGTATTTATCGAAGTTTTTTCTTCCAAATCCTTCTTATACTCCAATAACGGATGTCCGCTTATATATAGCCCCAACATTTCCTTCTCCATGGCCAACATAATATTTTGGGGATATTCATTGAGCTCCGGATATATATCATCATCTATGGGCATAGTGCAATTATCATCTTCAAACAAAGACATCTGCCCTTTTATATTTACTTTTCTTTGATCTTGTATACAGTCCATAAGTTTTTCATAAACCGCCATCATTTTACTACGATATATGTTAAAACAATCAAATGCACCACATTTTATTAAGCTTTCTACAGTTCTTTTATTTACAACACTCAGGTCCACCTTATTCAAGAAATCGTACAGGTTTTCAAAGTCCCCCTTGCTTCTTTTAGCTTCTATTATTGAGTTAATGGCATTAACACCAACATTTTTTATAGCTGCCAAACCGAACCTGACTTTATTTCCTTTAACCGTAAAGCCTATACTGCTTTCATTTATAACAGGCGGCAATATATCGATATCAAGCTTCTTACACTCAGACACATATTCTGCAACCTTGTTGCTGTTGTCCATTACGCTTGTTATCAATGCTGCTGTAAACTGCACTTTATAATAATACTTGAGCCAAGCTGTTTGATAAGCAATCACGGCATAGGCGGCAGCATGGGATTTGTTAAATCCGTATTTTGCAAACTCGGACATATCATCAAATATTTTTTCGGCTGTGCTTTTATCTATTCCGTTTCTAATACAGCCCGGAACTATAATGTCCCCTTTCTTATCTGTTGCACCGTTAATAAAAATTTCTTTTTCTCTTGCCATGACATCAGCCTTTTTCTTGGACATGGCTCTTCTTACCAGGTCGGATCTTCCCATTGAATATCCTGCCAGATCCCTAAATACCTGCATTACTTGTTCCTGATATACTACGCAACCGTAGGTAACGGCAAGGATACTTTTCAATTTATCATGCAAATATATGATCTTTTTCGGATCTTTTTTATTTTTTATATAACGAGGAATTTGATCCATGGGTCCCGGTCTGAACAGGGATACTCCCGCAATTATATCTTCCATGGAACTTGGCTTCAATTCCTTAAAGAACTGGGTCATACCGGTGCTTTCCAATTGGAATACACCGTAAGTCTCCCCTTCCGATATCATCTTAAATACGTTGCCATCCTCATAATCAATCTTTGAAATATCAGGCACCGTAAGCCCTTGCCCCTCAATGATTCTTAGCGTATCTCTCATTACCGTCAAGGTTCTGAGTCCTAAAAAATCCATCTTCAAAAGCCCCAGCTCCTCCAAAGTGCCCATGGGAAACTGAGTTGTGATAACATTATCACTCATTTGGAGAGGTACATAATTGACAATATCTTCTTTAGAAATTACAACACCCGCTGCGTGGGTAGAGGCATGTCTGGATATTCCTTCAAGAGCCTTGGCCATATCTATGAGTTCTTTTATCTCCTCATTGTTCTCATAATCATTTTTCAATTTATTGTTTATATTCAAGGCCTTATCAATGGTCATTCCTATTTCCATGGGAATGCTTTTTGCCACAATATCCACTTCTCCATAAGGAATATTCAAAGCCCTTCCTACATCCCTGATTGCTGCTCTGGCAGCCATAGTACCGAAAGTGATTATTTGTGCCACTCTCTCTTTTCCGTATTTCCTTATAACATAATCTATTACTTCTTGTCTTCTTTCATAGCAAAAATCAATATCAAAATCCGGCATGCTTATTCTCTCCGGGTTCAAAAATCTTTCAAAAATCAAATTATAGCGAATAGGGTCGATATCGGTTATATCAATTGCATAGGCCACAATGCTGCCGGCACCGGAGCCCCTGCCGGGACCTACCATAATATCCGCTTCTTTTGCAAACCTTACATAATCCCAAACAATTAAAAAATAATCCGCATAACCCATTTTTTTAATGATGGAAAGTTCATAATTCATTCTGTCAATTAATTCTTTGTTTACGTCTTTATACTTTTTTTCCAGCCCGATTTCACAAATATACTTTAAGTATGAATCCGATGTGTAACCATCTGGTACTATAAATTCAGGTAAATGAATTTCGCCAAAAGTAAAATCCACCTTGCACCTTTCTGCAATTTTTACTGTGTTTTCTAAAGCCTCCGGTGTCAGTGCAAACAAATCAAACATCTCTTCAGGTGACTTTATATAAAACTCATCACTTTCAAAACTCATTCGCTTTTCATCATCTACTGTCTTGCCTGTTTGAATACATAGCAAAATATCATGTACTTTTGCATCTTTTTTATTCACATAATGAACATCATTGGTAGCCACAAGAGGTATTCCCGTTTCTTTTGACATTCTGATTAATTCTTTATTAACCAAAATCTGTTCTTCCATGCCATGGTTCTGCAATTCTAAATAAAAGTTCCCTTTTCCGAATATTTGTGAATATTTAATTGCTTCATTTTTAGCTCTTTCATAGTTTCCGTTCATGATTAATTTAGGAACGGAACCGGCTAAGCATGCACTTAAGGCAATTAAACCCTCAGAATGCAGGCTTAACAAATCCATATCAACCCTTGGCTTATAGTAAAATCCGTTTATAAAACCTTGTGATACCAAATAAATCAGGTTTTTGTACCCAACTTCATTTTCAGCCAATAAGACTAAATGATATTGTTCGCTGTCAAACTTGGGATCCTTGTCCACCATTCGTCGTGGGGATACATATACTTCGCAGCCTATAATGGGTTTTATGCCATTCTTTATTGCATTTTTATAAAAATTAACCACACCGTACATGGTGCCATGATCTGTGATGGCAACCGAATCCATGCCTAATTCTTTAACCTTTTTTATTATATCATCTAAACGACCGGCACCGTCCAATAGGCTGTACTCTGTATGTAAATGTAAGTGTACAAAATTTTTCATTTCTAAGTCCTCCAAATAATTTGAAAAGCCTTATTTAAGCTGTAATCATCAAAACCATAAAAGACTTTTCTCTACCGGTATGCAATCAAATTCTCTTATAACAAGATTACAGTAAAGAGTTCGTAAAAACAAAACTCTACCCGAGCGTTTCATCGAGGTGGGAGATATGCTCACCACCTATTTTACAAAAATGAACTGGAAATCCATGGATTTCCCTTATAGAAGCAGGAAATATCTTTACACCTCGTTATAATCCTATATGCAATTAAGAAAATTCCTGATCTTTATTTTTCTTTACCGGCCTAACAGCTTAAATATATTCCTTTTATACATTTCAACACCGGGTTGATCAAAAGGATTAACATTAATGATATACCCTGAAACGGCACAAGCTTTTTGAAAGAAATAAGCTAAATGTCCAAAGTAGTAAGGGGTTTTCTCGGGAATATCTATAGTTATCACAGGTACCCCGCCACTTTCGTGTGCTTCTTTCACACCTTCATAAGCTATATCATTAATATAGTTTAAAGATTTACCGTGCAAATAGTTGAGTTCATCCATATTTTCCGTATCATAGGGTATTATCACATCATCAGAGCTTGATTTAAAGTTTAATACAGTCTCGAAGATACATTTTGTACCTTCCTGGAGAAATTGTCCCATGGAATGCAAATCAGCGGTAAATTGCATGGAAGCCGGAAATATTCCTTTTCCATCTTTTCCTTCGCTTTCTCCAAAAAGTTGTTTCCACCATTCAGCAAAATATAGCATAGATGGTTCATAGCTCACCAATACCTCTACGGATTTTCCCATTCTATAAAGCATATTTCTTATAGCGGCATACATATAAGATAGGTTCTCATCTATGCTTTCATTACTATATAAGCAATAAGCATCTCTTGCACCATCAATTATTTCGTATATATCAATTCCCGCCGCTGCTATAGTCAGTAGACCGGCAGGTGTAAATACGGAATATCTGCCTCCTATATTATCCGGTATGGTAAAACTCTTATAGCCCTCTATATCCGTAATAGTTTTCAGTACTCCTTTTGCTTTATCGGTAACGGCTATAATCCTTTTCCTTGCCTTTTCTTTCCCGTATTTTTTTATCAAGACATCTTTTAGTATTCTGAAGGCCAGTGCGGTTTCCAAGGTTGTACCTGATTTTGAAATCACAATAATACTAAAATCCCTGGACTCTATATAATCTAAAATCTTTTTTAAGTACTGTCCGCTTAGGTTATTGCCTGCAAAGATAACTTTATCATCTTCCCATCCTAACATCTCTATTGCAGCCTTGCCCCCTAAATAAGAACCGCCTATTCCCAAAGAAATAATAGTATCAGAAATGTCCCTAAGACTCTTTGCTGCTGTTACAATTTCATTTAATTCGTACATATCCGTTCTCAAAGGTATGTCCAGCCATCCTAAAGGCATTTTTTCATACTCTTCTTTACTGTGAATTACCCTATGAATGTCTTTGATATTGTTTTTTATTTCATTCATTATCTTACTATCAACAAAACAACTATTGAAATTAATATTAATTGCATCCATAGATTTTACCTCCTATATTTAGCGAAATAAGTACCAATTATTATACGTGAAATTTGTTTTTTAAGTCTTCTGCTATTTGGTCAAGTCTGCGAAGCCTGTGGTTCACTCCGGATTTGCCTATGGAGGGATTCATTACTTCGCCTAATTCGGATAGACTGTAATCTTGATGCAACAGCCTCAATTCAGCCATATCTCTTAAACTTTTAGGAAGCTTTTTCAACCCCAAGTTATCTTTAATATATTGAATATTGTTTATTTGACGCATTGCTGCATTCACTGTTTTACTAAGATTAGCCGTTTCACAATTAACCAACCTATTTACATTATTTCTCATTTCCTTGAAAATCCTTATATTTTCAATATTCAATAGTGCATTATGAGCCCCGATGATATTTAAAAAATCAACTATATTTTCACTTTCTTTCATGTATACAACATAGTTGTTTTTCCTTATAACGATTTTTGCGTTTAGTCCGTAAGTATTAATCAAATCCTTAACATCCCCGGCGTAGGATTTGTTATTGGTTACTATTTCTATATGGTAGGCTTTTTCCGGATCACTGATGGAGCCTCCTCCTAAAAAAACACCTCTCAAATATGCCTTTTTGCAACAATTATTCTCAATTAATTTCTTTGGAATTCTATGATTAACTTTAATTCTCATCCCTGTTTTTAAAATTCCCAGGGAAATCAATAATTCCTCCGAAGAGTTTTCGGGACCAATCAATAGGGTATAGCTATATTTCCTTTTGAACTGTCTATTTTTTGTCATCATAACTCGGGTGTGTATGGAATAGTTGGTTTTTAGCAAGGTAAAAATCCTTCTTGCAATTGCGGCATTTTCCGTAGTAAGCCGAATTCCTATTTGATTATTACCTGTAATTTGAATAGTTCCCGATAATTTGATAAGAGCCGATAATTCTGCTTTTGGGCAACAGCTTTCTTCTATATTAATTTTTGAAATTTCGTTTTTAACGTTTGATGAAAAGGACATAAAAGCACTCCTTTATCTGAGAACTCCGAATTTATTCAAAGGCCATAACCTAAAAACAGCTCTACCTATTATATTTTGCCTTTTTACAAACCCTAATGTTTCGGATCTGCTATCCCTGCTTTCAACCCTATTATCCCCTAATACGAAATACTCATCATCTGCAGTTTTTGATTTTTCAAAACCATTCTCATATGTAGGAATATCAGTATAATCCGGTGAAAGTGCATTTCCGTTTATATATATAGCACCATCGCTTATTTCCAAGTCCTCATTGGGTTCACCTATTACTCTTTTTATTAAATCCTTGTTATCTATCTTATCATTGATTACAACAATCTCTCCCCTTTTAGGTTTTCCTATCCTATAACTTAGTTTGGAAACAATCAAAATTTGTCCCTGCCTTAATGTTGGCTGCATTGAAGGTCCTTTAACGAAAGCTATCTGAAAAATAAAAGTCTTTATTGCAAAGGCAAGTATAAATGCAGTTGCAATCAGTTTAATCCAAGACAAAATTTCTTCCTTTATATTCTCGTCCAATTACTTTACATCTCCTTAAATGTATTTATATAATATTTAATTTTCCTTTGATTGACTGCTTTTTTCCTCGTCTATATCCCTATGGTTAATAATTACTCTGTGTTCCTTATCTTTAAGAGTTTGGCTAAGAAGATTTGATATTGTTACCGACCTATGTCTGCCTCCGGTACACCCAACAGCAATAACCAATTGGGTTTTTCCTTCTCTGATATAATAGGGTATTAAATACGCAATCAAATCAAATAGTTTATCTGAAAACACTAAGGCTTCCGGCCATTTCATGACATAATCCCGTACTTTCTTATCATTTCCACTTAGTTTTTTCAAACTTTCTATATAATATGGATTCGGTAAGAATCTAACATCAAAAACCAGATCCGCATCCAATGGAATGCCATATTTGAATCCAAAGGAAATAATATGTATAATGAGCTTTTCCGTCTTGCCCCCTTCTACAAAAAGATGTTGCATTTCCTGCTTTAATTGAGCTGTACTCATGTTAGTGGTGTCAATTAAATATGTGGAGATCCCTTTAATCTCCTCTAATTTCTTTCTTTCCTCATCTATGCCTTTTATTATCCTACCGTCAAAAGCCAAAGGATGCATCCTCCTGCTCGTTTTAAATCTTTTTATTAATGTTTCATCAGAGGCTTCAAGAAATAGAATGTCATATTTAAAGCCTTCCTTTTGCAATTCATCAAGGCTTGAATGTAACTGGTCAAAAAATTTACCACCACGGATATCGGTAACAACAGCTATCTTGTCAATAGTACCTCTGCTTTGACTGCAAACCTCCGCAAACTTGAGAATCAAGGACGGTGGAAGATTATCAACGCAAAAATAACCCAAATCCTCCAAAAATTTCACAGCTTGGCTTTTACCCGCACCTGAAAGTCCTGTTACAATAATAAATTTCATTGATTATTCCCCCTGCGGCATTACTTCGCCGCGTTTAGTATTTGTTCCTTTATCAAACCTGCTTCTTTAGCTATTTTGATTCCTCTTTCAAAATTGCCCACATCTTTTGGCGTGTGGGCATCACTGTTTATTACAAATTTGACTCCTGTTTCCGCAGCAATTCTGATTTCCGAAATTGTCATAGCATTGCTTTTAGAGTTTATCTCCAATGCAGTCTTCGCATTTGCCGCTCCTATAGCCAGCCGCTTTATATCCATTGGCAACCTTGCCCCTGGATGTGTAATAAAGTCAATTTTATAATTATTAATTGCCTTTATCATAGTATCCGTATTATATTCTGCAATTTCCAGTTTTTTTGCTATACTTAACCTTGCAATGTAGCCTTTTATATATATATTATAATAATCGGATATATCTTTAAGACGTGCCATCATATGATAACCCAAAGCCAATATATCTAAATATTTCATTGAATCATCATCAATATCAATTCTTCCGTCTCTGCTTATTATATTACATTCCATGCCCAATAACACTTTTATATCATCATGCTTTTCGTTAATCTTATCAATTTCCTGCCGCATTTTCTTCAGTTTTCTTTTCTTAACGCCAAAAGTTAAATGATTAAAACCATGGTCAGTTATTGCTATTGCTTTTAGACCCTTTTCCCTGGCCGCCAAAACATTATCAATAATAGTTCCCTTACCATGACTGTAAAGGGTATGGGTATGATAATCAGCTACAAGCTTAATCAAAACTAACACCTCATACTTTTGTCCTTTGTATCAATTATATAATATTCTTAACCTTGCATAAAGGTATATATCAGAATTTCCCCATAAGCTTTACTTCTGTTTCCAACTTTACACCGTATCTTTCATATATGGTTTTTTGTATAACAGTAATCAAATTATATATGTCTTTAGCAGTGGCATTCCCTTTATTTATTATAAAACCGCAATGCTTATCCGAAATTTGAGCATCGCCTATGGTCATTCCTTTCAGTCCTGCATCTTCTATAAGCTTTCCTGCAAAATATCCTTCCGGTCTCTTAAATATGCTTCCGGCACTGGGATAATTAAGAGGTTGTTTTTCTTTTCTTTTTTCGTTTAGTTCCTCCATTTTCCTTTTTATCTCGTTATAATTTCCTTTCTTTATGGAGAAAAACACCTTTGTTGTTATATGCAGCCCTTTATTTATTATGCTTTTCCTATATCCGAATTCCATTTGTTTGTTATCCAAGATTTCTGATTTAAAATCCAAATTCAACACTTCAACCTTTTCTACAATATCCTTCATTTCAGTTCCGAAAGCACCTGCATTCATAAAAACTGCACCCCCCACTGAACCGGGTATACCGCTTATAAATTCCATGCCTGTAAGGGAGTTTTCCGCTGCAATTTTTGATATATTTGTCAAAAGTGCCCCGCATTCGGCAATAATCTTGTTTTCTTTCACTTCTATTTTAGCAATCTTATCACCTAATTTAATAACCGCTCCTCTGATCCCGTCATCCGACACTAATAAATTAGTTCCGTTTCCAATAATAAAATAAGGTATTTCCTTTTTTCTTAAACACTTAATAAAATCAATTAGCTCTTCTATGCCATCCGGCTCCATATAGATATCCGCTTTGCCTCCTACTTTCATTGAGGTATGTTCTCTCATGGGCTCATCATATCTCACATTGGCAAATGAATTATTAAATTGCAAAGTCAATCCTCCTTTTAAATGACCTTAACTCAAGGGTCTTATAACACCTATGGGTGTCTGTTCGGAACACTGTCCCAAGGGGTTATCCCTCAATAATTCCAAAATCATTTTCCTATCTAAATTATGTTTTGAGGTGCCTAATACATTGCCTCCAAAATCATTCATATCTACCACCGCTACCTCGGCTTTTACAGCTTCACTTACTTTTTTGGCTACTTTATCCGGCTCTTCGGGTCCTAATACCACGCATTTATTATAGGGTGGCAATGTATTGGGTGTGGGTCCATCTATGGATGAAGCTTTATAGCCTGCAATCCTGTAGAAATCTCCCTTTCTGCCAAATAGTTTTGTTATAAAGCTTACTGCAGCCGCAAATAGTATTTTTAAAACTCCGCATTCCCTTAAAGCCATTTCCATGGTTTCCGGAATACCCAAACCTATGCCTATGGGTGTCTTTGTTACATGTTTTGACAAAAACACGGCCAAGGGTCTTGGCTTGATTTCGTCTAAAAAGAATGCCCTCCCTTGGGTGATAGCAACTACTTTTTCGCTGATAAATACTATATCTTCTTCCTTCACTATTTCCTCGGCATATTTTTTTACAACATCAACAATGTCATCTTCTTTTTGAATTACATGGGTTTTCACAGGTATCCTCAGATACTTTTTATTATTGTATTCAATTATAGGCTGTTTTTCTTTCATACTTTTCCTCCAAACTATTTATTATCATAGTTATATAACCTTTGAATTCATCAACCTTTTGGTTGTTATTTATCAAAATATTTGGCAGCTAATCCTCTTGCTTCTTCCATAGCACTTTGGGGATTTTTGTTATGGTCTATGACATCCGTTACTGCATACTGAAAAATCTCATCTACTTCCCACCAATATTTATGTTCGGAAATATGCTTTGCGGATTCCAATCCTCTTTGAATAGTATACATCTCTTTGTCATTTTGGTATATATAGTTAGCAGATTTCCGAATTGGGAAATACCCAAATTTTTTTAACTCCTCTTGAAATTCTTTATTTGTCAAAAACTCTAAAAACTCAATACAGGCTTCTTTTTTTTCATCGCTGTCCTGCTTGAATACTCCGTAGGAATAATAAATATCGTTTATATATGGTGGAAATTCATTATTTTTGCTGGGATATTGTGCCGTAGCAAAATTTAAACCATATTTACCGCCAATACCCCTTAAATAAGGCACCATCCAGGCATCTCCCAAAAAAACAGCCGCCTTTCCGTTTAGAAAAAGGTTAAACGCCCGGCTCTTAGTGATGTTGCCCGTATCAGGATGCAATACTTTGTGCACATTTTTCAATTCATTCAACTTTATCAACCCTGGCAATGCTTCATGGAAAATACCTTCACCACTGATTTCTGTTATTGCTTTGTCGTATAATAATATCCCATAGATATTATAATGTCCCATTTCCGTTGAACCTAACAAGCCATATATGCTTTTTCCGCTTTTTTTTGTAGCACTAACGGTAAGCTTTTTCAGGCTGTCAAGAAATTCCTCATAAGTCCAAAAGCCTTCTGGTGGTAATTCTACTTCCCTGTCTTGAAATATATCTTTGTTTAATAACAAAGTATAACCCATTTTCGCCCAAGGTATTCCAAATAATGTATCATTATATGTACACGATAACAATGCATCTTCTAAAAAATCTTCTTTTTCCTCTTTTTTTATGTACTCATCCAACGGTTCAAGGAAGTCTGAAGATAGAAAATACATATCGCTGCCCACCGGTGCGATATCCGGGCAGGCCCCTATTTTTGATGCTGCACGAAGTGTGAGTTTTCCCATGGCAAAATCAATTGTTCTGTAATCTATAAATATTCCCGGATGTGACTTCTCATACTCTTTTATTTTACTATTGATCCAACTGCGGTTACTGCCTGTGTCAGTGTCCAATTTTGGATAATCCCAAAAAGTAATGACACCCTTCCACTTTGCAATGCTTTCTTTCCCTTCATAACTTTCTTTATAGTCCACATGGTATTTTTTAAAAAGTGATGGCCCTAATAATACAAAGACAAGTGAAATCAGAATTAAAAACCCATTCCTAATAATTTTTTGCATTTGAAATACCTCCAAAGAATATATTCAAACTGCTATTTTCCATGACAATCCTACAATATTTATATTCTTTGGAAACATATTGCATACACAAAATAAACTATATCTCTGCAAAAAGAAAAGCGGCTCCGCCGCCTGCTTTTCATTTATCTTCATCTTTATGAACGGTATAGTAAATATTATCGTTATTGTCATCAGAATCAGGCTCCAAAGGGATTATAAATACTGCGGCAATATAAGCCAATAAAGCTGGAAATCCTGCACTTAAAAGGAATGCCGCCACCCATATCAACCGTACAATAGTAGCATCAATATTGAAGTATCCAGCTATACCGCCGCATACACCTGATATGGTTTTATTACGCCTGGACCTGTATAGTTTTTTATTCATAAACAATACCCCCATCAATCCTTTGGTTAAAATAACCATTGTTTAATTATTATTTATTAAAAAAGTTTATAATATTTTCAGCTATTTTCTTGTTAATACCCTCAACCATAAGTAAATCCTCTGCTTTAGCGGCTTTTATTTGGTCAATATTCTTAAAATGTTTTAACAAAGCATTTTTCCTCACAGCACCAATTCCCGGGATATCATCCAAAACCGATTTGGTAATCCTCTTCTTTCTCAAGCTTCTGTGATAAGTTATGGCAAATCTATGAGCTTCATCCTGTATCCTAACTATAAGCTTAAAAACCTCGGTATTCCCGGGTAAAATAATTTCTTTATTCCCGAAAATAATGCCTCTTGTTCTATGTTTATTATCTTTAACCATGCCGCAAACCGGAATGTTTATGTCAAGCTGTTCCAAAACCGAATTAACAGCGTTTACCTGCCCCAAGCCTCCGTCTACCAATAGCAAGTCCGGAAATAGTGCAAATTTGCTGTTTTCATATTCACCTTTTCTGTTATCTATTTCCTTTCGTTCTTCCAAACCATGTTGAAATCTTCTTTCAATTATTTCTCTTAAGCTCCCGTAATCATCCTGGCCTTCAAACCCTTTTATCTTAAATCTTCTATAATGTTTTTTTATGGGCTTGCCCTCTTCAAAAACTATCATAGAGCCGACATTATCAACACCTTGAATATTTGAAATATCAAAAGCTTCAATGCGGTTAATGCTATGGTCAATGCCCAAATACATTGCTAATTCTTCAAATAATCTTGAAGTCTTTTTTTCATTTCTATCATGTTTTTCTATTTCAAGGCGTAAGGACTCTTTTGCATTGTTTTGTGCCATTTGCAAAAGTTTGCGCTTATCACCCCTATGGGGAATTGAAATCTTAACCTTACTGCCTTTCTTTTCGCTTAACCATTTGGCTAAAACTTCTTTATCATCTATTTCAATAGGAATTAGGATAGTCTTTGGTACAAATATTGCTTTATTATAATATTGCTTAATAAAACTCCCTAAGACTTCAGCCTCGTCGCTTTTTTCCTCATCAGATAAAAAGAAGTTTTCTCTACCGATAAGCTTACCTAATCTGATGAAAAACACTTGTACACTTACAAGATTAAATTTTGTATCGTAAGCGATTACATCTATGTCCTCTAATTTGGATGAAATCACAATCTGTTCTTCATTAATCTTATTGACCGCCGTTAGTTGGTCTCTAACCTCTGCAGCTTTTTCAAACTCAAGGTTCCCTGCATACTCTTCCATTCTTTCTTCTAATCCAGTTATAAGCTTTTGTTGCTTTCCTTCTAAAAATAACCATATATCCTTGATTATATTATTGTATTCTTCTTTGCTTACTTTACCCGTGCATGGTGCTATGCATCTATTTATATGGGCGTTGAGGCAAGGCCTGTCCCCCTCCATGATTCTTTCCATATCCTTATTACAATCTCTTATAGGAAATATCCTTTGAATCAAACCTATGGTCTGTTTAACGGCTTTGCTATCGGCATAAGGCCCGAAATATTTACCTTTGTCCTTTTTTATTTCCCTGACAATTATGACCCTGGGAAAGCTTTCATCCATTGTAATTTTAATATAGGGATAATGCTTATCGTCTTTAAGGGTAACATTATATTTTGGCCTATGCTTTTTTATTAAATTGCATTCCAATATCAAAGCTTCTAACTCATTTTTAGTTATGATATAGTCAAAATCCTTAATATTCTCAACCATGGCGTAAACCTTGACTGATTGATTTTTTGAATGTTGAAAATATTGCCTTACCCGGTTTTTAATATTAATAGCCTTTCCCACATAAATAATCTGATTTTCTTCATTTCTCATTATATAAACCCCCGGCTTATCCGGAAGGTTTTTTAACTTTTCTTCTAAACTCACCATATAAATTCCTCTTTATATTATTCCTTGCACAAATCTACCCAAGTTCCCTTTGTAACCTCTTCTAAGTAAGCCACATCAATCTTCACAGCAGTATTCGCCCCGCCACCGGCAGGAAATACATAATCAAATACCTTTAAGGACTCATCCAAATAGATAGCCACAGGCTTAGCCAGTCCAAAGGGACAAACACCCCCCACAGGATGACCTGTGGCTTCCTCCAAATCTTCCGGCCTTATAAATTTCGCTTTCTCTTTGAAATATCCTTTGAACTTTTGATTGTCAACCTTCACATCGCCTTTTGTCAATAACAAAATATCCCTTTCCCTCAGCCTGAATGCCATAGTCTTTGCAATTCTTGCCGGCTCCACGCCTAACGCCGCAGCAGCTAATTCTACTGTTGCCGTGCTTGTGTCCATTTCTATTACTTTTAAAGGAAGACCTTCTTCTTTAAATTGTTTTTTTACACTTTCTATACTCATCAGTGAACCTCCAGGTTATTAAAATAGTTTGATACCCATCAATTACCATTCATACTATAACTATTCTTGTGAGGCAGATTATTATATTTCTGATATTAGAAGCATTAAGCAAACAACATGTGAACAGTAACGCAATTAGACCTTTATTCTTTATAATCCACTTTTTTTGCTCTCCCGTTATCAGCCACCGTTACCTGAGTTATTTTTACCAATTTGTTTTCATCGTTTATTTTGGCACATTCCATTACTTGTATAGTCTTATGGGTGATTACACCGGTCTTGTAAATATCCCCAAGTATCTTGTAAATTGAATAAGGATGATCCGGATCTTTCAGGCTAATAAAAGATGCATTATCCTTTAAAATTGCACCTTCAACCAATTTACCGTAGTCTACATCTTTGATGTCCGCAATAATCAAATAATCTGTATCCTCCTCCAGATCATCGAAGCCTTTCACCTGTTTTATTTTGAAGCTACCTTTTGCCACAGCACTGATTGCAGCCATCAACGGGAGTATGCCCCAACCCTTGTGTCCTGATATAATAAAGCTGTCTTTTCTCATCACTGATTCTTCAATATATTCACCTTGACCTTCTGTCATAAAACCTTTGTCTTTTAATTTTTCCAAAAAAGCATTCATAAATCATACATCCTTTCTACTATTCTCAATCTTTTTGCAATACAAATATGTATAAGAAGTGCTTAATTAAGCACCCTCTTTAAATATTCCCCAGTATAGGAGTCAGGATTCTTTATAATTTCCTCAGGAGTACCTGCAGCAATTACTTTGCCGCCTCTGTCCCCACCGTCGGGCCCCAAGTCAATAATATAATCGGCCCTTTTTATTACATCCAAATTATGTTCTATAACTATTACCGTATTCCCCCCATCCACCAATCTGTCTAAAATCTTCAGCAATTTGTATATATCTGCCGTATGGAGGCCTGTTGTTGGCTCATCCAATATATACATTGTTCTTCCAGTGCTTCTTTTTGAAAGCTCAAAAGCTAATTTTATTCTTTGGGCTTCTCCACCGGACAGTTGTGTTGACGGTTGTCCAAGTCTTATATAACCAAGCCCCACATCAAATAAAGTTTCAAGCTTTCTCTTCACTTTAGGGATATTTTCAAAAAATATCAGGGCATCTTCTACGGTCATATCTAATATCTCCGATACATTTTTCCCTTTATACTTCACCTCTAAGGTTTCCCTGTTATATCTTTTACCCTTACACACTTCGCAGGGTACATATACATCCGGAAGAAACTGCATTTCTATTCTTATTATACCATCACCTCTGCAGGCTTCGCACCTTCCCCCTTTTACATTGAAGCTAAATCTCCCTTTTTTATATCCCCTCATTTTAGCTTCCGTAGTAGATGTGAACACATCTCTTATGAAGTCGAAAACTCCTGTATATGTCGCCGGATTAGACCTGGGTGTACGGCCGATAGGTGACTGATCTATTTCTATAATTTTATCCAAGTTCTCATAACCCCGGATTTCATCATGTTCTCCGGGCCTACTTTTGGAACCGTATATTTTTTGAGCAAGACTTTTATACAATATCTCGTTTATCAACGTGCTTTTACCGGAGCCGGATACTCCTGTTATACAATTAAAAACTCCCATGGGCAACTCCACATTTATTCTTTTTAAATTATTCGCTCTTGCCCCTTTTATGGTTATCCAATTGCCATTAGGTTCTCGTCTGCTTCCCGGTACGGGTATAATCTTTTTACCTGATAAATATTGTCCTGTTACGGAGTTATCGTTATTTTTTATTTTGTCTATGGTGCCTTGGGCAACAATAGAACCGCCATGAAACCCGGCACCGGGTCCCATATCAATAATATGGTCTGCTGCATACATAGTTTCTTCGTCATGTTCCACAACAATTACGGTGTTACCCAAATCCGTGAGATTTCTTAAGGTTTTAAGCAATTTGCCATTGTCTTTTTGATGTAGGCCTATGCTGGGTTCATCCAAAATATATAAAACTCCCATTAGGCTTGAACCTATTTGAGTAGCAAGCCTTATTCTTTGGGATTCTCCGCCGGATAAAGTGCCTGATGCCCTCATTAAAGTTAAATAATCAAGCCCCACGTCCATTAAAAATCCCAATCTACCGTTTATTTCCTTTATCACTTGTTTAGAAATTATTTGCTGTTTTTCTGTAAGTTTTAAGTTTTGGAAAAATTCCTTGATTTTATGCACTGGTAAACTGCAAAGTTCTGATATGGTAAAACCGCCTATTAAGACAGATAAACTTTCTTTTTTTAGTCTTGCACCGTTGCAAGTGGGACATAGTACCGAGGACATATATTTTTCTATTTCATATCTCATATAATCAGATTTTGTCTGTCTATATCTTCTATTTAAATTATTTATTACACCTTCAAAGGCTATATTTGCTTCGCCCTTGCCGTACTCTCTATCATATTTCATTTTAAACTTTTCACCTTTACTGCCATATAAGAGCAATTCCATTACATTGTCATCCAATTGCGAAACAGGACTGTTGGTATTGAATCCGAAATGTTTGGAGGCTGCTTCCACAATATCGTAATACAAAGTATCACCGTTGGAATTTTTCCAAGGGTCAATTGCACCTTCCCTGATGCTAAGATTTTTATTAGGTATTATCAAATCAGGATCCAATCGTTTCAGTTCACCCAATCCATCGCAAGTGGGACACTTGCCGAAAGGGCTGTTAAAAGAAAACATTCTTGGAGATAATTCTTCTATGGCAATATTACAAACTTCACAGGCATAGTTCTGGCTGAATAGTTTTTCTTCTTTACCCCCTATATCAACTAATGCCAAACCCTCTGAAAGCTTCAGTATTGTTTCCAATGAGTCGGACAGTCTCCCTTCAATGCCTTCTTTCACAATTATTCTATCTACTATTACTTCAATACTGTGTTTTTTATTTTTATTTAATTTTATCTCATCATTTATGTCAAAAACCTCTCCGTCCACCCTGACTCTCACAAACCCGGCCTTTTTTATCTCTGACAATACTTTTTGATGTTCGCCCTTCTTGCCACGAATAACGGGTGCCAACAATTGGATTCTTGTGCCTTCTACAAGGCTCATCAAATAATCTATCATTTGATCTATGGTTTGCTGAGTAATTTCCTTGCCGCAATTAGGACAATGAGGTGTTCCAATTCTGGCATATAATAACCTTAAATAGTCGTAAATTTCCGTTACCGTGCCCACCGTTGAACGGGGATTCTTGCTTGTGGTCTTTTGGTCTATGGAAATAGCAGGTGAAAGGCCTTCAATGTAATCAACGTCCGGCTTATCCATTTGTCCCAAAAACTGCCTTGCATAGGCCGAAAGGGACTCCACATATCTCCTTTGCCCTTCCGCGTAAATGGTATCAAAAGCTAATGAAGACTTTCCCGAACCCGATAGCCCTGTGATAACTATAAATTCATCCCTGGGTATTTCCAAATCTATATTTTTTAAATTATGCTCTCTTGCACCTTTTATTATTATTTTATTTTTTGACATTTTTACACCCCGTAGCATTTTTCTTTAAGTTTTGATATCTCATCCCGCAACTGTGCCGCTCTTTCAAATTGCAAATTTTTTGCACAGTCCTTCATTTCTACCTCTAATACTTCTATAAGCTTTTCCATGTCTTTTTTATTTATTCTGCCTTTTTTATTCCTTGTCAAATATTCTGTATCATCTTCCGCTGTCTTTGTTGCTTCTATTATATCACGTATACCCTTGTGTATCGTTGTGGGAATTATACCGTGTTTATCATTATATTCTCTTTGAATATGCCTTCTGCGGTTGGTCTCACTTATGGCCTTTCTCATGGATTCTGTTATGCGGTCCGCATACATAATAACCTTGCCCTCTACATTACGTGCCGCTCTGCCTATTGTTTGTATCAGGGAAGTCTCGGATCTTAAAAATCCTTCTTTATCCGCATCTAAAATCGCCACCAACGATACTTCAGGCAAGTCAAGGCCTTCCCTTAAAAGATTTATCCCTACCAAAACATCAAATTCCCCCAGCCTCAAATCTCTGATTATCTCCATTCTTTCCAAAGTATCAATATCCGAATGCAAATATCTCACTTTAATATCCAAATCCTTCAAATATGCTGTCAGGTCTTCCGCCATTTTTTTTGTCAATGTGGTTACAAGTACCCTATGTTTTTTATCTACCCTATTTCTTATTTCACCTATAAGATGGTCAATTTGACCCTTCACCGGATACACTTCGATCTCAGGATCCACTAAGCCTGTGGGTCTTATGAGTTGTTCCACTACCTTACTGCATTTTTTTAGTTCGTATTCCGCAGGTGTTGCACTGAGAAAAATTGCATTGTTCAACTTACTTTCAAATTCACCGAAATTCAGCGGCCTGTTATCCAATGCTGAGGGCAACCTGAAACCGTATTCCACAAGGTTTTGTTTTCTTGACCTATCGCCGAAATACATTCCCCGGACTTGGGGAATAGTGACATGGGATTCATCAATTATCATCAAGAAATCCTTGGGGAAAAAGTCCAATAATGTATATGGGGAGCTCCCGGGCTCCCTTCCGCTGATATGTCTGGAATAATTCTCTATACCGGAACAATAGCCTACTTCTTTCATCATCTCGATATCGAAATTGGTTCTTTGAAGAAGCCTTTGTGCCTCCAACAATTTATCTTGTTCTTTAAGTTCCTTGACCCTGTCTTCTAATTCAGATTCAATGGTGGTTACTGCGTTCATCAACTTTTCAAAAGTCGTAGCATAATGGGATGCAGGATAAATATAAACGTGTTGTCGCTCGCCTATTATATTCCCTGTCAAAGAATCAAACTCAAGAATTCTATCAATTTCATCACCGAAAAAATCTAATCTGATAGCCTTATCCGACGAAGCGGCGGGGAATATCTCCACCACATCTCCTCTGACCCTGAATGTTCCTCGAATAAAATTAATATCATTTCTATCGTATTGAATATCTACTAATTTCCTTATAATCTCATCTCTGTCTTTTAACATGCCTTTTCTTAAAGAAAGCATCAAGTTTTTATAGTCTTCCGGGTCACCAAGTCCGTAAATACATGACACGCTGGCTACAATTATCACATCTCTCCGTTCAAATAAAGCAGCAGTGGCTGAGTGCCTCAGCTTGTCTATTTCATCATTAATCTGTGAATCTTTTTCTATATAAGTGTCCGTCTGTGCTATATACGCTTCGGGCTGATAATAATCGTAATAGCTGACAAAATATTCTACACAATTATTGGGGAAAAACTCTTTGAATTCACTGCATAATTGAGCCGCCAAAGTTTTATTATGTGCCAGTATCAATGTAGGTACTTGAAGGCGTTCTATAACATTGGCCATGGTAAAAGTTTTACCGGAGCCCGTTACACCTTTCAAAGTTAAAAATCTTTCACCTTTTTTTAAGCTCCGGATTAACGCATCTATAGCATCAGGTTGATCCCCTGTGGGTTTAAAATCAGATACTATTTTTAGTTCAGACATATATTTTTATTACCCTCCGATTGCTTTTTGATAAACAAAAATATTGCATGCAATTAAATTTAACACACAATACTTTCTCTATCAACTTGTAAAATTCAGGAACAGGTGTTCGTAAAAATTATACAGCTTTACCACCTAATTGTCAAATTGAAGATTTGTTGTGTTTATAGCAAGCAATAGTTGGCAAACTAAAGTCTACTATTATATTTGATATGATTGCTGAGTTACAAGGCTAAAGGACTGTAGGCTCACTACGGGCGAAATCAAAATTTCTCAGTTAAATTATATATTTAGCAAATGCAATTCCTTTAGTTGGTGTGATTTAGCTTCCTTTCCTCAACGCAATCTTTATCAAATACTAATATTCTTTTATAGAAAAGTACAAATTTATACAATGTGTGAACAGTTGCTAATTTTATTACTGTTCATACGGTCTTGATGTTATCCTGAGCATTGCGAAGGATCTTAAGACTTATCGGTAAGTCTCGACAGTGACATTTATTATAGCAATAAAAGGCAGTTAGATAATGCGTGAACAATAACTAACCTTGCATAAAATTTCAGTAAACTTTATTTTTCCTCTTGCATAAACTTTAATAATAATGTAATATTATTAGCATGTGATTAATATAAATATTAAAGAAATCCTATATCGGCTGATGAAGATATGTAAATAAAGCTGACAAACTATTGACGAATACTTGCCTGGAACCTTCAATCGGAGGGCTGATAGCCAATATAGGAAAAAAGAAAACTGATAGAAAAACAATTAAAATTACGTCATTGAAAAAATTACAGTAATTAAAGTAAAAATGCAAGGAGGCATTAATATGAATAAAGATTTAAACAATTTCCCCGATAATTTTAAAAATGGCAAGGACAAGGTTTGGACTATATACAAATACTCGGAGAGTATCAGTTATAAAGATAACTCGGCGTTGGAAGAACTCTTGGACTTTACCATGAAATGCAAAACAGTTAAAAATGAAAAGAAAAGTTTATAATAATTTAAATAAATCTTGTTAATTTGTTCTATTTGGCTTTAGCTAATTTAATGTAATTTTAAATCTACTCCAAATAGAACAAGCCACACAAGATTTATATTTTTTTATTTCGTGCCAAAAATGTTCTTAATCCAACTTTTTAATTTATCAAAAATAGGATTATCCTTTTTTAATTCAAAATATTTACTTGGTCTTTCAGTAGCAAAAATAATACCTAAATTTCCTATCCCTTTTGCATAATCTTTAAATTCTATTGATTCTACTCTGCCATTTTGCCTTTCTATATTCATCCATATATATGAAGGATATTCTTCCAAGATTTCATTTAAATGCTCTTCATTCATGATGTCATTATTGTTTATGCTTAAAACAATATCACCGGATTCTATACCCATTTTATAAGCCGGTGAATCCTTTATTGAATATAATACCTTTATACCTTTTTCAACAGGGGCAAAATAACGTTCACCCTGTTCTTCTTCTTTTTGTCCGTATAATATCAGTAACTCGTGGCCAATGGGTGCGAATAATGCTGCTATATAGGCAAATACTTTTAGCTTTGAAGCAACAATGCATAAGGCTAATAAAACAAAGCTATAAATAGAAAGCCTTAAAGCCGATTCCTTGCACCTTGATGTGGGGCTTTTTGTTATTGCTATATCCCCGTACCCTAAAACTACAGGTATGGGTTGAAGTATATAGATTAAATCCTTTGTCTGATCAACATCTCCAAAAATTTTTATTATAGGCCACCAATCCGGCATGGATACCGAGTCTCCCATACCCCCGGCAATAAAAGCAACAAAAAATATGACTACGGGTAAGGGCCATATTCTATTCATAAGGAACCCACCCACCACCTCACCGGTTTTTAATTTGAAAAACCCGGGTATAGCATTGGAATGGCCGTCTATCAAAATCAATAAGCTTTCTGCTAAATGAAGAATACCCACCAAAGCCAAAATGCCTATAGCGTTAATCTTAGGATATCCCGTGGTGAGGTTTAGCAAAGCCACGATACCCCCCGCATATGAAAAACATAGATATCGTTGATTTAACAAAGAAAGAAGCAAAGCTATAACCCATATATATATTATTTCCGAGCTGAACACACCCTTTTCAGGGACATACTGTTCTATTGTTATACCAAGAAAAACTGAAATGCCGCTGCCCAATATCCCTGCCAAGAGTCCTGCCAACAGCGAATTTACAACCCTTTTCCAAAGGGGTTCATTGTACCCGATTGCTTCATACTCTAATTTAAAATTCTTCTTATAAATCAAAGACGTGATAATAATAATAAGCCAAAATAGCGGATTAAACATCATGGAGCCAATAGCCGCCAGAGACATACCCGCTACCTTAAAAAAAGTATTCATATTGTACCCCGTTTAATCTATAATTTTGCGTAATTCTCCTACAGCACGTTCAAGTTGTAAATCTTTAACGTCACCTGTATTTTTATCTTCTGTTTCATCAAATGCAGCAACGCTGATATCCGGCTCAATTCCTATTTTATTAATGCTTATGCCGTTTGGCGTAAAGTACCTTTGAGTTGTAAGCTTAAACCCGGAACCGTCATTGAGCTTTTCCACAGTTTGCACCAAACCCTTACCAAAGGTTTTTTCGCCTATTATAAGTCCCTCTTTCCTATCCTTCACCGCACCAGCAACGATTTCCGAAGCACTTGCACTACCTCCGTCTACAAGCAAAACATAGGGTACACTCACTTTTCCTTCTTTAGAATAAGTTATATCCCTATTTTTATATTTGTCTTCCGTATAAAATATAATTCCCTTATCAAGGAGCTCGTCGGCCACATCAATGCATTGTTTTACAAATCCGCCGGGGTTTTGCCGCAAGTCAATAATAAGTCCCTTTATTGTATTCGTATCAACTTCTTTTATGGCTTTTTTAAATTCTTTACCCGTATCCTGGTCAAACATGCTTATCCTTATGTATGCGATATCTTCTTCTAAAGTTTCGGATTTTACGGTTTTTAAAACGATTTCTTCCCTTTTTATTTCAATTATTACAGGTAATTCTTTGTCATCTCTTATAATTGTAAGCTTTACCTTTGTTCCCTTCTTGCCCTTCATCAAAGAGGTGGCCTTATCCAAGCCTATTCCCATTGTATCTATATCATCAACCTTTATAATTCTATCCCCGGTTCTCAGTCCAGCTTTATCTCCCGGAGTATCTTCTATAGGTGCAACTACAGTTACATATCCGTCTTTTTCCGTTACTATTACACCTATTCCGCCATAAATACCGGATGTAGATTCATTAAAATCTTTGAACTCCACTTCATTCATATATATTGAATAAGGATCGTCCAAAGAATTAAATAAGCCCTTTACGGCTCCTTCCATTAATACTTCACTGTCTATAAATTCAAAGTAATTCTTATCTATATACTTTTTCAATGAAAGAAGTTTTTTGCTGTCTTGTAATACCCGGTAATCACTCTTCGTAACAACAACTTTATCACCAACAGTAATGGATATGTAGTTAGCTATTGTAAAAGTCAATAATCCAGTAATCAAGATTGTCATGACCAAGCAAAAAATAAAATGTTTCCTTTTAATCATAGATTCACCCCGTAAAGCAATATCTCAAAATATTTTAATTCCATTAATATTCTATTACATAAGTATATCATTAATACTGTTTATTAATCAAAATATGAATCAATTTATTGTCCGTTTTTGCATTTCCTGCATATACCATAGATTTCGAACTTATGATCCTCCGCTTCAAAACCTAATTCTTCTAATTCACGAATCTCCATTTCCTTAAAAGGACATAGATCTATTTCTTTTACTTTCCCGCACAATTTGCAGATTATGTGATGGCGATGCTTCCCTGTTGACAATTCGTAATAATTAAAACTATCATCTAAGCTGATTTTATTTATAATATTTAAATCTAAAAACAACTCAAGATTTCTGTAAACCGTGGAAAAGTTTATTTTAGGGTCTATATCCGATACCATGTTAAAAACTTCATTAGCCTTGTGGGGCCTTGTCTGTTTACAAATTACATCAAGGATTGTTTTTCTTTGAGAGGTATTTTTGTAACCGTTTTCCTTTAATATGTCCGTGGCCTTTTTCATATCCATGTTTTCACCGCCATTTTTTATTCCTAAGACTTTTTAACCCTGTTGTAAATAAGAACGATAATTAACATTAAAACAGAAAGTAAAACAATAGCACCTCCGGATGCGATATCCAAATAATATGACAATAATAAGCCGAATATAACTGAAATCAAAGCAAAAGCCATTGATAAAAGTAAGGAGTTTTTAAATCCTTTACCCACTTGAATTGCAGTAGCCACAGGCAAAACCAACAAGGAAGACACCATAAAAACACCCACTATTCTCATTGATACGACTATTGTAAAAGAAGTAAGCATAGTAATATAAATATTAAGAAATGAAGCGGATATCCCTGATACTTGGGCACCTTCCTCGTCAAAGGCTATATAAAAAAGCTTATGATAAAGGAATATGACAGAAAAGATTATTATTACACTTAAGAAAAGCATAGCATATATATCCTGCAAGCTGACTGCAGCTATGCTACCAAACAAATAACCCATCAAATCTGCATTATACCCTTTTGACAAGCCAATAAAAAGCACTGCTAAACCAATTCCCGTTGATAACACAATGGAGTTTGATAATTCACCGTAGCCACTAAAAGATTTTCTCAGTCTTTCAATGGCAAAAGCTGCTATTACAGAAAATAATAAAGCTCCCCAAAAAGGGTAAAATCCGAACAGCATACCTGCAGCAATACCTGCCAATGATGCATGAGATAACGTATCACCAATCATCGATAATCTTTTTAACACTATAAATATGCCAATTAGTGGACATGTAATTGCTACCATCACTCCTGCTACAAAAGCTCTCTGCATAAACCCGTATTGAAGAATTTCTATCAACCTTTCCCCTTCCCTTCTATTCCAACATATCGGCACATTGTTCCGACATGTGACCATCGGTTAGACAAAACACTTTGTTAACCATGCTCTTAATGTCCGTGTAATCATGGGTTACCATTATTATTGTTATGCCTTTATCATTATTTAACTCATTTAGCAAATTGTAAAATTCTTTCTCCGACTTATTATCAATTCCTGCCGTAGGTTCATCCATGAAAACCATGGAAGGGTTATTTATCAACGCCTTTGCAATAAACACCCTTTGTTGTTGGCCTACCGATAATCTGCCTATCAGCCTGTCATTGTAATCCTGCATTCCTACGATGCCTAAAGCTTTATCGGTTAAATCCCCTATCTGCCTTTTATCTCTATTAAATAATTTTGATTTTGCATAAAGAGGTGCTCTTACCACCTCTTCAACTGTTGCGGGAAAACCTTTGTTAAAAGCATCTATCCTTTGTGATACATAACCAATCTTATCCCTATCATTAAACTCATTAACGGGTTTACCGAATAGTTCAATTTCTCCTTCTTGGGGGTTAAGCAATCCTAAACAAATTTTTAATAAGGTACTTTTGCCGGAACCGTTTGCCCCTATTATCACTGAAAAATCTCCATTGTTTATTGTAAAATTACATTTCTCCAATATAACACTATTCCCGTATTTAAATGATATATTCTTACCAACGAGTACGGCCTCTTTCATCTATCCATCCGCCTTCATAAAATCTTATTGCAAATCATTTGCATTTACATTCTATGCTATTGTAAAAAATTATGCAATAAAAAATCCCCTTTCGGGGTTTTTTATTTTTTCTTCTTAGTTACATAAGGCAGCGGATCTACGGGACTACCATTTATCCTTACCTCAAAATGAACATGAGGTCCTGTAGACAAACCGGTACTGCCGCACAATGCTACCGTTTGTCCTCTGACAACGACATCTCCATCTTTTACCAAAAGTTTGGAGTTATGTGCATATAAAGTGGAGGTTTTTCCCCCATGGTCAATTATAACTGCTTTGCCGTATCCTCCGTAAGTTCCGGAGAATATTACTTTACCGTCGTTAGCGGCAACAACATTTTTACCTAAAGGAACTTTTATATCAATACCTGTATGTAGTTTATTCTTATTCAAAATTGGATGGAGTCTATACCCAAAATAAGAGTTAATTGCCGTATATCCCGGTGCAGGCCACGCCATGTCTCCGCCTACATATTTATCGTTGGATTGCAGTGCAAGTATCTTTTTTGTAAGTTCTGCGGATTCTTCTAATAGCTTGTCCTCTAATTTTTCAAGCTCCACCAGATCTTTAAATACCTTTTTCAATGTTTCTTTTTTTGTTTCTTGGGTAGCTTCAACTTCATTCTTTTTCTCACAAAGAACCGTTTTTAATCTCTCTGTCTCTTGCTGTTCGGTTTCTAACTGTATCTTTTTTTCATCGATTAAATCTCTGTATGTTTTTCTTTCTTTCAACACATTTACGTCATAATTTATAATTTTTCTTAATAAATCCATCCTTGATATGAAGTTGCTGAAGCTTTTTGAGTTTAATAATACTGATAAATAGCCCATGGAGCCGTTTTGATACATTACCCTGACTCTTTTGTTCATCAGTTCTCTTTGCTTCTCCGCATCATCAACTGCCCTATCATATTCTCTTTGGGTTACGGCTACTTTGCCTTCTAAGTCTGATAATAATTCCTCAACAGCTTCCAGTTCTTTTTCAGATATACAAAGTTTCTTTTCCAACTCTTCAATCTGATTTGAAAGGGTTCTTTTTTCTTTTTCTTTTTGAGTTTTTTGGCTTTTTGTCAGCTCGATTTTTTTGTTTATTTCGTCTTTATCCTTCTGTAATCTATTTATGTCATCAGGGTTTAGCCCATACCCGTATACTTGAAAAGTAGATAAGAGTAAACTAAACACTAATATAAAGACAGTCATTCTTTTTTTCACTTTTTCCAACCTCCTATCATACTTTAAGAAATTTTCTTATTGAAATCATGCTGCCAACGGAACCTATAACTATTCCGATTATGGCTAACAAAATACTCAAATTATAAACTATATTGGCCATGGGCAATAAATTAATTGATATAAGTCCTAAGCTTTGTTGTTCTATATAACGGGATCCATAGTAATAACCCACGCTTATCACCGCCATTGATATAAAGCTTCCGATAAGTCCCATAAGAATGCCTTCGATAAAAAAGGGTCCTTTGACAAATCCATCGGTGGCACCTACATATTTCATTATTCCTATTTCTTTTCGCCGGGCGAATACTGTTAATTTTATAGTATTGGATATAATAAAAATGGATATCAGTACTAATATAACAACTATTGCCAAACTGCCTATTCTAAGCATATATGTAACATTTAACAACTTTTCCAACTCTTCTTTTCCATAGACGACATTTTCTACATTGGACATGGCACTAATTGCCATTGTCACATTGAAGGCCATTTTTGGATCTTCCAATGTTACGATAAATGAATCCGCCAATGGATTGTCGTCCTCCAAGCCGTCCAATAAATTCGAGTTCTCACCTAACTGTTCGCTAAATTCCTCTAAAGCCTTTTCTTTTGATATGAAAGAGCTATCTTTAACACCGTTTAGGTTCTTGATATCCTCATTCATAGCATCCACAACTTCTATGCTTAAACCGTCATTTATGTAAACTTTGATTTCTACTTGGGATTCTAATTCCGTAGCCAAGTAATCAATGTTAAGAACTATGGTAAGAAATATTCCTATTACTAATAAAGCGGCAAAGACAGAACCGATAGCTGCTACACTCATAGCCTTATTTCTCCATAAATTCCTGAAGGATTGCCCGGTGAAATATCTAAAAGTCCTTATTTTCATACTTCATAACCACCCTTCATTTCATCTCTGATTATTACGCCTGCTTCGATTTCAATGACTCTCTTTTTCATTGAATCCACAATATCTTTTGCATGGGTGGCCATTAAAACGGTGGTTCCTCTTTGATTTATTTCGCTTAAATTTTTCATAATCTCCCAAGATGTTTCCGGGTCCAAATTCCCTGTGGGCTCATCTGCTATAAGGATGGAGGGTCCGTTCACCATAGCTCTGGCCAAAGAAACTCTTTGTTGTTCTCCGCCAGAAAGCTGGTTGGGATATAGCTCCGACTTTTTACTTAACCCCACAAGGCTCAAAATTATTGGAACTCTTCTTCGTATATCTTTGGGTGAAGCCTCGATTACCTCCATGGCAAAGGCTACGTTTTCGTATACTGTTTTGTCTTGCAGCAATCTGAAGTCTTGAAAAACAACTCCTATGCTACGTCTCAAATACGGTATTTCTCTTCTTTTTAGTTTAGAAATATCTTTGTTATTTATAATAATGCTGCCTGAGTCCGTTGTGATTTCTCTAAGCAGCAATTTTATCAACGTTGACTTACCGGCTCCGCTTTGACCGACTATAAAAACAAATTCACCATTGTTGATTTTAATGCTTACGTTATGCAACGCTTTAAAACCATCGTCAAATGTCTTGCAAACATTAATCAGTTCTATCAACAAATCACGACCTTTCCAACGTTTATTGCAAAACTTGTCAGATTGATAAAAACACATATAAATATTTATTTCTACAAATATTTGAAAAATCCTCTATAATATTTAAATTTCCGTCAATACATATAAAAATGTTACAAGTTGTATTACTTGGACTGACTATATTGTAAATTAAGGCATTATATCGCATAATAAACATAAAACCATGCTTGGAGTTGAGGATTTTGAAAGAACAGATAAGAAAAGAAATAATCCTTAAAAGGGATTTGTTGAATCCAGGGGAAGTGAATGATAAAAGCCAAAAAGTTTTTGAATATCTTGTGGAAATGAAAATATTTAAAGAATCATCCAATATTTTTACATATTTAAGTTTTAAGAATGAAGTAAAAACAGACAAAATTATTAACCATTCGTTAAAATGCAGTAAGAATGTATATATTCCTTTGTGCAATACAGCCATCAAAGAATTAGTGGTTTGTAAAATGGATAGTTGGAGAGATCTTGAACCGAGCAAATTCGGCATCTTAGAACCAAAGATTGAAAATATTAAAATAGGCAACAGAGAGGATATTGACCTAACTATTGTACCCGGAGTTGTGTTTGATAGAAAAGGAAATAGAATAGGATATGGGGCAGGTTATTATGATAAATTTTTTTCGTCCCTTAAAAATGATATTTGTAAGATAGGTATTTGTTATTCATTTCAGATAATAGACACGATTGTTCCTTCATCTTATGATGTACCCGTGGATTATTTAGTTACGGAAAAGGAAATAATCAAATGCAGTTAACAAGAATACAAATGGAAATGCTGTTTCAGCGATAACCGATCTTATATTGTAAAGGCAGCATTGTGTAGGAACCGTAGAATTTCTTGATGAAACGCAGGAAAAGCGAAATCAGACCACCGATAGAAGCTTCTATGCCAAGTTAATTAGTTGCAACTGGGAGATTTTGATTTCGCCCGGAGTGAGTTTAGAAATTCAGGTTCTGAAACTCCTGCTGCCGTACAGTATATATCGGAAAGGCGGACAAGTAAATCGTTACGCATTTTATTGCTACGATATCAGATCGCCAATCCCTCCTACTTCAGTTTCTTAACTGCTACCACAATATCCTCGGCTGATATTTTATAATGTTTTACCAAATCCATGGGTTTGCCCGATTGCCCAAATACATCATTTATACCCACCCTCACCATTCGTGTGGGGCATTCCTCGGATAAAACCTCCGCAACGGCACTACCCAAGCCTCCGATAATATTATGTTCCTCAGCGGTGACAATGGCTTTTGTTTTCTTTGCAAATTCAACAATCAAATCTTTATCAATGGGTTTTATGGTATGCATATCTATAACGCTCACATCTATACCATCGCTTTTCAACATTTCCGCTGCCTCCATAGCTAAATGCACCATGAACCCCGCGGCTATTATTGTTGCATCCTTTCCATCCTTTAAAACAATTCCTTTGCCTATTTTAAAATTAACATCCTCTTTATGTATTACCGGCACGGCTAACCTGCCTAACCTGATATACATAGGCCCCTTATATTCCACAGCAGCCTCTATCGTCTTTTTGGCTGTGACTGCGTCAGCAGGATTGATCACAGTCATATTCGGTATTGCCCTCATTATTGCTATATCCTCTATAGCTTGATGAGATGCCCCATCTTCTCCTACTGTGATACCGGCATGGGTTGCTGCAATCTTTACATTCAAGTTAGGATAGGCTATGGAATTCCTTACCTGTTCAAAAGCCCGGCCTGCCGCAAACATTGCAAAGGTGCTGGCAAAAGGTATTTTACCGCAGGTTGCAAATCCCGCTGCTGTACCCATTAGGTCCTGCTCCGAAATCCCTATATTGAAAAATCGCTGGGGAAATTTCTTTTTAAATTCAAAGGTTTTAGTTGATTTTGATAAATCCGCATCCAAGACTACTATGTTTTCGTATTTTTCTCCCAATTCCGCCAAAGCTGTACCATAGGCTTCTCTTGTCGCAATATTACTCATTACTCCATTACCTCCAATTCCTTTAAGGCTTGTTCTGATTGTTCTTTGTTCGGTGCTACGCCGTGCCAATCAGCTATATTTTCCATAAAGGACACACCTTTGCCTTTAATTGTTTTAGCTATTATCACCGTTGGTTTGCCTTTAATACTTTTCGCCTCTTCAACGGCTTTTTCAATTTGTTCCAAATCATGCCCATCTATGCTGATGGTATGCCATCCGAAGGCCTTCCATTTATCCTCTATAGGCTCTACATTCATGACATCTTTATTGAAACCGTCTATTTGTAGTCCGTTGTTATCAATGAATGCGGTAATATTATCCAATCCGTAATGTGCCGCCGTCATGGCACCTTCCCATATCTGCCCTTCTTGAAGCTCACCGTCTCCTATGATTACAAAAACTCTATAATCTTTTTTATCAAGTCTACCTGCCAGTGCCATTCCGTTTGCGGCTGAAAGCCCTTGACCCAATGACCCGGTGGACATATCCACACCTGGAGTATCTTTCATATCCGGATGCCCCTGCAACATGGAATCGATTTTTCTCAGCTTCATAAGCTCTTCTTTCGGAAAATAACCCTTTTCTGCCAAAGTACCATATAATAAAGGTGCACCATGACCTTTTGACAATACCAATCTGTCCCTATCCGGTTTGATCGGCTCTTTTGGGTCAATATTCATTTCCTTAAAATAAAGATAAGTCAAAATCTCTACTCCGGAAAGCGAGCCCCCCGGATGACCTGATTTGGCCTCTGTCAGCATATTTATAATGCTTTTCCTTATATTCTTTGCCTTAATTTTTAGTCCTTCCAAAGTATCCGTATCCATTTTTCTCCTCCCTTTGGTATATTTATTACTCTTTCCCAGGAATGTATTTATAAAAAGTTTATTAAATCGTGGCATAGCTCTCAGGTTTAATATTATTGATAGAACGGGTAGAGTTTTGTTTTTCAGCAAAACTCTTTACTGTAATCTTGTTATAATGTAAACAATTTGATGCATCGAAAAGTCCTGTGTTTTCAGCAAAACCGTGACTTTACGGAGACTTCCCAACTACTTTGTTTTAGCATCATATAATGCTATAAGAATAAATTTAGGAAGTTTTAAAACTCTGAAAATCCTTTTAGGGTCTTTAAGAAGTCTATAAAACCATTCCAGTCCGGCTTTTTGCCAAAACTCCGGTGCTCTTTTTACCTTTCCGGCAATAACATCAAGGCTTCCTCCCACACCCATGATAATTTTTACAGGTAGTGAATGCCTATGTTCATATATCCATCTTTCCTGCTTAGGTGCTCCAAGGGCTACAAATACAATATCCGGTTTTAATCTTATTATATCCTCAATTATCAATATTTCTTCGTCGTCATGGAAATATCCGTTATGCATGCCTGCAATATTAATGCCGCAATATTTTTCCTTAAGCCTTGCTGCCGCTTCCTCCGCTACCCCTTCTTTGCCTCCCAATAAATAAATGCTTTTTTTCTTGTGGTATGCTACTTCGATTAATTTGCACATCAAGTCATATCCGGCGACTCTTTCCTTTATGGGCATATTGTAAAATTTTGAAGCCATTACCACACCTATGCCATCAGGCACAACTAAGTCTCCGCTATTTAAAATTTCAGCAAAGGCAGGTTCTTTTATTGCATCTAAAAGTATCTCACTATTTGGAGTAAATATTATATTTGTACTTTCACCATCCAGGAAATCTTCTGTTTTTATAACTGCATCTATAATTGTCAAATTATCTATTTTCACACCAACTATATCTACCGTATTTCTCATTTTTCTACACCTTTCGAAAAACTTGATTTGTGCCTACACTTTTATTCCCTTACAAGTCCCTTTCCATTAATTCAAAAGCAAGTTTTACATTTTCTTTGGTTAGCTCCTTTAGTTCCGCCATTCTCAACTCTAACTTTTTCTTTTCATAATCGTAGTTATCCATAATCATATCTATCTTTTCGTTTATCTTACTGCTACTTATATTCTCTACATTACCTGCAGCCGGTTGGCCTATATATTCTAAATATCCTTTTACTTTAGGATCATAAATAAGCCCTACCATGGGTGTTGTGGCAATTGATGAATAAATCAGTGTATGAAGCCTCATTGCCATTACTATAACGAGACGTTCAGCAATTCCAATGAGTTCTTCGGGCAAGTATACTTCTGAAAGTATTTTATATGGTATATCAAGGGGCTGGGCAAAGCATTTTATTACTTCAAGATCGCCTGCACTCATAGGTATAAACAAAGGGATAAGGTTATATTTATTATAAATGTATACCAAAGACTCAGCCAGCCGAACATTAAAGTCCCCAGAATACTTCCAATCTCTGATATTAATACCAATCAATTTTGTTTCCCGGGAAATGCCTTCTTTTTTCAATAGGTCTTCAACAATATGTACATCAGCCGGTTTAGTAGTTAGAACAGGGTCTGCAGTGAGAATTGTTTTAGGTTTATCTATTCCTATTTCTCTTAAAAGTTTTAATGAATGTTCTTCCCTTAAGGTGATTAAATCTACTTGGTTTATTATCCTATTTACCCTTTTTGCGTTATTTTTAGAATTTATAGGACCAATCCCGTTGGCATAAAGCATAATTTTCTTTTTATAATGCAATGCTATTTTTATGATAAACAAATAATACAACAAGGATCTTGTGCTGGTTTGGTCTTGGAGCAAACTGCCCCCGCCGCTTATAAATAAATCGCTTTTCTTAATCTTTTTAGAAATATCAATTAAATTTATCCGGTTTATTGAATTTATGCTATATTCGGTGCTTGTTTTATCCGGATTGTTGGATAATGCTGTTATTCTAATGTTTGAATTATAATCTCTAAAATCTCTGACTATAGACTTTAATATTGCTTCATCTCCGCTATTACCAAAACCGTAATATCCTGATATTACCGCGGATAAACTTTTTTGGCTTTGCTTTACGATAGTGTTGTAGATTTTAATATGAAGAGAAGCTAACTTTTCCAATGAATAATTTGCTTTTGCGTATTCCAATAATTCTTTTCCGAAAGTAATTCTTTTTTCCTTGTCGTCAATCAGTGATTTTAGTTTTTTTGCCAATTCTTTATTGTCTCCGGCTTTAAATAGATAACCGTTTATCCCGTCTTTGATAAGCATGGGAATCCCACCCACAGCGGAAGAAACAGTAGGTTTTAAGAGTTGAGCACCTTCCATCAAAACATAAGGAAAACTTTCGCTATAAGATGTTAATACATTTATATCAATAGCATTTAAAAAATCATAGGGGTTCTCCACAAACCCGATAAAATGGACTTTGTCTTCTATCTTTAGATTCTTGACTAAATTTGTCAGCTCCGGCATCTCATCTTTACTGCCCGTAATTAAAAAATGAACATCTTTGTTTGTTTCCAATACTTCTCCGGCTGCTTTTATAAAAACTTCATGACCTTTTACCGGATGTATTCTTGCCAAAATGCCCACTATTAATTTGTTATGTATATGAGCCAATCCTATTTCTTCAAGGAAATCTCCCTTGCTTTTATAACTTATGCTTTCGCTATAATCAATGCCGTTATATACGGTATATACTTTATCTTGGGGAAAACCTCTGCCTATCAGCATTTGTCTAAAGTCTTCCGATACACCTATAAAGTAGTCAAATTTCTTTAGTGCAAAAATGTTCAAGTTTGTATAAATTAAATGTTTATAAATATTGCCTTTAAAATCCAACATAAAGTCACTATGTACAGTAGTCACGCAAGGGATATCGGTTCTTTTTTTTATAAAGCGAGTTATAAAATTTGCCCGGGCACCATGAGAATGAATCATATTAATATTTTCTTCTTTAATAATCTTTATGATCTTTTCCACTACCTGCAAGTCATATCTTTTACCTTGCTCCATAACAAGAACATCAATGCCCATTTGCCTTCCTTCATCAGCAAAAGAACCTTCCATAAAACATATAAGTTTTACGTTTATATTTTTTTGCAGTTCTTTAATCAAGGTCAAGACATGGGTCTTTGCACCTCCCACATCGCCGCCACTGATTAAATGAATTACTTTCAACATTATCTCGCACTTCCTTATTGTTTTATTGGTAAAGGCGGGCAGAGGTCCGCCACTACTAACCTATAAGTCCCGTATTTCTTACTTCCAATTCGGGTTTAACCTTGGCCTCATATGCTGGTACCCTTCCTATTATCACACTTCTTAACTTAAATCTTGATAATAGTAAAACTGTTGTAACAGTGATAGCCCACCCGGCAACGGCCAAAAATATTAATGTGCTGATTCTACTATAACCTAAAACAGTGGGATATTTGTTAATTATTTTCACTTTGATTAATTCCAATACAAAAGGATGAAGAAAATATATTCCCAAAGAGTATGTTCCCCATGCCCTTAACATATTCTTATACCTGCCATTGCTTTTATGAATCCTTTTCCCAAGCCATACCAAAATGACTATGGTACAAGTTGCAAAAAACATAGTCATAGGCCTTATAGAACCGTATCTTTCATAATAGTTTCTACCCTGATTCTTAAAGATGCTATAATAAGCCTCACCGATATACAAAAAAGCCGACAGTAAATATGCAGGAATTATTCTAATTATATTATTCTCAATAAAATTTGAAACTTTTTTGTAATGCAGAGCCAAGAGACCACCGGTGAAAAAGTAATAAAACCAACCAAATACACTTTTCCAATAATAAGTATTGAAATAGTTCAATATCACATTATTGCTATGCGTTTTATATGAAAACTCGTAAAGTAAAATAGCCCCTTGCATTATTGTTGTAATTCCAAAAAATAATAAGGGGGTTTTTTTCATAGATTTGATAAAATATTTCATAAACACGGGGTATAGTAAATAAAACTGAAATATGAGAAATATAAAATATAAATGGGGGTAAGCATTGCCAATGGCTGTAATTTTGATAAACTTTACAAAATCAATATTTATGGATTTATAATTGTTTATTAATTGATTAATAGGTGTCCATATTATATAAGGGAATATGGCATAGTACAAAAATGACCATAGCAAGTATGGCAATAATATAAACTTCAGTTTTTTATTGTAAAACTTTATCGTATGGAATTCTTCAAAACTCCTATAGTTATAGAACAATACAAATCCGGAAATCATCATGAATACCGGTGTGCCGAATCTGAAAAATTGGTTTAGAAAAACACCCAAATACATTGCCTTGCTTCCGTAAAGAGAAGACATGGCAAAGGAACCGCTAAGATGTATCATAAAAATTCCCAAAGCACATATAGCCCTTATATAAAACAGTTCTTCAACTCTTTCTCTTTTCAACTGTATCCCCCTATAAATATTCTTGTATTAGAATGTTATGAAATACCGAAACGTGTCATTCTGAACGTAGTGAAGAATCTTTGTATCAGCCTCTTGCCTCTTGACTCTTGCTATTTCCGGCTTCTGGCCACTGGCCACCAGGCTCTGGGTTAGGGTATTCCTTCAGGGTCAGGATCATTCGTATCTCAGATAACATAGGATGAAAATTAATGCCTTTCATTACACTTAAATATTATAACATATTTTATAGGGTTGTATAGGGAGCAGGAGCACATAGAAAATGCTTAACCCCCTTACGGGTGTTAAGCATTTAGCATAATTATATTTACTTTTTCTTTAACACAAATGTCTGTCTGAATTCCGGGTTAAGCCCATTCCCCGCCTTATCCCGCAACCTCAGCCAAATCTCATGTTCTCCTTTATATAGTCTATCAGATAGTTTATGTGTTATAGTGCCCGTTTCCACATCATAATCCGCTTTTACTTGTATGTTATCCAACAACAAGACTATTGACTTTGCATCTATACCTTCGCCTTTATCTTTTACCTTTATAACGATTTCTTCGGGTATTTCCGTAAACTCCTCTTTATCTCCTATGTTTATCTCAGCAACCACAGGATTATAATAATCTACTCCTTCTTTATATAAAGCTGTAAGATTATCAAAATATATTGCACCCTTTGTTTTGTTTTCCTCTGTGGGCTCCGCTATATAAATCTGTTCCAAAGCAATGGGGAACTTTTCGTCCTTTGGAATTTCCGCATAAGCATATTTCCAGCCGTTCCAATCAAACTTGCCTTGGCTTGTATAATTCATTATTTTTCTTTCTCCATTGCCGTTTATATAAGTACCTCTCAGCCAATTGCCTGAGCCGTTACCGTATACCCATACCCCTATTTCAACGGGCTTGCCGGGTACAGTAATGTTCTCTTTAAAATTCATATATGCCGCCGAAGTTCCCTCTTCACCGGTTTCCATATCATATTCAAATTTATAAGATGAAGTCCCAAGTATCACCGGTTCCGCATTTTGGGATACCCTGCCTGATACTTTGGCCCTGATGCTGGTCAACTCTATATTGTTTTTATCTTCAAAACCGTGGAGAACAATGGGCATATTGCCTATTCTTCCATCAACCACGGATGTAATCGTATCTATCTTAGCCATTACTTTGCCTTCAATCATACTCTTGCCTGCAATGAATACTCCGGATTTGTCTACCTTACCGAAATCCTCGCTGACAGCCCAAGTAATTGCGGAAGGGCTTATAATAATTTCCTTGCCTTCTTCATCATAAGCCTTGGCTTGCATCTGAACCTTTTCTCCGGGTTCCAGGCTTATATAACTGTTTAAAATTCTTAAGGAAGCTACTTTGTCAAACACTTCCACTTCCATTTTACTTTTTGAATTACCTATTACAGCTTCTAAATAACCTTTTCCGGCGTTTGGACCCGACTTAAATACCCCTTCTTTACTGACAGCACCTATCCCTTTGCTTACATTGAATTTCAGTTTATTCGTTTCAACGTCAACTCTGTTAAAATATTGGTCCATGGCATAAGCGGAAGGATTATATTCACTGTTTTTAAATATTTTCAATGAGTTCTTTTCCAGAAAAACCGTCTTGGGTTCTGATAAAGGTGCCTGGGATAATATCTGTAAAGAATTCGCCACACTTCTTTCTCTGCCATCGGAAGGCGAGTTAACAAGTCTTGCAGAAACACTACCCTGTTTTCTTGCAATCATTGCTGTGGACCCCCCGCCGTCAAAGTTTAAAGCATTTTCTATGCCTTGTTCCAGCATGTAATTTGCCAATTCATAAAGAGTCATTCCATCACTAAAGCCTTTTTGCCTTCCATCAACGGTTATAAGTACTACCTGGCCGCCTTTTATTCCCACAGCAGTTCTGGGGTGTCTCACTTTGGCATCGGACCTTTTAGATAATTCTTCGGATATTTCACCATTAATCAGAAGTCTTGGTGTACCGGAGATGGCATGCTTGATATCTTTTCTGCTGAAGTTAATTTCAAAACTCAGCTCATCTCCTTCTTTGAGGACGTTTAGAAATTCCGCTGCTGCCCCTTGTCCGGATAAAACCACTCTGTCTTCGGGTATTTGCACGGACTCTATGTCTTTAAAAATCTGTTCCACAGTACCCGTATAGGTTTTGTTACCTTCAATTGGAAGTTCTAATCCTTTTATAACTACCTCAGTGCCTTCCCCTTTTGTATTTGTAGGTTTGCTGAAAGCATGGGTATACAAAACCAACTGATTATCCCATCTTACCCGATTAACCCCTGTGATATCATATTTCTTTTTCCTGATTTGGACAAAACCGTTCATCTCTATATCACTGATAAAACAATTTCCTTTATTTGAAACACCAAATACCGTGTTGCTTACCAATGCAGTCCTTATTTCTCCGTCTATTATGTTTGTACCCGATGGTAATCCTGTCAATTCGTTGGTGTAAAAGAAATCTCCATTTACTGCCCCAATCACCCTGGTGTCTTTTTGGAATTTTTGTTCAGCCTGTTTGGACACGGTTGCAGTACCGATTGCCCTGCCATTATCCCCGGCTTCAACCTTTATAAATTTTGTTCCGATAGAAGTTTCAACAGTATTTATATTGAAAGTTCCATTTGGAGCAATCAATTTCGTATTCTTATAATATGTACCGGGTCCTATTTGTTGTGTGCTCTCCTCTACAATGCTTTCCGCTGTATCATTCTTTTTTGCGGCGTATAGGATATTTGAAAAAAGAAGAGAAAAAACCAATAAAAAAGATATGTAATTCTTAATTCTTTTATTAAACTTCATATAAACTACCTCCAATGCAATAATTTAAACCCATTATATCATTCTTATTAGACTCCATATATTTCTTATTTGTTACAGTTTTCCTTTAATAGTTTTTAATAGTTTTTTTATTTTGCCTCATATTGCAACGCTAAATGTCACTCTGAGGCTTGCCGAAGAGTCTTAAGATCCTTCATTTCATTCAGGATGACAATATCCGCCTCTGGCCACTGGCTTCTTGAGTCTTGCCGGGAGACCAAAGGTCTCCCCTACGAGGGCAGACAGGGTCGTCTGCCCCTTGTACTATTGCTCAACAATCGTTCTCCGGAACATGTCATTCTGAGCGTTAGCGAAGAATCTTAGACCCTAAAGGAATACCCTAATCTGTTCTCTGGACTTCTGTTCGCTGTTCTCTGGGCTAAGATCCTTCATTTCATTCAGGATGACACCATGATTGTGTGAACAGTACGTTTTTTATTTTGCCTCAATAATTCTTGCAGTAGATATGAAAGCTGCAAACATCCAAAACATAATAACGGATTTTGGCATATATAATATGTGTTCGGCTACACCGTGAACCATAATTGATAAGAATCCTGCTAAAAGTCCTGTAGAAACATAACTTAAATACTTATCATCTGTTCTTAATATAAACTTAGCGGAATGTATAAAAAGAGAGAGAACAAACCATGCAAAAGTCAATAAACCGAATATACCCATTTCCGCAATAATTTCCAAGTACATATTATGGCTGTGCCATGTTTTTGTACCTTTTATGCTGTATTCATAAAATGTGTTTTTAAAAGCCCAATATCCGTATCCCACACCGGTTATCCAAAAATCTTTAATCATCTTGATTGTGCCTTCCCATATGTAAGTCCTGTATTCATTGGAACTGTCTTTTATATTACCGATAGTGCTGATTCTTTGAAGTATTACTTTTGGTGCCAAGGGTATGCTTAAGACACCACCGGCTAAAAAAAAGAAAATATACTTAAAAAATTTAAGGACAACAAACATGAGCATTGCAGCCGCGAAGCCCAGCCAAGCACCTCTTGATGATGTAAGCAGCAGACAAACAAACATAACTCCTGCCAAAACCACGGCTATAGCCTTGTTAATCCATTTTTTGTATGCAAATATTAAAGCTATGGCGACAGGCAATATATGCTCCAAATACTCGGCAAAAACATTGGGATTTCCGAAAGTACCGATAACCCTTGTTTTTAAATCCGGATTCATTTCCACATCCACCCATGCTTTACTGGTTGCACCCAAGGTATAGTATTGCAAAATACCATAGCAGGACATTATAAATGCTGTGATAATAAAGATTTTAAGTACCCTGTCAAGGTCTTCTTTTGTTTTTATTGTATTTACAATAGTGAAATATAGTGCCATGCTTATTAAACTTACAATTAAATTCTGTATGCTTAAAAAAGGTGATACGGAAATAATGGTGGTAATAATCTGCACAATAGCAAAGGCCAGCAAAGGCACTGTCAAGGGATCCGGCATTAAATCAAAGTCGCCGGTAATAAAAGCCTTTATAATAAAAGAAAACACCACTAACGCCGTAAATATCAACATGGCTTCATTAGGTAAAAAAGGTATAGCGATTATAAGGGTAAATAGTCCCCAAAGAGGGCTTTTCATTACTATAGCAGATGCAGCAACTCCGCCAATAAGTTTTACAACCAAAACCATTATAGCATCCCCCTTAATCCACAGTTATCCAAAACTTGTAGATGGTGTTTATAAATAAGCTGTTTTTAAAAACGGTTTTTACACTATGCATTCTTTTGAAACTGTTCTTTGAAGTAAGCTTATTCATAGTATTTATATATTTACTGCCTTTTACAGCTTCTTTAAATGAAAAGAACTCGGCAATGCTTTTTGCCAGTTTATTTGTTATAGACTTAACAGATTTAAAAAACAAAGAATTGCTGTGTACCTCATAACTGAAGAAGCCGGATATAATTTTACCGAAATTACTGTCAAGCCACACTAACGAAACTTTCCGGCATAATTTTAAAAACAAGCTGTTTTTGTAGGCTATCTCTACCATGTCGGCAGTATGAATCATAAAGCGTAAAATTTTAGATGTATTTCTCATACTAAAATCTCCTATTCATTAATTATTACATCGTAAACATAACCTCTTGTACCGAACCTTCTGCCTTTTATAGCCGCAGTATAACCTACTCTTACCTCTTGACCCCCCATATATACACCGGTTTTGCTTATAACGGCATCACCTTCTATATATATCTTTACATCAAAACGATTGGGTATTTCCGCTTCCACAAATCTGCCATCTGCCGTCTCAGCTATTTTCATGGCGGGAAAGGCCTCTTTCTTTACTATCTTGCCATAGACACTATTTTTGTCATAATCTTTAGCTATCTCACCTTCTTCGATAGCATTATATGTAACATCTCTCACTTCCTGAATAAAATATACCATAGTGATTTTTTGAGTGTTTACAGCTACAGTGGGGTTTACCCTGAATATCTTATAGGCACCGAATCCCATAAGCACAATAAGCATTACACTTATGAACAAATCTATTATATTTATTATTCCGAACAATCTTCCTTTATCATCTATTATTTTCATACAAGCACCTCCGTTTTTCGCCGGTTTTTTATTTTTTATTTAAGTAACATAAACCTATTTTACACTATCTTTCCCTTAATTATATATGTTTTTGTTTTCGCTTTTCCCACATTTCGCTAACAGACCTTAAGCCTTTCCACAATGGAATCTCTATCAAATACTAATATTGCTAACATTAGTAGTGTTAAGTGAACAACGTGTAAACTGTATCTATTTAATCACTACCGTTCAAATTATAGCTTATCTTGCAAGAACAGATTATTGTATTTGACGCGTTTTCTTAGTTACATAGCTAAATCTCCGTTTCCTTTGACGAACCCGATTTTATATTTTGAAAATCCGCTATTTCCTTTTTTAGCCTGATACCTTTAAAATAGGCCAAAACCATAAAATACATGCTGTACATCTGCCTAAAGCTCTTCCATATATTATTATCCTTATTATATTTCTTATAGGCCTTTTTATATGCACCAAAATTCAGTTCTCTGAATAGTTCCGCTCCCTCCCGTGCACCTGCCACAATTCCGTTAAGCCTATCCATTAATAATATAGACTCAAAAGTCATAGTCTGTGATTCATATAATTCTAATACATCCGCCTTGGGTTCCATAAAATCAGTACAATCTACATAGTGGGTAACACCATATACTGAAATCGGCGAGTTAATCCTATAAGCAAATAACTTTCCTTTAAACTTTATTAAATCTAAAGCATTAATAAGTATACCGCTTACAGCACTGTGATCTTTATGACCGTCAAGGAAATACGGAACCATAATTAAATCTGGCTGAAAACTTTTAATTATTTCTGCAACTTTCCCGGCAGCATCTGTATCCCTATGATCTAATTCTCCATCTACTTTATTCAAAAATTTCGGCGGTTCCATGCCTAACGTTTTTGCCACTTCTTGTGCCTCGGCTTTTCTAATCCTTTTTAGCGTTTCCGGTTCTATCTCATCAGAGCTCTTAGAACCATCGGTAAAAAATACAGATTTAACTATACCCCCTTCTTTTATCATTTGCTGAATGAAACAACCACAGCCAATAATTTCATCATCCTGATGGGGTGCCAATATGAGTGCCCTACCCATAGACAACCCCAGCGGCATAAAACTTTTAGCTTTTCTTTTAGCCGCTAACAGGTATAGTCCAATAACAACTTTGTTAAATAATGTTATAGGTTTTGTCAGAATCCTTTTTGCAAAATCCTTCACAAAATACACAACCTTTTATTATATATAATCAGAATCCCCCATAGTTATAAACCAATTCCTCTGATTATATATTTTGTCTTTCCCAATCTTCAGTATTTCCGTCATTGGGATTGCCGCAAGTATCACAGGAGAACCATATTGTAAAAAACCTTGATTTTTAAGAGTTCCCGCATAAAACCAATGTTTTAGCATCCAACATGAAATTGCACAGGCATTTTCATTCTTAAAATATTTTTCTAATATGGAAATAAGACTTTTTGCTGCTTTGGTATGTTCCCCATGGCATATTATATCCGCTATATGTCCTAAAATAAGTGTTTCCCCATCTTTGCCTATTTTTTCTTCTAACGTCCCAACTATATACCCTATAGGTTTTTCATCTTTAAATGCTGCAAATATTTTATAATCATTAACGCACTCTGCGTATCTCCAGTTTAAATAAACGGAATCACGCACAAGGGCAATGGGGTAATCATTCCTCACCTTTTCCCACAGTTCATCAAAGCCGCTGTCGAAGTTTTTTATTTCTTTGATTTCATATTCCGCCGAACTATGTATGGTATTTGATCTTAACTTATTATAAATGTTTAATAAGCTGCCGCCAAACAGTTTTAAAATTCTATTATCGGTAAACATGGCAAAAGCTGCTTTGTCATCTAATACTTTTAAAAACCGGGGCATATCACAGACTTTTTTTATGTTTACTTTCTTCGTGGATGCCATAAAAGCAGCAGTATTTGGGAAGTTGAACCTAATCCCTAAACCTTGTTTTTTAATATCTCTCAATGCTTCCATAGCCATGTTTTCGTAGATACCTTTTCTCTGATGTTTTTTTTCAACCATTGCGTCAACAGATTGTCCTGCCATTATATTCTTCCCAAAAAGACTCATTTTATATTTCATTACACATGTATATCCCACAACTTGCCCATCATAAGAAGTTGTTTTTATAATAGACTTACCATTGGGGTTGTCTTCATTCTTCCATTTGAAATATCCAGGATCCAATTTCTTGTCGAATACTTCTTTGAATAATCTTTGAACACCTGTCCAATGCTTTCCCTCATAATCACTTAACACATAATCCGGAAACAATTTCTCTTATCCCTCCAATAACTATGTCCTCATAATATTATATTGCCATAAACCTTTCCTATATATCAAGTAACCGTATATGCAAACCAACAGATTGCTGAAACTCATAGAAAACCATATACCGGCGGGTCCTATATCGGTAAAATACTTAAAAAACAAGACCATAGGTAATCTGATAAACCATAACCTGCTGATTTCCATTGCCATGGAATATTTCGTATGCCCCGTTCCTTGAAAAAACCCCTGCAAAACACTAAAAATCCCCATAAGGGGCATGGATATAGTTATATATCTAAGATAAGTAATACCTTGTGAAATTACTGTGATATCATCTTTGGACTGCATGAAAAAGTTTATCACGGCTTTGTCCTTCCATAATAGAATTATGCACCCTATTACAGAAAAAGAAACCGTTAAGGACATGGATTTCATAAAAGCTTCTTTTGCCCTGCTTATTTGATTTGAACCTATGTTTTGACCGATTATTGATGTAAGGGCAGCCCCAACCCCCATGGCAGGCTCCATGATCAGGGCAGTAATCCTGTTAACCATACCAAAGGCAGCTATGGTGGCTGTACCGTAGGATACGATAAAACCGTTTAGCACGAGAAAACCTACAGAAGCACCAGAATATCCCACGCTGGAAGGCAAGCCCACTTTTATAATTTTTCTGATAATTTTCTTGTCAAATTTAAAGCCACGGAACTTGGGTTTTATGAAACTCTCAGACCTCATCAGTATAAAAAATCCAGAAACGGCAAGCAAAGCTTTTGAAATCAGTGTCGCAATAGCAGCACCTGCTATACCCATATTAAGAGTAAAAATAAATACGGGGTCCAAAACGATGTTAAGCACCGCACTTATACCGCTCAGTATTGTAGGTATGACCATATTGCCCTGAGCGTTCATTATGGAATTGACGGTAAAAAACATATAAGTAAAAGGCATGTCCAAAAAAGTTATTTTCAAATAGATGATACTTAATTCGGCTAAAATGCCTTCGGCTCCCATAGCCCTCACTATAAAAGGAGTTAATGTGTATCCCAATATAGCAAATACAATAGAAAGAATTAAAGATATCACGGTTGTCTGGGTGGCGTACTCCTTTGCTCTTTTATAATCCGTAGCACCTATAAGTTGTGATAATACTGAAGTACCGGCTATGGAAATACCTATGCCCAAAGAAATAAACAAAAAAGTGACAGGAAAAACAAGAGCCGTTGCGGCAAAGTGAACGGAACTGATTTTGCTGACCCATATACCGTCTGCTAAATTGTATAAGGTTTGAATCAGATTGTTTATCATTATCGGTAACGACAAGGAGATAATAACTCTATATAAATTTCCTTTCAGGATATTGTCTCTTCTTTCCAATGCATTCATCAGATGGCCTCCTGTTTAAAAGCAGCCTATGACAGGCTTTTTACATTCCTTAGTATCATTTTAACATATAACTTCCTTTGATGATTAAAAACACACCATCTCCAGCCTTAATTCCTCTTCCATCATCTCTGGATGATATAAGCATATGATTCAAAATTATTGCCTCGCCATCTTTCAAATCCTTTGCTGCGGTGATATCCGATAGCCCCCCGTTTTTCCCGTATATAGCTGTGGTTTTACCTGACCTCACGATTATCTCCGCCCCTTCTCCGCTTAACAGGATTTGACCTTTTTTCATTTCTACAACTTTAAAAGTCAATGCGTTTTCGACCTTTTCTTTAAGGTCATTAATTATCTCATCCATTTCCTCTAATTCCAGCATCATATCATCAATCTCTTCCCTATTAAAATTAAGGTTCGAATCGATATAATACTTTATCTGCTCTATCTTTTTGTCAACGAAGCTGAGAGTAACGATGGGGTCTGCTTCTGAACCGGGTTCTGCACCGTCGGCTGTACCGAATATAAATAGTGAAACCATGACAATTAAAACTGCAATTAAAACTACTGCCGCTTTTAACTTTTTATTATTTCTTTTCATATATCTTGCCTCCAATCAACCCTTTTAAGATATAATTCGCTAATATTAGATAAAATCCTGTATTTAGCAAAAAATTATATTAGCAAGGCTTGTACCCGGTAACAACACTTGCCAAAGAGTCTTAATGGGATAACGCTGAGATCGTATGAACTGTAACAGTTGAATTATATTTCAGATGTAGGTAGAAGTTAAAAAACAAAGAGTTGAAAGTATAAAAGAGCCTACGCTCTTTTAAACATTGTATTCTTTTAAACCAAAACTGATTTCTAAACTGTTATCTACTTTTGCCATAAGTTCTTCCGCAAGATGACCTATTTTTTCTCTAAGTCTTCTCTTATCTATAGTTCTAATCTGTTCCAGCAGTATTACAGAGTCTTTTGCTAATCCATATTCTTCCGCACTTATTTCAATATGGGTAGGAAGTTTTGCCTTATTGATTTGAGAAGTAATAGCAGCCACTATAACAGTAGGACTGTACCTATTCCCTATATCATTTTGTATCACAAGAACTGGTCTTGTTCCCCCTTGTTCCGAGCCGATTACAGGGCTCAGATCGGCATAAAATATATCTCCCCTCTTTACAATCACATCATTCACGCTCCGCAAGCCTGGATTCGTAATTACATATACACTCTTGGTCAGCACATAGCCCCATTTCTGCTATTGTTACATTTATCTGTGTCATTTCAATATAACCCTTTTTCATACCTTCGGTAAAGTTCATCCTTTTTATCTCACCCAAATAATGCTTCATAGCTTTCCTCACAAATTCACTTCTATTGCACTGTTCAATAAAGAGCATGTTGTCTACTTCTTCTAAAAGGCTGCCCGGTAAGCTTATAACAATCCTTTTACATTCTGCCACACTAGCACCTCCAGTATTTCTTTTGTCTCACTAAATATGTATGGTGTAAAATACCAAACCTGCAACAGTCTCCATGAATTTATGCTATCCACATATAGACTATTATATACCAGCTTTTACATTAAAGCTATACATAATATCTGCCATTTGCAACCTTATCCGGAAAGAGGTTACTGTTCATACATTACCTAATTGCCTTATATTGCTATGATAAATGTCACTGTCGAGACTTCCCGATAAGTCTTAAGATCCTTCGCAATGCTCAGGATGACACCAAGACTATATGAACAGTATCGGAAAGAGGTTACTGTTATATTAAATCATATGTTAACATGGATAGATATAATTCACGATATTTACTACTTTTCCTTCCTTTATATAAACTCTGGGTACTCTTTTTCCTATCATGCAAATTATTTCATAGTTAATAGTGCCTAAAATATTTGCTATTTCGTCAATAGATATTGTATTTCCATTTTGTTCACCAAACAATATAACTTCATCCCCAACCTTAACATCATCAATCCCCGATACATCTATCATGCATTGATCCATGCATATCCTTCCTGCTATGGGGACTCGCTGTCCTTTTACTATTGTTTCCGCCTTACCTGTAAGCATTCTGGTATATCCATCTGCATAACCCAAAGGTAATGATGCTATTTTGGATTTTTTAGATGCTACAAACTTTCTCCCATAGCTTACGCTTTCATTTACTTCGATTTCTTTTACATGTGTAATACGGGCTTTTAAAGACATGACCTGTCTCAAATCAATCCTGTCAAGCATAACATCTTCAGAAGGTGCCAGGCCGTATAGAATAATGCCCGCCCTTACCATATCTAAATGAAAATCTGGTAAATCTATGATAGTGGCACTATTACCGCAATGTCTCACGTTAATTTTTACGCCTTCTTCCGCAAGTCTGTCATACATCCACTTAAATTTTTCAAATTGTTTGTTAGTATACTCTTTATCCTTTTCATCCGCTACGGCAAAATGTGTAAAAATCCCTTCAATGAACAGATTTGGAAGCAAGGATATCTTTTTAATCAGGCTGACTGTATCTTCTCCTGGCACCAAGCCGATTCTACCCATTCCCGTATCAATTTTTATGTGAACCTTGGCATTTTTATTCTGTCTGACAGCTTCTTGGGATATCGCTTCTGCCACATCATAGGAATATACCGCTTGTTCAGCCTCGCTTTTCACTATTTCTTCTGCTCTTTCAGGACCTGTATATCCCATAACAAGAATATGTTCCTTTATCCCGAATTTCCTCAGTTCCAAAGCCTCATCCAAAACTGCCACTGCAAACCTGTCAGCACCGTTTTCCAGCAAAGTTTTTGCAATATACTTGGCACCATGTCCATACCCGTCTGCCTTAATCACGGCTGTTATTAAGGCATTTTTGTCTGTCAGCCTTCTGATTTCCCGCATATTATGTGCCAAATTGTCAAGGTTTATTTCAGCCCATACCGGCCTTATTTGATTTAAATCGTACATTCCACGACCTCCTTTGTATTTATATGCTACTTATATTTATCCAAAAATCTATTCGCTTAACATCCTATATTTTTAATTATATTAGGAATAAACCTTATTATGTCTGTTGCTGTCATGCCCCATTGTCCGTATTCATCCGCAGCTTTGTCCCCTGCACAGCCATGAACATATACACCGCAAATTGCCGCATTTTGGGGTGTAAATCCTTGGGCTATTAAGGCTGTTATAATGCCTGCCAAAACATCTCCCGCCCCTGCCGTTGCCATGCCCGGATTCCCCGTGGGATTAATCCATGTTTCCCCGCTTAATGAACTTATTACGGTGCGGTGTCCTTTTAGCACAACAGTTACCTTATACTTCTTTGCAAACTCTCTTGCATACCCTATCCTATCATTTTGTATATCATCGGGGCTGACTTTTAACAGTCTTGCCATTTCACCGAGATGAGGGGTTAATATTATCTCCCCGCACTTTTCCAGTAAAACCGAAGGGTTCTTGGATATAGCATTCAAACCGTCTGCATCAATTACAATGGGATTTTTATATTCCTTTATTATTTTAGCAACAAGCTGAAAAATATCTTTACCCAAACCAAGACCCGGACCTATCAGCATGGCTGTCGCCTTTTGGAATTCATCTTTGATATCTTCATAACTTTCAATGGACAGACAACCTTGGTTATCCTCCATTAAACCTTTTGTCATGATTTCCGGCACCTTGCCGCTCACAATACCCATGAGACTATCGGGAACTGCCAACATGACTATCCCCGTACCTGTCCTAAGTGCCGCTTCAGATGATAAAATCCCCGCCCCTGCCATGCCTTTTGAAGTGGCAATTACCAAAACCCTCCCATAAGTGCCTTTATGGGAATTATTTTCCCTGGGTCTGAAATAACCCTTAACAAAATTTTCATCAGTAACACGCGGTTCTGAACCTACTCTATCAACTGCTGAACAATCATTAATGAATATTTCGTCTGTCGCCCTCATTTGCCGAGATGAGCATGCTTTCAATATCCATCCACCTCTTTTCAAGTGAAACCTCCGCAATAGCGGTAGCTGTAGCATATTCTTTGCAATGTGAAATGCTCACATGGATCAAGCCTATATAATTGCTGTCCGCATAATCTTTAACTTTGCCGTTTAATCTGACATAGGGACGCCCATTACCATCCCTTATAATCTCTACTTCTTTCCACTTAAACTTGCTAAGTCCCGTGCCCATGGCTTTGAATACCGCTTCTTTGGCTGCAAAGCCTCCTGCAATATTCTGTGGATTCCATCGTTTATATTCATAGTATTCCGATTCTTCCACGCTGAACAATCTGTTCATTAGATTTGGATATCTTTCTATCACTTTTTTAATCCTGTTTATTTCAATAATATCAGTACCTATTCCGTAAACCATTTAGGCACCCCCAATACCAAATATAATATACTGCATATAGATTAGTATTCTACATTTAGTTTGTATTTCCTCCAAAAAAAATCAGTTGCCAAAGTTTATCACACCACTTGGGCAACTGTCAGAAAATCATTTTCTTATTTCACCACAATATTTATAAGCCTGCCTTTTACCACTATCACTCTAATAATGTTTTTATCTTTAATAAACTCTTTTGTTTCGTCATCATCCATTACAATCTTTTCAACTTCTTTGGCACCGGCACCCGAAGGTACCATAATTCTCGATCTGACTTTGCCGTTAATCTGAACTGCAATCTCCACTTCATCCTTTATCAGGGCTTCTTCTTTCCACTTTGGCCAGGACTCATTGAAAATGGAATAATCGTATTCCAAGGCTTCCCATATATCTTCCCCGAAGTGTGGAGCAAAAGGTGCCAAAAGCCTGATTAGATCAGCAAAGGTCTCCTCAAACAAAGGAATGTTTTTATCTTTTACCTCTGTCTCATACTTATAAAGTGCATTCAAAAGTTCCATCATCCTGGCTATAGCTGTATTGAAATGAAACTCCTCCGTATCCCCCGTGACTTCCTTTATTGCCCTATGACGCTCATAAAGCAAATCCTTTTCCCGAGGTCCGATTTTTTCCCCGCCTTTTTCACTCCTAAGCCCTATTACCTTCTCCGACAACCTCTCAATCCTGTGTAAAAATCTCGCTATGGCTTTTATGCCATCATCATTCCAAGGTCCGCCTTCCTCATAAGCAAACCCGAACATGAGATATAAACGGAATACATCGGAGCCGTGCTCATCTATATAACTGTCCGGTGATATAACATTGCCTTTTGATTTGCTCATTTTATTGCCGTCCGCCCCCAAAATAACACCCTGGTGCCTCAAGGACGAAAAGGGTTCGTCGAAATCTAAATATCCCAAATCCCTCAAAGCTTTGGTGAAAAATCTGGCATATAAAAGATGCATGGCGGCATGCTCTGAACCGCCCACATACATATCTACAGGAAGCATTTTATTTATCCATTCTCTATTCCACGCTTCTTTTTCATTCTTATTATCTGGATATCGTAAGAAATACCATGAAGAACATACAAAGGTATCCAAAGTGTCCGCATCTCTTTTGGCGGGGCCTCCGCATTTCGGGCATTTCGTATTAATGAATTCCGCAGCCTTCCGTAACGGCGACTCACCGTCAGGAGTGAATTCCACATCGTATGGCAACAACACCGGCAATTCATCTTCAGAAACAGGAACAATGCCGCAGTGCTCACAATAAACAATAGGTATAGGAGTACCCCAATATCTCTGCCTGGAAACAAGCCAGTCCCTCAACCTATAGTTTATCTTTAGTTCCCCTTTGCCCTTTTTACTCAGTTCTTCAACTATACTATTCATGGCATCTTTTGATTTCATACCATCAAAGCTGTTACTGTTGACCAGAACCCCATAATCCACATAGGGCAATGGTGCATCACTGCCATCTTCACTGTCAATAACCCTTACTATGGAAAGGTTGAATTTTTCCGCAAATTCATAATCCCTTTCATCATGGCCGGGAACAGCCATAACGCATCCCGTACCGTAAGAGGCCAAAACATAATCGGATATCCAAATAGGTAGTCTTTCTCCCGTAAGCGGATGAAAACAGTATGCTCCGGTAAAAACGCCGGTTTTTTCTTTTACTGTAGACATCCTGTCTATTTCACTTTGTTTTGCTGCCCATTTTTTATATTCATCTACGGATTTTCTGCATTCATCCGTGGTTATCATATCAACCAATTCATTTTCCGGTGCCAAAACCATATAGGTAATACCAAACAAGGTGTCTGCCCTCGTTGTAAATACTTTAAAATTCAAATCTGAATTTTCTATTTCAAATTCTATCTCGGAGCCTTCAGACCTACCTATCCAATTTACTTGAATCTTTTTTGTCCTTTCCGGCCAATCTATTACATTGAGCTTTTCCAATAATTCGTCTGCATAGGCGGTTATCTTAAAAAACCACTGGGTCAAGTTCTTTTTTATTACCTCTGCTTGACATCTTTCACAAAAATTTTCTATAACCTGTTCATTTGCCAAAACCGTTTGGCAACTGGGGCACCAGTTTACCGGTGCTTCCTTTCTATAGGCCAGGCCTGCCTCATAAAGTTTAAGGAAAATCCACTGAGTCCATTTATAGTATTCCGGATCACAAGTAACAACCTCATAATCCCAATCAAACATGGCTCCCATTTCTTTTAACTGTTTTTCCATGGTTTCAATATTTTTAATGGTAGAATCCCAAGGGTGTATGCCTGTCTTTATGGCATAGTTCTCCGCAGGTAATCCAAAAGCATCAAATCCCATAGGCTGAAATACTTCATAACCCTGCATTCTTTTAAACCTTGCCCAGGAATCCGTAGGCCCGAAATTATACCAATGCCCAACATGCAAATTTGCACCTGACGGATAGGAGAACATTTCCATACAATAAAGTTTTTTATCCGCATTTGCGGGGTTAAAGCTGTATA
>CAZQHS010000002.1:0-46672 GCA_964593485.1 uncultured Clostridiaceae bacterium
GGATTATTCTGATAGCACAGGTATCGGCGGTTGGGATGTATCAAAGGTAAAGCAGACAGATACAGATGGTATCGGCGGTTGGGATGTATCAAAGGTAAAGCAGACAGATACAGATGGTATTGGAGGTTGGGATGTATCAAAGGTAAAGCAGACAGATACAGATGGTATTGGAGGCTGGGATGTATCTAAGTTAAAGAGAGATGATTTGAATTCTCATTTATTAATGGATATATGGGAAGTAAAAGATAACTCTGAATTAAAACTAATAGATTTCAATTCAGAAAAACTTACTAATATGCAGAAAATGAGCTTTGTGAATGAATCAACATTTGTGTTATCTGATGATGCAGAGATATCTTTAAATGGAAAAAGATTTTCTATAAACGATACAGCGAAAGAAATAGAAGTACTTGAGTATAGAAATGCTGATAGCGGCAACACGATATTAAACTCTAACAAATTAGCAGTTAGTGCTATCAATGGAAATATTGTTGGTATTTCATTGACATCTATATCAAGAATTACACTGGAATATAATAATAAATTAAATCAAGTTACTGTACTTCATATTAATAGTATGGATCAAGATGAAGATGGGAAATTTAACTTATTAGCTTTAAGTATTGAATTTGAAAAGGGCAAACCTAAAAAGACATCAATTATACAGAAAAGCAGATAAGACAAAATGACAGTAGGAGATAGTTAACATTAGAATACTATAGGCAAAACGGAGAGATCCCTCCACTCCAAAGAGATTATAATTATTATGAAAACCAAATGACAAAGAATCTTTCCTGCATGGCACCACCATGCAAGCTACCATGTAGGCTGGAAAAGAAGATATAGATACTGAAAAACTACCTAAATATTCTTTAAATATAGGAAATAAAATCAATGACAGCAAAGATAACATTACCTGTACTTGTAAAAAAGTTGTCATTAGACCCTGATGAAAAACTAGTATACCAAGCTTTTTCTAAAAACAGGAAATTATCAAGTACTGATATAACATAAGTAGCAGGATTTGGAAAAACCAAGGTTGTTAAATTACTAAACTCATTAAAAGACCAAGGATATATTGATGTTATTGGTAGTGGAAGAGGAACTATGTACAGGATTATATAGTTTGATTAATTTTTGTCAAATAAATAGTGCTAAAGACAGTTCTGAAGCTGCATTAGGTGAATTGACATAAATAATAATTCATGATAAAATTTAGGAAATAGAAAAATTACTCCGATTTTGTGATTCCTGAAAATTTCATGTATATAGAATCAGGAATGCAGAACGATAGGGCGAAGAAGTGATTTTTTAGCCTGCCGATATTGCAAAGGAGTTTTCTCAAAAAAAGAGAAAACTCCTTTTGTGTTTTTTCAGGAAAAGTTAAGCCATTTCAAATTTTGACCTAGTTCAAAACAAGGTGTCAAGCATAAAGCATACACATGCTTACCTGATTTTAAAATATACAATTTATCCACATACATTATTATAAAAAAAGGAGGGTTATCAATGAACACTATTACTGGAAAAGTTCTAAGAATTAATCTCACTGATCAAACTACGAGGATCATGGAAATCAGCAAAGAATGGGAAGATCTTTATATCGGTGGCGAAGGCCTGGCAGTAAAAATACTTTATGATGAATTAGAGCCAGGGCTAGATCCATTTGATGAAAAGAATTTGCTTATTTTTGCGGCGGGGCCATTGACAGGGACAAAAGCCCCATGCTCCGGTAGACTTTGTGTAGGATTTAAATCTCCATTGACGGGAACTATTGGCCTAAGTAATTCCGGTGGACATTTTACCCCAATGATTAAGCGTGCGGGATGGGACGCAATAGTTATAGAAGGCAGAAGTAAAGTGCCTGTGTACCTCCATATTGACGATAATAATATAGAATTTAAGGATGCATCATCTCTTTGGGGCGAAAACGTAGATTATACAGAAGATAAAATTAGAGAGGAATTGGGCAATCCGAGAACAAGAATTGCAAGTATCGGACCGGCCGGAGAGAACCAAGTCTTAATGTCAGCAATAATGATTGACAAAACCAGAGCAGCGGGCAGAGGAGCACCGGGTGCAGTTATGGGAAACAAAAATCTAAAAGCTATAGCTGTTTATAGCTCAAACAAAATCGAAGTAGCTGATGGTGAAATGATGGACGAGTTTGCCAAACAGGCCCGCAAAGAATTAGATGATGAGGCATTTGTGAGGGAAGAGTTAAAGCCTTTTGGCACACCTTCTTTTACCGATGCAATTAATGCATTGGGATTGTTACCGACTAAGAACTGGCAGTATACAACTTTTGATAAAATGGACAAATTAGGTCATGTAGCATATCATGAGACATTAAAGGTCAAACCTTGGGCTTGTTTCGGTTGCCCCATTGCTTGCGGCAGAGAAGTAGAAATACTTGAAGGCGAGTTTAAAGGAGAAAAAGGAGCAGGTCCAGAATATGAGACAGTTGGTGCCTTTGGCTCCAAGTGTTATATTGACGATCTGAACGCAATTACAAAGGGTAATTTTATGTGCGACGCTTTTGGCCTTGATACTATTTCCGTAGGGCAAACAATTGCTTCCGCCATGGAATGGTATGAAAAAGGCCTTATCAACCTTGAAACAACGGGCGGGATAGATTTATCTTTCGGGAATGCCGATTCACTATTAAAAATGATTGAAATGATTGCAAAAAGAGAAGGCTATGGAAATGTTTTAGCAGATGGCTCATTGAGGGCGGCAAAAGTAATAGGGGAAGAAGCTGAAAAGTATATTTTCCAGGTTAAAGGCATGGAGCTTGCATCTTGCGGAGTGAGGGCAAGTAAAGGAGAAGCACTTTCACATCTTATTTCAGCCAGAGGAGCCGATCACTTAAGGCCCTTTGCATCAGTAATAGATGCTTTTGGCTATATTGAGCCAGAGCTTGGTATCAATGAAAAGATTTCACCTTTTAAAGATGAAAACAAATGGTGGGTAAAACCTTTTATGGAACTTTCAATGATAACCAATCTTTTGGGTGTATGCCTATTCGCCAGTATAACGTTAGCGGTTAAAGGCCATACTTGGACGGGTCTATACAATGCTGCAACAGGAAAAAATAAATCCTTTGAAGAGATGATGGAAGCCGCTGAGAGGGTTATAAATCTTGAAAGATTGTTTAATGAAAGGGAGGGTTTCAGCAGAAAAGATGAAAAACTGCCCATCAGGCTTAGAACGGAACCTGCCCCGGACGGTCTTGGGAAAGGTCATGTCGCAAATGAAGAAATAATGCTGGATGAGTTTTATAAGAGTATGGGTTGGAGTATTGATACCGGACTGGCAACAGAAGAAACCCTAAAAAGACTAAAATTGAGGTAAACTACACAAAACAGGATGAACAACCAAAAAATCCCCTGCAGCCCAGTCCTATGGGCTGCAGGGGATTTATATAAATTGCTGTGGCGGTGAACAGCTATTGGTTATTCTATTTCAACATGGTTTCCACGAACCATAGGTTCTTGCTGAAGTATGCTACATATCCCTCGAATACGGCAACTGTTTCAAAATCTCCATCTTCATCCGCTATGTTTCTTATATCAGTTGCTAATTTTCTCATGCTTTCTAAATCTTCTTTTACGATATTAAGAGATTCTTTAACAGTAAAGTCTTTTGCCGCAATTTCTTTTATAGATGCTTTTTCTATATACTCTGCCATAGTTGACAGGGGCATAACTTTCTTCATTTTCAATAGTTCAGCCACTTCGTCATAGGCTTTAAACATTTCATCATATATTTCTTCTGTAAATGTATGAACTCTTAAAAATTGGTTGCCTACAACATTCCAATGGACATTATGCAGCTTTACTATAAGTACCCCTAAGTTTGATAAGTATTCCTGTAATAATTCTAAATGTTTCATTTTGCTCCTCCTAAAAGTTTATTTATTTTTAATTTGACTATAATTTACCCTATTTATATTATATAATACAATTATAGAAACAAAAAGGAACAAATTTGTTAGTAAGAGGGATAATATGGAACAGACTAATTATAATGGTTTTCAGATTGTACAAGAATTGGTGAAGCTTAGGTGGGTACCGGAAATATTAAAGTCTATTGAAAAGGGAAATAACAGATACGGTGAAATATTGAATAGCATTCCATATATAAGCCATACCGAATTGAACAGAAAACTTTCCATATTAATAAATAAAAAGGTTATTAATAAAACCACTGACAGTGGTATTATACGTTATGCTTTACAGACTTTTGGCGAGGACCTTGTGCATATTTTTAACCACTTAGAAGATTTGGAAAAGAAGTATTGTGTGAAGATATAGGTTTTATTGTGGGTAGCTTTGTAAAGAAAAGGAGAGGGTAAACACCCCCTCCCAAATTTTTATTCAACTAAAAAATATCATTCATGTCATATAACCCGGGCTTAGCTTTGGCGATAAACCGGGCGGCTTTTACAGCCCCCGCGGCAAACACATTTTTTGACAGTGCTGTATGTTTGATTTCTATAATTTCGTCAAGCCCTGCAAAGATTACTGTATGCTCACCGGGTATGGTCCCGCCGCGAATAGCATGAATACCTATTTCATTGCTTTGTCTTTTTGCGTTGATACCTTCCCTACCAAAAGTGTAGTCTTTATTATTTCCCAAGGATTCATTTATTGTATTAGCTAAAAGATATGCGGTGCCACTTGGTGCATCCAGCTTTTTATTATGATGTTTTTCTATGATTTCTATATCAAAACCATCTAAAGCCGGGCTTATTTCTTTTAGTGCGGTTTTTAATGCATTTATACCTAGAGACATATTTGAAGAACATAGTACTGGAATTTTTTCAGATGCTTCTTTTATTGCCATATGGTCTTCTTTTGAAAAACCTGTAGTTGCGATTAAAAGTGCCATTTTCTCTTTAAGGGAATACTTTAATATATTATGCAAATTTGATATATGAGAAAAATCAATTATTACATCAGCTTTTTCTTTGCATTCGATTATATCTTCATAAACAGGGTAAGAGTTTTTTTCCTTATTTGGAGATCTGTCTATTCCGGCTACAACTTTAAAATCATTTTCCCGGGAAATTAATTTGCTCAAAACTTGCCCCATTTTTCCGTTTACACCGTTAATAATAACTTTAATCATTTTATCCCTCCACCGGGTTCAGGCCTATTGCTTTCATTTCTTTAATTAGTATTTCCTTGTTTTTAGATTCCATCTCAACAAGCGGCATCCTAAGCTCCCCTATATCCAACCCTAAAAGCCGCATAGCAGTTTTTACTGGGATAGGGCTCGTTTCTATGAACAGTGAGTGTACCAGACCATTCATTTTTAATTGCAGTTTTCTTGATTTTTCTATGTCACCTTCGAGGTAGCTGTATACCATATCATGGGTTTCTTTAGGCATTATGTTCGCTATAACAGATATTACTCCTAATCCTCCTAAGGATAAAATAGGTACTACTTGATCGTCATTCCCCGAGTATATGCAAAAATCATCAGGGCATAGTCTTGCTACTTCCGAAATTTGGGATATGTCGCCACAGGCCTCTTTTAAGGCACGTATATTTGGATGCTTGCTAAGTTCTGCTATGGTTTTTGGCAATATGTTAAGACCGGTTCTGCCGGGTACGTTATATATGATAATTGGTATGTCTACTTCATCAGCAATTGCTGTATAATGGGCTATCAAACCTCTCTGAGTGGTTTTGTTGTAATAAGGTGTAACTATTAAAAGCCCGTTTGCCTTAACACTTTGTGCATATTTGCTCATTTCAATAACATCAGCAGTGTTATTTCCGCCGGTTCCTGCTATAACGGGAATCCTGCCCGCTGTTTTTTCAACGGTAAATCTTATAGCTTCTTTTTTCTCATCTTTTGTCATGGTGGATGCTTCTCCCGTTGTACCGCAGATAATTATTGCATCCGTGTAGTTTTCTATATGCCATTCAATAAGTTCTTGAAGTTTTTCATAATTTATTTTTCCATTCTTAAAAGGTGTGACAATCGCTACACCTGATCCTCTAAATAAAGGCATTTACCTCACTCCTATAATAATTTTTTGTTTAATTAATTTCTTTAATATTTCAAACTTTTATCAAATAACTATAAATCAAAAGCTTCGCTTATAGCATTTATTGCTTTTTGTTTGTCTGCAGTATCAATAGTATAGGAAATGCTGATTTCTGAAGTAGTAACTAATTTAAAGTAAATATTGTTGTCTGCAAATAGTTTAAACATTTTGGAGGCAACCCCCGATTCATTTCTCATACCCATTCCCACTACAGATAATTTTGATACATTACAGTCCTTTTTTATTTTTATGTTTCCCATTATTTTCATTTGTTCTTGTAAAGCTTCGTCAACAATTACTTCATTTTCTTTGGATGTGGTAAAGGAGATATTGACACAATCATCGTTTGGTGATGTTTGGCTGATCATATCTATGTTAACTTCTCTGTCGGATAAACTGCTAAAAATATCGGATATATTCTCCGGTGAATAGGTGATATTATTAATTGTAACCATCAATACATCATCATTTATCGTTAGACCTGTTATCACTTTTTGTTCCATTTGTTTATCAAACTCCTTAATATATGTTCCTTTGTTATTCATATGGCTTGAAGCTACATATATCGGTACATTGTATCTGTATCCGATTTCCACGGACCTTGTTTCTAAAACTTTAGCTCCAAGGCTCGACATTTCCATCATTTCCTCGAAACATATGACATCTAACTTTTTTGCATTAGGATAAAGCCTTGGATCTACCCCATATATTCCATCTACATCCGTATATATTTCACAAGGGCACTTTAGCTTTGCTGCAAGTGCTATTGCTGAGGTGTCGGATCCTCCCCGGCCTAAGGTGGTTATATCACCTTTTCCGTTTATTCCCTGGAAACCGGCTACCACTACAATCTTCCCTTCTTCTAAGTAGTTTTTAATTCTATCAATATTTATTTCTATAATCTTGTTTTTTGTGTGGGTTCCTTCCGTTTTGATACCTGCTTGAAAACCGGTGAGGGATACGGATTCGTAGCCTTTTTCTTTCAGTACCATAGATAAAATAGAAACAGATACTTGTTCGCCGGTTGCCATTAGCATGTCTAATTCTCTTTTATCGGGTTTTGCCGAAACTGTTTTGGCCAATTCTATAAGCCTATTAGTTGTTTTACCCATAGCTGAAACTACGACTACTATGCTATATCCCTCTTTTTTTCTATTGATTATTGCATTTGCTATTTTTTGCACTTTTTCAACGGTTTCTACGGCAGTTCCACCATATTTCTGTACAATAACTTTCATGTTGCAGACCCCCATTAAATTATGTCGTTCCTTATAATATCATCGTAGGTTTCTCTTTTTACAATATATCTCGAGTTTCCATCTTTCACAAAGATGACAGGCGGTTTTGGCAGCCTGTTATAATTTCCGGACATGCTATAGTTATAAGCTCCCGTTGTTGATACAGCAACTATATCACCGATTTTTGGATGTGGTAAAGCAACATTTTTGACAATCATATCTCCGGATTCACAACATCTGCCTGTTATTGTATAATATTCTTCTGCCTCGTCATTCATTCTGTTAGCTATGGCTGCTTCATATTTTGCATCATATAAAGCTGTTCGCATATTATCATTCATGCTGCCATCTACGAAGACGTAATGTTTACCTGAATATGTCTTTTTCGTGCTTCCCACAAGATAAAGGGTGGTTCCTGCATTTGCAACTATGGCTCTGCCCGGTTCTATCATGGTTTTAGGTCTTGGAATATTGAACTCTTTAGCTTTATCTTTGATAATGCTCAATATATTTTTAAATAGTTTTTTTAAATCCATGAGAGTATCACCATTAGAATAATATATTCCAAAACCACCCCCTAAGTTCAATTCTTTGACTATTAAATCGCAGTTATGGGAAATGTTTTTTATAAAATCAAACATAATGCTTGTTGTTTCATAATAGGATTCTTCTTGTAATATTTGAGATCCGATATGGCAATGGAAGCCCATGAATTCCAAGAAGCTGCTTTCTTTGATTTTATTTATGATTTGTATTGCGTTTTCATCATAAATGCTGATGCCGAATTTTGAAGAATTCTTTGTAGTTTTAATATATTCATGGGTGTTTACTTCGATACCCGGATTGACTCTTAAAAGGATTCGGACTCTTTTACCCAAAGCCTTGCATTTGGTTTTGAGCAGATCGATTTCATTTACATTATCTACGACTATCCGACCTACCCCTGATTCTATAGCCATACAGATTTCTTCTTCGGTTTTGTTATTCCCATGCATGAATATTCTTTCGGAGGGAAAGCCTGCAGCAAGTGCAGTATATAATTCTCCCCCGGATACTACATCCAAAGACAAACCTTCTTCTTCTATAAGTTTACACATTGCCATTGTCATAAAAGCTTTTGAAGCGTAAATGACTTCGGTTTCTATATTTTCGCATTTAAAATGTTCTTTAAAAACTTTACAATTATTCCTTATTAGGTTTTCATCCATTACATATAATGGTGTTCCATATTCTTTTACCAAATCAACTGCATCACATTTACCTATTTCAAGATGTCCTTTTTTATTAATTTTCGCCGTTCCAAAAAGTTTCATAATAACACCACTTTCTTTCCGTTGGGTTTTAAAATATAAAAAAGCAGTCATGAGCAAAAAGACTCATGACTGCATATATAGTCGCCTTTTGCCCCAATGTGTTAAGTGCTCCGTTGAAGAATTGGGCAATTCTCCAATGACAGTCCTACATTTGTTAAATGTAGTCCCAATATAGGCTGACCTATATTTCGGCGGCTGTCCCTTTCTTACAGTTACTGTTGTAATACTCTTGGCAAACCGCAGCCTCTTAATCACACTGCTATTTAATTAAATTAGATACAACTCTAACACAGAAAATTATCCTTGTCAACGCGATGATTTTTGTTATTTGTTATAATAAATTTCTATACAAGTCTTCTATAGGCCTTTCCGATAAATATTTTAAGGGTATGTCAAATACAGTTTTTCCACCTGAATATCCATCATTTTTTAATCTGTAAGCTGCCCTTGCATAAGCAGTGAGAACACTTGCCGTAAATTCCGAGTTACTGTCTAAATCTATTGAAAAGGAAAGGGTATGGTTGTTAGAAAGATCAACTCCGGTTTTGCCATTTCTTATAACTGTACCTCCATGGAACATCTTGGCATGATTTTTTATGAGTTCTTCTTCACTGACAAAATTTACCTTGGTTTCGTAATCTTCAAAATAGTTTGGCATGGTTACTATGCTTTTGTTTATTTCTTCTATATCGGCATAATCTTCCGCTACCACATAGCAATCTCGCCTGTGTTTTTCTCTAATTGTAAATTCCGGGGTTTCGCCGTTTTTTATTTTATTTAGGGAGTTTTCATTGGGAATTGTATATTGTATAGCCATTTTAACACCGGGTATTCTCCTTATGGCATCCGAATGACCTTGACTTACACCCGGGCCCCAAAACGTATAAGATTTTCCTATAGGTAATACGGCTTCAAGCAAAACCCTATTCATGGAAAATAAACCGGGATCCCATCCTGCACAAATAATACTTATATTACCGTTATCGGTAGCGGCTTTGTCCATTGACTTGTAATACTGGGGGATATTGCCATGATTATCATAACCATCTACAGTGTTAAACATAGCGGCAAGGTAGGGGCCTTGGGTAGGCAAATCCTTTGATGAGCCTCCGCAAAGTACCAAAACATCAATTATGTTTTTAAAATCTTCTACCATACCAATATCAAAAATTTTGGTTTTGTCCTGGCAATTTGCTTTTGATTCTTCAGGTCTTCTTGAAAATATAGCTACTAATTCCATCTCCATGTTTTTATTTATAGCAACTTCCACGCCTTTTCCCAAATTTCCATATCCTGCTATACCTATTTTTATTTTATCTTTCACTTAATACACCTCGTTATATTAATTTTTGTTTTTTAAAGCATATATTGGAAGACATACTCTATTTTACTTGTATTCAAATATATATGGGTATTATAACAGGATTACATGTGGATTGGCATTTTTATTTTAGGATTTTTAGGATATAATCAGTGTGATACAAGTAATAGTTAAAATAATGAAATCCATGGGCAATGAGTCCGGTTAAATATCAATTATTCAGGAGGGGTAAAGTGAAAAATACATCGAAGTGGAAAGTGTTGGGCTTTATTTATATATTCATGTTGGTTTTTGCATTGATTTTTCAAGGAATGCCACCTGTTTTTGGCTTTATAATATCATCTTTAGGTATAACTCATGCCCAAGCCGGTGCTTTGATGAGTTTTTTTGGTCTTCCGGGAATCTTTATATCAATACCCGGGGGAATTCTATCAGATATCTACGGTTCAAGGCTTGTGGGTATTGCCTCTTTAATTATTGCCTTGGTAGGTTCGCTTTTGGTTGGGTTCGGTAATAATTTTACTGTTCTTGTTATTGGCAGGGTTATTTCAGGCATCGGTGCTTTGACTATTGCTATTGTTGCACCTCAAGTTTTGTCTAAAATTTTTGATAAAAAAGATATGGGTATTGCCATGGGCATATTTAATACGGCTATGCCCTTGGGTACCATTTTGACTTTGAATATTTTTGGGTTTTTAGCTGCTACAACTAATTGGAGAATACCGCTGCTTCTAACTTCGGCTTATTGTTTTTTAATATTGGTATTATTCTTTTTTAAGTATTCCGATGTGTCTGAAGGTTCGGGGGAGCGGAAACATAAAAAAATGGACCTCAAAGAATCTTTTAAAATGATAAGCAAGGCCGGCTTTCCTATATGGCTTATAGCAATAATATGGATGATGTATAACGCTTCTACAATATCCTATCTGGCTTTTGGCAGCGATTATTATGTTTCCGTGGGCTATGATTCAAGCTATTCAGGATTTTTGACAAGTCTATTAATGATTGGTGCTCTTGTCTTTAGTACATTTGTTGGATATTTGACTGATAAGTTCGGTAATGAGGAGTATTTCATATTAGGCGGGAGTATAGGTTTAGCAATTGCCCTTTTGCTGGTACCTAAAGGCAGTATAAATCCATTGATTTTGGGCAGCTTGATAGGCCTATCCGTTGCATTTGTACCGTCACCTGTTTTTTCATTGGTGCCAAAATATTTACACAGGGATCAGGTAGGATTAGGCTACGGTATCTTATCAACGTGTTTGAATATAGGAGTGCTTATAGGTCCTTTTTTGGTGGGCTTATTCTACGATAGAAGCAAGAGTTACGCTTCCGGATTTGTTCTTATGTCTATTCTTGCTTTATTAACCGGAGTATTTGCCATTATCTTAAAACGTGTAGGAAAGAAAAGCTGATATATGATTAGATTGTTTTAAGAAATACGGGCTAAATTAGGATAGAAATTGTTAAGCAGAATTCTTTTTATAAATCTCTAAGAAAGCTTTGCTAAAGGAGATCAAAATATATGGAGAAAACCGGAGGTAAATATATGGGGAAAAGGATGTTGATAATAGGCACTTTCTTAATGTTGTTTTTAGGTTTGATTTATGCATGGTCACTATTCGCAGCACCTCTTGAGGCAGAATTTGGATGGAGCAGGAGCCAAACCTCCATAACATTTTCCATTAGCATGATAACTTTTTGTCTTGGTTCTATCTTATCAGGACTGATTTTGAAAAAACGTCCTCCCGGTAATGTCCTTATGATCTCATCTATATTATTTCTAATCGGTTTCTTCTATGCCTCTAAAATAACTGAAATTTGGGGTTTGTACTTATCATATGGTGTATTATGCGGTTTGGGGGTTGGGCTTAGCTATAATGCAATATTATCCACTGTGCCAAAATGGTTGCCGGGCAGAGGTGGCTTTGCCACCGGAACTTTACTGATGGGTATGGGACTTGGAAGTCTTATTTTAGGTATTGGGGTAAAAAGAATTATGGATATTTTGATATGGTCTGCTGCTTTTAAGATATTAGCAATAGTGTTCTTTGTTTTATTTCTGGTTGGTTCATTTTTAGTTAAGAACCCTAAAACTTTAGGGAAAACCGTTATTGGGAATAATAGCACAAATGATTTGACTTTATTTGAAATGCTGAAAAATAAGGACTTTTGGATGGTCTTTTTTTGGTCTGTCATGGCTTCTTCCATTGGACTTGGCATAGTATCCAATGCAGGTTATATGGCTTCAGAAGCAGGTGTATCTGCAAATTCATTAGCCTTGATGGTAGGCATGGTTTCAGTGGGTAATGGAGCAGGAAGGCTTGTTTTTGGCACTGCAGTGGATAAAATAGGTGGCAAAAAAGCTATGTCCGTGGGAAATTTGGTTTTCATAGGAGGATTAAGTTTGGCTATTTTGGCAAACAAGTTTGGGCTTACTGTTTTAATGGTCATGGCTTTTATATTAGGAGGTATGGGTTATGGCTCATCTCCCACATTATCTGCTGCTTTGACAAAGAAAAGATTCGGAGAAAAATATTATCCGCAAAATCTTAGTGCAATAGTCCTTGCTTTGATTCCTGCATCCATTATAGGGCCTACTATATCTGCAAGTGTGTACCAACAAACAGGTCGGTACCTCAATGTGTATTTTATAATGCTTGGACTGGCGTTTTTGTCATTTCTGCCCGTTAAGCTATATAAAGAGACTGGCTAATACATATTATTATAGGGAGATTAATAATAACCTCCCCTGTGCGTTTCTTATTATTTATATCATTGCAATTTAAAATAATTATTTCCAGTAATTATTAGCAGCTGCCACCGTTTGGAAATTCGTTGCAATTACATGGGATGCAGCAATTAGGCTGTCTGCATTTCTTGAATATTTTGGTCTTAATTTTTTACGTATGTTTTCATCAGGTTGGGTATATTCCACACCCATTTGTGAAAGCTTTATTGCTAACTCAAAACCCTCCTGAGGCGTATTGGTTTTTAGACTTATCAACCATTTTTTCATATTCGGACCATCCCTCCAAATTAATTAAATTTATATTATTTCCGTTTAAACTTTATTAACAGTATATGCTGTATGAAGCAATGGGGTTAACAAAGAAGAAGTATTTGATGCTACAGTTCACAAAGTCTTGGTGTTATGACATTTCTCATAACAATACAACAATTTGATAATGAGTGAACAGTAACTATTCGATTCATAAAAACAAGATGATACTTCTTCTAATTGTAAAATTTTGAATAATCATATAGAATAATATTACAGAAGCCTTTTCCGGAGGTGCTCTTTATGAATCCGATATTTCAAAGAAGATGTGGCATTTTGATGCATATCTCTTCCCTGCCTAATTTTGATTCATGTTTTGACTTTATTGATTTGCTAAAAAAAAGTGAACAATCTTATTGGCAGATACTTCCTCAAAATCCTGTGATGGAAGAAGGTTCACCATATAAGTGTTATTCGGCCTTTGCAGGGGACACACGATATATTGGCAAAATCAAAGCAGAGGTAAAATATGCCGAATTTGAAAGGGATAACAGATATTGGTTAGTTGATTATGCCTTATTTGTTGTATTGAAAAATCACTTTGGCGGTTTGCCTTGGAATAGGTGGGATAAAAATATAGCTTTTCGGGAAGAGAAGGCCATTAAGTATTATAAACTGTTGTATGAAACAGAAATAAGGGATGAAAAAGTTAAACAATTTGATTTTTATGCTTCCTGGAAGGCTGTAATGGATTATGCCGAAAAAAGTGAAATACAAATAATAGGTGACTTGCCTTTGTATGTAGCTCATGATAGTGCAGATGTATGGTCAAAGCCTGATTATTTTCTGTTAGACAAAGAAGGTAACCCCAAAAAAGTTTCGGGAGTTCCGCCGGATCATTTTTCTTCTGAAGGACAGCTCTGGGGTAACCCGGTTTACAATTGGGATGGGATTAAAAAAGATAAGTATAAATGGTGGAGGCAAAGATTTAGGAGACAAAAAACTCTATCTCATATCATTAGAATTGACCACTTTCGTGGACTTGAAAGTTACTGGGAAATAGAGGCCGGCGAGTTAAGTGCCAAAAATGGCAAGTGGGTAAAAGCCCCCGGTGAGGAATTGTTAAAAGAAATTTCAAAGAAAAACATTCCAATCGTAGCAGAGGACTTAGGGATAATTACACCTGAGGTTATAGCATTGAAAAACAAGTTTTCTTTACCCGGGATGAAAGTATTGCAATTTGATAGGGATATTAACGAAGAAAACCTTATCGTTTATACCGGTACTCATGATAATGACACTTTGCTTGGATGGTTTAAAAAGCTTAAAGAAGAGGATTATATAAATGCACAAAACTTGCTATCCGCAATGGATGTGGATATAAAGCAAGAAGATACCAAGGTAGTGTGGGATATTATAGAGTATGCATACAGGAGTATAGCAAACACGGCTATAATTCCCATGCAGGATATACTTTGTCTAAGTTCAGAAGCTAGGATGAATATCCCAGGTATAGCCCTTGGGAATTGGAAATGGAAACTCAATCTAAAAGATTTTAATGAGGAAACTATAGTCAAACTAAAGGATGCGGTTATTAAATATGGAAGATCAAATAAACTAAAAGAATCCATTGAAAGTAAGGCTGAAATTCGGGAAATAAACTATGAAAAATTGAAATTATTTGTTTCGGGCAATAATTATCAGGCATATAAAGTTTTGGGCTCACATTTTTGTGAAATAGAAGATTTGCAGGGTGTATTGTTTACATTGTGGGCACCTAAAGCAGTTAAGGTTTCCGTAGTAGGGGATTTTAATGGGTGGGACCCGCATTTGAATGAAATGGAAAGGCATAAATGCCAAGAATTTTGGACAACTTTTATTCCGAATGTTCCTTATTGGTGCGAATATAAATATGCCATTACGGATAGCAAAGGGAAAACTATACTAAAAGTAGACCCTTTTGCATTTCATGCGGAAACAAGGCCAAAAACCGCATCGAAGGTTATATCCTTGAAAGAATACAATTGGAGCACAAATGAAATAAAGTGGGAGGAAAAGAGAAGCACACCTTACAATAAACCGATTATTATTTATGAAGTACACTTGGGCTCCTGGAAAAGAGGAGAGGGTAGCAGGTTTTTAAGCTACAAAGAGTTGGCGGAAGAATTACCTTCTTATGTTGCAACAATGGGATATACTCATATAGAAATAATGCCTATTATGGAACATCCCCTTGACGCTTCCTGGGGTTACCAGATAACCGGATATTATGCTCCAAGCAGTCGATATGGCACCCCGGAGGATTTTATGTATTTTATTGATGAATGTCATAAGGCCGGATTGGGGGTTATATTAGACTGGGTACCGGGACATTTTTGCAAGGATGAGCATGGACTGTATAGATTTGACGGCACAAAGCTCTACGAATACGAAGATGAAAAGAAGGCTGAGAACTACAATTGGGGCACTTGTTATTTTGATTTGGGGAAAAATCAAATACAAAGCTTTTTAATATCTAATGCTATGTATTGGTTGGAGTATTATCATGTAGATGGATTTAGGATTGATGCTGTTGCAAGTATGCTTTATTTGGATTATGAAAAGAAAACCGGTGATTGGGTGCCAAATAAATATGGTGGCAGGGAAAACTTGGAGGCTATAGAATTCTTAAAGCAACTGAACAAAGCAATTTTTCAAAAGCATCCGTATGCCCTTATTATAGCCGAAGAGTCTACTTCCTGGCCATTGGTCACTGCACCGTCTTATATGGGGGGACTGGGTTTTAACTACAAATGGAATATGGGATGGATGAATGATATGCTGAAATATATGTGCATGGATGCTGTAAATAGAAAGTGGCATCATAACCTCATCACATTTTCCATGATGTATGCTTATACGGAAAATTTTATATTGCCTCTTTCCCATGATGAGGTAGTCCATGGTAAAAAATCAATGATAGATAAGATGTGGGGAGACTATTGGAAAAAGTTCGCGTCTTTACGAATGTTTTTCGCATATATGATGGCACATCCGGGGAAAAAACTCAGCTTTATGGGAAATGAATTTGCCCAGTTCCGGGAATGGAATTTTGATGAGAGTTTAGAATGGTTTATGTTGGATTTTGAAATGCACCGGATATTCCATAAATACATAAAAGATTTAAATCATTTTTATAAGGATGAGAAATCTTTATGGGAATCAGATCATGATAGGGATGGTTTTACATGGATTGATGCCAATAATTTTTCCCAAAGCATAATCAGTTTTATTAGAAAAGGTAAGGAGAACGGGGATTTTGTTTTGGTAGTGTGTAATTTTACACCTGTAGTATATGACGATTATGTGGTAGGCGTACCGGAAAATTGCGAATATACAGAAGTTTTAAACACCGATAGCATTGATTATAAGGGTTCTAATGTAGTTAATGAAGGGAATATATTGTCCTATGAGCAGGAAGTGCATGGCCAACCTTATCACATAAAGATAAAAATACCGCCATTGGCAACTATATTTATCAAACCATTGCTCAACAATCACTCAACAATCGTTTAACAACTGCTCAACTACTGCTTAACAACCGTTTAACTACTGCTCAACAACTGCTTAACAATCGTTTAACCATCGTTCAACCATCGTTAAAAAAGGGGGGAGAAAAAATGTCAAAGGAAGTAATAGCTCTGATATTAGCCGGGGGACAAGGTTCAAGGTTAGGGAGCTTAACAAAAAAGCTTGCCAAGCCTGCAGTGGCATTTGGTGGCAAATACAGGATAATAGACTTTACATTAAGCAATTGTGCCAATTCAGACATTGAGATAGTGGGCGTATTGACACAGTTTGAACCTTTGGTACTAAACTCCTATGTAGGTATAGGGGCTCCCTGGGGGCTTGACAGGAGGGATGGAGGGGTAACAATTTTACCGCCTTATTTAAATGAAAAAGGCGGCGAATGGTACAAAGGGACGGCAAATGCAGTGTACCAAAATATTGAATTTATCGATATTCATAAACCGAAATATGTGCTTATTCTATCGGGAGATCATATTTACAAAATGGATTATACAAAACTCATTGAATTTCATGAAACTAATGATGCGGATGCGACAATAGCTGTTTTGGAAGTACCCATATCAGAGGCCAACAGATTCGGTATTATGAATACTAATAAAAATGGAGAAATATACGAATTTGAAGAAAAGCCCGAAAAACCTAAGAGCAATTTGGCGTCTATGGGTATATATTTGTTTAATTGGGATATTTTAAGAAAGTTTCTTATTAAAGATGAGCGTGACAAAAAGTCAAGCAATGATTTTGGTAAAAATGTAATACCAGATATGTTGGCTTCAGGTGTAAGACTCATGGCATATCCCTTCAAAGGCTATTGGAAGGATGTGGGAACCATAGAGAGTCTGTGGGAAGCGAATATGGATTTACTGAAAAAAGACGAGCTAAACCTCTTCGATACTAACTGGAGGATATATTCATCAGCATTTACTCAGCCGCCCCAGTATATCGGCGAAAGTGCGGAAATAATCAATTCTTTGATAGGCGAAGGTTGCAAAATTTACGGGACGGTTACAAATTCAGTAATATTCCCCGGGGTATATATTGCCAAAGGTGCTGTTGTCAAGGATACGGTTGTCATGGAAAACACAAGAGTCAGCGAAAATGCTGCTTTAAACAGAAGCATTATCGGAAACAGATGTGAAATAAAAACTGGATGCATAGTGGGAAAAGCCTATTCAGCCGCCATTACAATCGTACCGGATGATTATTTTATGGAGGGGGGTACTGTCTATGAATAGTATATTGGGTATTATAAATTTAAATGAGAAAGAAAACAGAATTAAAGAACTTACATATAATAGACCCATTGCAGCAATACCTTTTGCAGGAAGATATAGAATTATTGATTTTACTATTTCAAATATGGTAAACTCGGGAATAAATCATGTATTTATTTTTACGAGAGACAAGTATCGCTCCATTACCGATCACATTCAGACAGGTAGGGCATGGGATTTGGAAAGAAAAAATAAAGGTATTTTTACATTTAGCCCATTACAAAATTTTTATCCCGGTATGAGAAGCAGCGATATGGATATTATTTCGGATTATCTTGATTATATATATTATTCAAAGGAAAAGTATGTGGTAATATCCCCCAGTTATTTTATCAGTCGAATTGATTTTAAAGATATGTTAAAAAAACATAAAAACAATAACGCGGATATATCTTTAGCCTATAAAAACATCAGTACAGGAACTATAGTCAATGACAATTCAGATTCTTTAATTACAGATAGCGATGGCAGATTGATTGATATTATCAAAAATAAAAAGAGAGCCAAGAATGTATTTATAGAAACTGTTATGATGGAAAGGCAAATGTTTATTGATATAATAAACAAAAGGATTTTAGGTGCTGATTACGATCTTTTTACGGATTCTGTATTTCAGTTAAAAAACAATTTAAAAATTTTTACATATGAATATGACGGTTATTTGTCAAAAATAGACTCAATCAAATCCTACTATGAAAAAAGCATGGAGCTTCTATGTGAAAATTGCATGAAAGACTTGTTTTCTGAAAACTGGCCTGTATATACAAAAGCCAAAGACGAGCCCCCGGCAAAATACGGTGACGAGGCAAAGGCTAAGAATTCATTAGTAGCAAGTGGTTGTAATATAGAAGGCGAAGTCTATAACTCTGTTTTGTTCAGAAGAGTGAATGTAGGTTCCCGGGCAAGCATAAATCATTGTGTGGTAATGCAAAACGCCAAGATAGAAGAAGATGCGGTTTTGGAGCATGTTATTTTAGATAAAAATGCCGTTATTACAAAAGAAAAAATATTAAAAGGTACAATGGATAATCCTATTATAATAGAGAAGAACCAAATTATATAAGGCGGTGGGGTAATGATTAAAGTTTTATTTGCTGTTTCAGAATCTGCACCTTTTCTTAAAAGCGGAGGCTTGGGTGAGGTTATATATTCTTTGTCAAAAGAGATGAAAAAGCTTGGTATAGATGCCAGGGTGATTTTGCCTAAATACTCTGACATATCCTATGATTATCAGAGGAAGATGGAAAAATTAAGTGCATTTACCGTAAATGTAGGCTGGCGAAAACAGTATTGCGGTATAGAATATTTGGAGAAAGAAGATGTACCTTTCTACTTTGTTGATAATGAGTATTATTTTAAACGAACGGGTATGTATGGTTATTATGACGAGGCTGAAAGATTTGCGTTTTTTACAAGAGCTGTGATAGAATCTTTAGAATATATTGATTTTATTCCTGACGTAATCCACTGCCATGACTGGCATACCGGAATGATTGCTCCAATGCTAAAAATAGATTACCCTCAGTATAATAAAATAAAAACTATATTTACCATACATAATTTATACTATCAGGGGGTTTTTCCCTATGAAATATTAGAGGATTTATTGGGATTCAAACCGGGACAGATTAATACCGTAGGGTTGGAGTTTTATGGTGGAATAAACTTTATGAAGGGGGGACTTAATTGTTCCGACATAATCACTACCGTTAGTCATAATTATGCAGAAGAAATTAAGACTCCTATGTATGGGGAAAGATTGGATGATATTATCCGTTCAAAAAGCGATATACTTTTTGGAATTGAAAACGGCATAGACTATAGTATTTATAGCCCGGCAACAGACTCCTTTATACCCCAAAAATATAATGAAGAAACTTTGAAATTAAAAGTTTTAAATAAAGTTAGATTACAACAGGAATTAGGCCTAACAAAAGGCGAGGAAATTCCCATGATAGGAATGGTAACAAGGCTTGTAAAGCAAAAAGGCTTAGATTTGGTTTTAACGAAAATAGAGGACATTATAAAAGAAGGTGTACAAGTTGTTATTTTAGGAACCGGGGAAAAACACTACGAGGAAATGCTTTATGAGTTAAGCATCAGATATCCTAAGAATATATCTGTAAAAATATTGTTTAACGATAGAGTAGCCCATAAAATATATGCCGCTTCGGATATCTTTCTGATGCCATCCCTCTTTGAACCTTGTGGGTTGGGACAAATGATTGCATCAAAGTATGGTTCTGTTCCTTTGGTCAGAGAAACGGGAGGTCTTAAGGATACTGTTATACCATATAACGAGTTTACTGATGAGGGCACGGGGTTTAGTTTTAAAAACTATAGTGCCGATGAATTAATCAGTACAATTAACTATGCTCTTAAGTTTTATAGTGACAAAGAGAAGTGGCAAAGAATAATGTATAATGCAATGAAATTGGATAATAGTTGGCAGAAATCTTCAAATGAATATAAGAAGTTGTACGAAAAAGTAATGGGGGAAAAATAATGGCATTGACAAAACCAATGGACGCAATAAGTCTAAAGAATGATATTTTAGATGAGTTGAGAGGAAATTTCGGCGTTGAATTAGAGGATGCAAGTAAATTAAACATTTATCTTGCTATAGGCAATATAATTAGAAAATATAGCAATGAGGACAGGATCCTAACTAATAATAAATATAAAAAGAATAAAGAAAAGCAAGTATACTATTTTTCTATGGAGTTTCTACTTGGCAAACTATTGGAAAGCAACCTTATTAATTTGGGAATATTGGATATTTTTAAAGATGCCCTTAAAGAGCTTGGAGTGAATTATGATGAGATAGTAGACATGGAAAATGACCAAGGTCTTGGAAATGGCGGACTGGGTAGGCTTGCAGCGTGTTTTTTAGATTCCATGGCGTCTTTGGATATACCGGGTCACGGTTGTGGTATACGCTATAAATATGGTTTTTTCAAGCAAAAAGTTATTGATGGTTATCAGGTGGAGCTGCCTGATAATTGGCTTACTACCGGCGGAATATGGGAATTACGTAAAGATGATAAAGCAGTAGAGGTGAAGTTTGGGGGTTATATCAAAGAAATATGGGAAGCGGGTAAGTTAGTCATAAAGCATGAATTTTATGATAGCATATTGGCAGTGCCCTATGACACTCCCATTATAGGTTATAGGAATAATACCGTTAATACACTAAGACTATGGAGTGCTGAAACAATACAAAAAGATTTCGATTATGCATTATTCAATAGGGGAGAATACCTAAAGTCCATAGAAGAAATGTATAATGCAGAAACAATATCACAAATACTTTATCCCAACAGCGATATTGAAGAAGGTAGATTATTAAGGTTGAAACAGCAGTATTTCTTTGTTTCTGCCGGGGTGCAAAGTATAGTGAGGAGATATAAAAAATTATATGAGGATATTTCTTATTTTGATATGCATATATCCATTCAAATAAATGATACTCATCCGGCTCTTGTGATACCGGAGCTTATGAGGGTTTTAATGGATGAAGAAGGCCTGAGCTGGGACAAAGCCTGGGGGATTACCACGAGGACGGTGTCATATACCAATCATACTATTTTACCCGAGGCAATGGAAAAATGGAATATTGATATGTTTAAATCTCTTTTACCACGGATATTTATGATTGTAAATGAAATTAATGAAAAGTTTTGCCAAGAACTTTGGCAAAGATATGAAGGGGATTGGAATAAGATATCACAGATGGCCATAGTTGGTGATGGGTATGTAAAAATGGCACATCTTGCGGTGGTGGGAAGCAAAACTGTAAACGGTGTTGCGAAAATTCATACTGAAATACTAAAAAGACAGGTTATGGCAGATTTCTACAATCACTACCCTTGTAAATTTACCAATAAGACAAACGGTGTAACTCATAGACGATGGCTCCTTATGGCAAATCCCCAGCTTTCAGGATTAATCTCCGAAAGTATAGGAGAAAGATGGATATATCATCCAACGGATTTGGTAAAGCTTGAGAGTTATAAATCCGACAATGTTTTTTTGGAAAAGTTATCAGACATCAAAAGAAATAATAAGATAGCTTTAACGAAAGAACTCAAAAATATTCAAAACGTAAACATTGATCCTGACTCAATTTTTGATGTCCATGTAAAAAGGATTCATGCATATAAAAGACAGATGCTTAATCTTATGAATATAATCAATTTATACAACAGACTATTGGAAAACCCTGATATGAATATAACTCCAAGAACTTTTATTTTTGCAGGTAAAGCGGCACCAAGTTACTGGCTTGCCAAGCAAACCATAAAATTGATTAATACAATAGCTGATAAGATTAATAATGACAATTCCATAAAGGACAAAATAAAAGTTATATTTATAGAAGATTATAAGGTATCCCTTGCCGAAAAGATTATACCTGCTGCCGATGTAAGCGAGCAAATATCTACTACAACAAAAGAAGCATCGGGAACAGGCAATATGAAGTTTATGATGAACGGTGCCTTAACTATAGCTACTTTGGATGGTGCTAATATTGAGATTAAAGAAGCTGTGGGAGATGAGAATATTGTAGTATTCGGGCTCACAGAGAAAGAAGTTATGGATTATTACTTAGACGGTGGGTATAACTCCATTGAATATTACAATAGCGACATTAGAATTAAAAGAATCATTGATGGCATAACAAACTCAGATTTAAAAAAGAAAGAAGAATATGCTTCCATATATGACTCTTTAATCACAGGAAATGATGAGTATTTTGTTCTAAAGGATTTTGATTCCTATGTAAAGGCACAAGATGAAATAGATGCAATGTATAAAGATAGGATGTCATGGAATAAAAAGGCCCTTATAAATATCGCCAATTCAGGCATATTCTCCAGCGATAGGACAATACTCGAATATGCACATGAAATATGGAATGTTAGAACGGGCGGAAGGTAGTGGCAGGGTTCCATCCCTGCATGACTAAAACTGTCATTCTGAACGTAAGTGAAGAATCTTCTTGATGAGAACTGTCATTCTGAACGTAAGAAAAGAAGGAATGTTTTTATGAAAGATGCTATATACCATAACTCCCACGACTCAATATATCGAAACCCTTTCGGTGCTATAGAAAGCGGGAAGACCCTTTCTATAGCTGTTTCTGTTTCAGAATCTATTTGCCCTGAGGCTGTTTTCTTGAATATCATTGAAAAAGATAAAAAATACGATTTAAGTATGAATTACTTAAAAAAACAAGATGGTTTTGTCTATTACATAGCGGATATGAATACCGATGGGTATATGGGTTTGGTTTTTTATCATTTTACAATTCATACTCCCGAGAGGATATTTCTATATGGTAATAATCCAAAACAATTAGGCGGTGAAGGATGTTTTTATAAGGACAATCCCAAAGGGTTTCAAGTAACGGTTTATAAGAAGCCTTATCCGATACCAAATTGGTTCCAAGAAGCCATTGTATACCAAATCTTTCCAGATAGGTTTTATAATAAGAGCCACCCCATTGTTAAAAATCCAAAAGTGAATTCTTTTATTTACGGTAATTGGGAGGATGAGCCTTTTTACATAAAGGATAAAGAAGGAAAAGTAGTCAGATGGGATTTTTTCGGCGGGAATATAGAAGGAATTATAGAGAAGTTGCCTTATCTTGGAGAATTAGGTATAAATGCAATTTATCTTAATCCAATATTTGAGGCAAGAAGTAATCATAGATACGATACGGGAGATTATAAAAAGATTGATCCTATGCTTGGAGAAGAAAAGGATTTTATAGAGCTATGCAAAAAAGCCGGTGCTATGGGAATAAAGATTATTTTGGATGGGGTATTCAGTCATACAGGGGATGACAGTATATATTTTAATAGATACGGGAGTTATCCCGAACTGGGTGCTTATCAATCTAAGAACTCAAAGTACTATGAATGGTATCAGTTTGAAGAAGACATGAAAGGGTATAAATGTTGGTGGGGTGTGGATGCACTGCCAAATGTCAATGAAATGGAACCTTCCTATATTGGTTTTATAATTAATGACAAGGACGGTGTTATAGGCCATTGGATGGATAAAGGGGTAATGGGTTGGCGACTGGATGTGGCGGATGAATTGCCCGATGAATTTATAAGACTGTTAAAGGATAAAGTGAAAGCTGTAGATCCGGATTCTATACTTATCGGAGAGGTATGGGAGGATGCTTCAAATAAAATCAGTTATGAGGAAAGACGAGAGTTTTTATACGGTGATGAACTTGATTCTGTTACCAATTATCCTTTGCGAAAAGTCTTTATTGATTTTATAAAAAATGATGTTAATGCAAAAGAAGTACATGGGAAAGTCATGAGTCTTTATGAGAATTATCCTAAACACTATTTTTATTCGTGTTTAAATCTGATAAGCGGTCATGACGTGCCAAGGATACTGACTATATTTGAAGATAAATTTAAAGATGAAGAAACAGTTATTAAGGCAATGAAAATTATAATACTGATGCAGATGACTTTTCCCGGGGTGCCCTGTATTTATTATGGGGATGAAGCAGGCGTTAGAGGTTTTACAGACCCTGATAACAGAAGGACATATCCCTGGGGAAAAGAAAATAAGGAAATACTGTCATTTTATAAAGAAATGATTGCATTAAGAAAAAGCAGCGATATCTTTATTAAAGGAGATTTTGAGTCTTTTTATATTGATGATGTATATGGTTACAAACGAAGCTTAAAAGATGAAGTTGTTTTTGTGTTTGTAAACCCTGCCCATGTAGATAAAAATATTATTGTTTCGGGCATAGATAAAAAAGTATCTATACCTGCCATGTCATATGAAATTTTATGGGGTTCCTTTACAAACATTTGATTTTAAATACGACATATATAATATTGTATGGCCGCAAGAGTTTCGGAGCCTGAATCTATATAAAAGGTGTTCTTGTAGTTACAAATGATTTTGCTTTTCCGACCTTCTGTCAAGAAATTCTAAGGTTCCTACACAATGCTTCCTTTTATCGTAACTTTTATCATTACAAAATGTCTACAAATCAGGTCTGTTGCCAATATATATTATGCGGCAGCAGGAGTTCCAAAACCTGAACTTCTAAGCTTATTACGGGCGAAATCAAAATCTCTCCGTTACAACTAAATAATTTGACTCGGAGATTTGCACCGGTGGTCAGATTTCGCTTTTCCTGCATTTCGCTAAGAAGTTCAACGGTTTTTCCACAATGCTGCCTTCACAATATATAATATGGCATTTCCATTAGCTTATGAGTATCATATTTTTATCAAACTTTTTAATAAAAAACTGTAATTAAACCCAAAATTAGAGTATCATAAGAAATAGAATTAAATATGGGAGTGAAAATGTTTGGATAAAGTCAGAAGAATATATATAGAAAAAAAGCCCGAATACGCAACGGAAGCGGAATTACTTTTAGCGGAATTTAAAGAATTCTTAGGCATTGAAAAACTGGAAGACATAAGAATTGTACATAGAATTGATGTGGAAGGTATCAGTGATGAAATTTTTGAAAAAGCAAAGCCCATAGTTTTTTTTGATCCTGTAGTGGATTTGATATATGAAGAGAAATTAGAAATAAGTGAAGAAGATAAGTCTTTTACCGTAGAGTTTTTACCCGGCCAGTATAATCAAAAGACGGATTTTGCTGTGCAGTGTTTAAAGGTTTTATCAACCGATGAAAAGATTGAAGTGAGAACAGCCCATGTTATTATTTTAAAAGGTAAAATCTCTAATGATGATTTTGATAAAATTAAGGATTATTATATTAACCCGGTGGAAATGAGAGAGGCAGCATTAGAAAAGCCGGTTACATTAAAAGAAAAGGTAACAATACCGGATAAAGTGGAAACTTTAGAAGGATTTGTCGAAAATAAAGATTGGGAGCAATATCTAAATGCCTTAGGCCTTGCAATGACAAAAGAGGACTTAATGTTTACTATTGACTATTTTAAGAATGAGGAAAAAAGAAATCCCACCATTACGGAGATTAGGGTTATTGATACATATTGGTCTGATCACTGCAGGCATACCACATTCAATACCGTAATTGACAAAGTTACTATTGAAGAAGGTAAATATAAAAGTATTATAGAAAAAGCTTTTGAAGAATACAAAGAAGCACGTGATTTTGTTTATAAAGAAAGACAAAAAGAAATCTGTCTGATGGATTTAGCACAGATAACAATGAAAAGAATGAGAAAAAAAGGGGAGCTTCGAGACTTGGAAGAGTCCGATGAAATTAACGCAGCAAGCATTGAGGTTGATGTAGATATAGACGGCCAAACAGAGAAATGGCTAATAATGTTTAAAAACGAGACACATAATCATCCTACGGAAATCGAACCTTTTGGCGGGGCGGCTACATGTTTAGGCGGTGCCATTAGGGATCCTTTGTCGGGTAGATCCTATGTATATGGTGCTATAAGAATAACCGGCAGCGGTGACCCTAAAACGCCGGTAGATAAGACTTTGCCCGGTAAGCTTCCTCAAAGAAAAATAACAACTACAGCGGCACTGGGTTATAGCTCATACGGTAGCCAAATCGGAATTCCTGCAGGCCAGGTGGAGGAGATATACCATGATGGTTTTGTAGCCAAGAGGATGGAATTAGGTGCGGTTGTAGCTGCAGTACCTAAGGAAAATGTAGTAAGGGAAAAGCCTATACTCGGGGATGCGGTTATTTTAATAGGCGGTAGAACCGGCAGAGACGGTTGCGGCGGTGCAACAGGCTCTTCAAAAGAGCATGACGAAGAATCCGCTGTAAAAAGTGGAGCTGAGGTGCAAAAAGGCAATGCATCTATAGAAGGCTATATACAAAAACTGTTTAGAAATCCTCAAGTCAGCAGGATGATAAAAAAATGCAACGATTTTGGTGCCGGAGGTGTTTCTGTTGCTGTTGGTGAGCTTGCAGATGGCTTATTGATAGATTTGGATGCAGTTCCGGTGAAATATGAAGGCTTGGATGGAACAGAGCTGGCTATTTCGGAATCCCAGGAAAGAATGGCAGTTATAGTAGGAAATGCCGACAAAGAAAGATTTATCAAATATGCTAATGAAGAAAATTTAGAAGCAACGCAAATAGCCCGAGTGACTGATAATAGAAGGCTTATAATGACCTGGAAGGGGAAAACCATAGTTGATATAAAAAGAGACTTTTTGGATTCCAACGGTGTAAGACAGCATGTGAATGTAAAAATAGATGCTTTAAAGAAAGAAAAAGGATATTTTGACTTAGCCCCGGCAGATAGCAAGCATATGAAAGATAAATGGTTGATGAATCTAAAAAGATTGAATGTTTGCAGTCAAAAAGGATTGGTGGAAAAGTTTGATTTTAGTGCGGGGGCCAATACGGTGATGGCACCCTTTGGAGGAAAACATCAAGACACTCCGGCAGAAGGACTTTTAATGAAATTACCGATTTTAAAAGGGGATACGGTTACCGCAACAGCCATGACCTATGGGTATAATCCTTATTTATCTGAGTGGAGTCCTTTTCACGGTGGTGTTTATTCTGTAATAATGGCAGTATCAAAAATTGTTGCCATGGGCGGGGATTATAAGAAAATCAGGCTTACAATGCAGGAGTATTTTGAAAAATTAGGCGATGATGAAAGCAAATGGGGCAAACCTTTTTCGGCACTCTTAGGTGCATTTATGGCACAAGATTCCCTCTCATTGCCGGCTATTGGTGGTAAAGACAGTATGTCCGGTACTTTTATGGATATACATGTACCTCCCACTTTGGTTACTTTTGCCTTAGCGGTTATGGATGTGCGTAATGCTACATCCCCTGAGTTTAAAAAGAGGGGAAGCACAGTTGTACTTTTGCCCGTAAAAAAGGATGATAAGCATATGCCGGATTTATCATATATGAAAGAATTATATGAAAAGGTTCACACACTTATTAAATCCGGGAAAGTTCTTTCTGCTTCTACAATAAAAGAAGGTGGCGTATCGGCAGAACTTTCTAAAATGTGTTTCGGTAATAGGATAGGAATTGAAATTAATAATAGCATTGAATTGAAAGAATTATTTGCAACAGACTTGGGCTCTTTTATTATAGAATTTGATAAAAACTTTACTATGGAAGATTTGGCAGGTTTGAATTACATATTAATAGGCAAGACCACTGAAAGGGAGGCAATAGAAACAGATGGTTTCTGTATTACCTTAAACGAAGCCTATGATGCATGGACTGAAACCTTAGAAGAAGTTTTTCCAATAAAAACTTGTGTTGATAATTATGACGGTGACTGTGAAAGGATTAAACCAACATCGATATGCAAAGTAGTGGAATATAAAAGCAGAAGTACAATTAGGGCAAAGGTAGGCATTGCAAAACCAAGAGTCTTGGTTCCGGTGTTTTTAGGCACTAACAGTGAATATGAGGTTGTAAAAGCATTTGAAGAAGCGGGGGCTTTGGCGGAAACTTTTATTATAAAGAATTTGACAAGAAATGATTTGGAAGAATCAATGAGAGCATTTGCAAAAGAGATTTCAAAATCTCAGATATTAGCTTTGGTGGGGGGGTTTAGCGGCGGTAATGAACCTTACGGTGCAACTAATTTTATAACCGCGGTTTTAAATGATAGCGAAGTCAAGGAATCAATAGAAGATTTTTTGGCTATTAAAGACGGGTTAATCTTGGGGATAGGCAACGGGTTTCAAGCATTATTAAAATTAGGGTTACTGCCTTACGGCTATATAAAGGATGCGGATGACAAAGGTGCCTCTCTAACTGTGAATAATAATGGAAGGCATATATCTACTATGGTAACAACTAAAATTACTTCAGTCTTATCACCTTGGTTTTCCAGATTTGAAGTAGGAGATACTTATGTTTTGCCTATATCCCATAGGGAAGGGAGATTTGTAGCCGGCGACGATATGATTAGCGAATTAGAGGAAAAAGGACAGATAGCAGCTCAGTATATGCACTGCAATCCCAATGGCTCCTATAAAGCAATAGAGGCGATAACAAGTCCTGACGGTAGAGTTTTAGGCAAGATGGGACATTCTGAAAGAAAAGGTAAGTATATTGGGATTAATATTGCAGGAAACAAAGAACAAGACATTTTTAAAGCCGGTGTTGACTATTTTAAAATATAGGTAATCCGGAAGCTTTGAGGCGTAAAATCCATGTTGACGATATAATGCACCTTATGTTACCATAAATCTATAAATATCGAAAAATGTATTACTCATATAATATCGGGAATAGGGTCCGAAAGTTTCTACCAAGCAACCGTAAATTGTTTGACTATGAGTGAAATACAATCCATTTTATATTATGGACAGGTTTCACCGCCTGTCTTTTTGTTTGTTAGGGTATAATATAAAAAAGAATTGTTGTTATGAAAGGGTGATCTTATGACAGTCAAGAAGCCCAAGGTAGCGGTAATAATGGGAAGTGATTCGGATTTATCCGTTGTATCAAAAGCGATAGATACTTTAAAGGAATTTGAAGTTGGTTATGAAGTCAGGATTTTATCTGCACATAGAACACCGGAGGCAACGGCGAAATATGCCAAAGGAGCGGAAGAAGCCGGCTTCGAGGTAATAATTGCAGCAGCAGGCAAAGCAGCACATCTTCCCGGTGTTATAGCAGCTTATACAACACTCCCGGTAATTGGCATCCCTATTAAGTCTTCCGCACTTGATGGTATGGATGCACTCCTTTCAATTGTTCAGATGCCGCCGGGAATACCTGTTGCTACTGTAGGAATTGATAGTGCACAAAACGCCGCTCTTCTTGCAATTGAAATACTCTCTATTAAGCATGACTATCTTAAAGACGCATTAAAGTTTCATAGGAAGAATATGCAGGATAATGTTTTTAAAAAAGATGAAAAAATAAGAAACGAGAATTTGTAAAGCTAATATTCTACGGATTTATAACATAAGGAGATATACAAATGGGCGGGATTGTAGGAATTTTTGATAAAGGGAATATAAATTCAGCGGCTGATGCCTATTATGGACTTATTGCACTCCAGCATAGAGGGCAGCAAAGTGCAGGAATTGCTATAAATAATGAAGGAATAATCACTTGTTATAAAGAAATGGGTTTGGTCAGTGAAGTTTTTGATGAGAAGATACTGAATCTATTGAAAGGTGATATGGTTTTAGGCCATGTGAGATATTCAACTTCCGGCCAAAGCTTTTCATCCAATGCCCAGCCTCTTATGGTTAAATATAAGAATGGTAATTTGGCCTTATCCCATGACGGAAGATTAATTAATGCCTTTGAAATAAGGGAACAGATGGAAGATCAAGGCATGATTTTCAGTACTTCCATAGATAGTGAAGTGATAGCCGCTTTAATAGCGAAATACTATAAAGGTGATATAATAAATGCTATTTTAGAAACAGTAAAAGTAATAAAGGGCTCCTATGCATTGGCCATTATGACAAAGGATAAATTGATAGGTGTAAGAGACCCCTTAGGTATGAGACCTTTGGTTCTGGGCAGGTTTGACAGCGGTTATATATTGGCTTCCGAAAGTTGTGCTATAGATACCATTGGCGGGGAATTAATCAGAGATATAAAACCGGGGGAAATTGTAATTATTGATGAAAAAGGTATAAAAAGTATCCCGGGAAATATAAATATCCCTAAAAAATCTTGTATATTTGAATATTTATACTTCGCAAGACCGGACAGCATAATGGATAATATAGGTATATATAAATCCAGGGAAAAGGCAGGACGTATACTTGCCGTGGAGCAACCTGCAAAAGCGGATATTGTAATATCAGTGCCGGACTCGGGAACTCCCGCCGGTATCGGTTATGCAAACAAGTCGGGGATACCTTACTCTATAGGATTGATTAAGAACAGATATGTAGGGAGATCTTTTATACAACCAACCCAAGCTATGAGGGAATTAGGGGTGAAACTTAAGCTAAATCCGTTGAAAGAGTATATAAAAGGCAAAAGAGTTGTAATGGTAGATGACAGTATTGTCAGAGGGACTACCAGCAAAAAGATTATTAAAGGGCTGCGGGAAGCGGGGGCTATTGAGGTTCACGTAAGAGTGAGCTCACCGCCTGTAATGAACCCTTGTTATTTCGGCATAGATACACCGTCAAAAAAGGAATTGGCGGGATCAGTTAAATACGTTGAAAAAATAAAAGATTTTATAGATGCTGATAGTTTAGGCTATCTGAGTTTGGAAGGGCTTTTGGAGTCCGTAGGCAGCAAAGGCGAAGGCTTTTGCACGGCATGTTTTTCAGGTGACTACCCTATGGATATATAAGACACAGGGGGACGGTTCTTCTGTGTCATAAAACGACACAGAAGAACCGTCCCCCTGTGTTGTAGGAAATGAGGTACATAAAGATGGATGATAAGTTAACCTATAAAAGTTCGGGCGTAGATGTTGAAGCCGGTTACAGAGCTGTTAAGCTGATGAAAGAACATGTAAAAAGAACCGAGATACCGGGTGTGATGGGGAACTTGGGTAGCTTTGGAGGGTTTTTTAAACCGGACTTGAAGGATTACAGTAACCCTGTATTAGTGTCAGGTACCGATGGTGTAGGTACAAAACTTCAGATTGCATTTATGATGGATAAACATGATACCATAGGTATAGATTGTGTAGCTATGTGTGTCAATGATATAGTATGCCATGGAGCAAAACCGTTATTTTTCTTGGATTACATAGGCACCGGTAAGCTGAATCCCAAAAAGGCTGCCGATATTGTAAAAGGCATATGTGATGGGTGCGTTGAGGCATCCTGTGCTTTAATAGGCGGGGAAACTGCCGAGATGCCCGGGTTTTACAAAGATGAAGAATATGATTTGGCCGGATTTGCCCTAGGAATGGTTGATGAAGAAAAGGTGATTAATGGCAGCAGCGTTACAGAGGGTGACATAATAATCGGTTTGCCCTCTTCGGGAATACATAGCAATGGTTATTCATTGGTCAGGAAGCTTTTTTTTGAAATGAATAATTATAAGGTTGACTCAAGATTTCCGGTACTTTCTAAAACCTTGGGGGAGGAGCTTTTAACCCCTACCCGTATTTATGTAAAGACTGTGTTAGGACTTTTGAAACAGTATGAAATAAATGGAATTGCTCATATCACCGGGGGAGGCTTTATAGAAAACATACCGAGAACTATACCAAAGGGATTAAAGGGCAGAATAGAATTAGGAAGCTGGCCTATACCTCCTATATTCGGATTGATGGGTGAATTAGGAAAGATTGAAGAACAGGTGCTTTTTAATACCTTCAATATGGGAATAGGTCTTGTAATAATTGTTAGGGAATCAGTTGCCGGCGATATATTAAATTCTCTAAAAAATATGGATGAAAAAGCGTATATTATAGGTGATGTAATTGTCGGTGAAGGAGGTTTGGAGCTTTGCAAAAGGTAAAAATCGGAGTTTTAATCTCCGGCGGGGGTACTAATTTGCAGGCTCTTATAGATGCGATGGAGGACGGCAACGTAAATGGAGAAATTGCCGTCGTTATTTCAGACAGAATTAATGCCTATGGTATAGAGAGAGCCAAAAAACATAAGATTGATGGTATTATTGTCAATAGAAAAGATTATGTGAACAAAAAAGAGTTTTTTGATGCTCTTATTAATATGCTTATAGACTATAAAGTAGAGTTGATTGTTTTGGCCGGATTTTTAACCATATTATCTAAGGATTTTGTTGAAAGATTTAATGAAAAGATAATAAATGTTCACCCTGCACTTATACCGTCATTTTGTGGAGAAGGATATTACGGAGAAAAGGTGCATAAGGCAGCACTTGATTACGGTGTAAAAGTAACCGGTGCTACCGTCCATTTTGTCGATGAAAAAGCCGATACAGGACCAATAATTTTGCAAGAAGCAGTGCCGGTTATGGAAGATGATACTCCGGAAATATTGGCAGCAAGGGTTTTACAAGTTGAGCATAAAATTTTGCCCAAGGCAGTGAAACTGTACTGTGACGGCAAATTAACTATAGAAGGTAGGAAGGTTAAACAAAGCACTTATACGAAAGGAAAGTGATATTTATGATAAAGCGGGCTCTCATTAGCGTTTCAGATAAAACAGGAATAGTTGAATTTGCAAAAAAGCTTGATGAACTTGGAATAGAAATTATTTCAACGGGAGGAACGGCAAAGGTATTGTCCGAAGCGAGGCTTAATATTATTCCTATAACCGATATCACCGGATTCCCCGAATGTTTGGACGGAAGGGTAAAAACCCTGCATCCAAAAATACATGGGGGATTGCTGGCTATTAGAGACAATGCCATACATATGGAAACCTTAAGAGAGTTAAAAATAGAAACCATTGATTTAGTTATAGTGAACCTTTACCCTTTTAAGGAAACCATTGAAAGGGAAGATTGTACTTTAAAATCAGCCATTGAAAACATAGATATAGGCGGCCCATCTATGTTGAGGGCTGCAGCAAAAAACAATAAATATGTTACGGTCATAACAGATCCTTCAGATTATGAAAAAGTCATTAGCGAACTGAAAAACAAAGGAGAGGTATCAGAAAAAACGAGATTAGAACTGGCGGCAAAGGTATTTAGTCATACTGCACATTATGATGCATTAATAGCGGATTATTTGTGGAAAGAAGCAGGGTTGCCCAAGTATCCCAATTTATTGACATATACCTATGAAAAAGTCCAGGATCTAAGATATGGTGAAAACCCTCATCAAAGTGCCGCATTTTACAAAGAATCATGCAAAACAAAAGGAGCTTTACATAATGCAGTTCAATTAAATGGTAAAGAACTGTCTTTTAACAATATAAACGATGCCAATGGAGCCTTGGAGCTTTTAAAAGAATTCGAAGAACCGGCATGCGTTGCAGTGAAGCATGCCAATCCTTGTGGCGTAGGATTGGGAACGGATATTTATGATGCCTATATTAAGGCTTATGAAGGAGACCCTGTATCTATATTCGGCGGTATCGTGGCGGTAAATAGAACAGTGGATGACAGAGCGGCAGCTGAAATGGCAAAAATATTCTTAGAAATAATAATTGCACCGGATTATACCCAAGAAGCTTTAAAAATATTAAAAGAGAAAAAAAATCTCCGGGTGTTGAAATTAGATGAATTGTCTTTCAAACCTCAGGCAGATGTAGAACTAAAAAAAGTATTCGGAGGTTTATTGGTGCAGGATTCCGATTACAAGGACTTTGATGAGGATGACATAAACTATGTTACAGATACAAAACCAAGTGAAAAAGAATACAAAGATTTATATTTTGCCTGGAAGGTAGTAAAGCATGTTAAGTCAAATGCGATTGTAATAGCCAAGGATGGCAAAACCTTAGGAATAGGTCCAGGTCAGACAAATAGGATTTGGTCTGCCCAGATGAGTATAGACAGGGCTGGACAACAGTCAAAAGGCGCGGTTATGGCATCGGATGCTTTCTTCCCCTTTCCGGATGTCGTAACTGTAGCCGCTAACGCCGGAATAAGGGCCATTATCCAGCCCGGTGGCTCTTTAAAAGATGATGAATCCATAAAAATGTGCAATGAAAAGGGAATATCAATGATATTTACAGGTATGAGGCACTTTAAACATTAAGGAGAGGGGAGTAACATTGAAAGTTTTAGTAGTTGGAAGCGGCGGCCGTGAACACGCATTAATTTGGAAACTGTCTCAAAGCATGAAAATAAACGAAATATTTTGTGCACCCGGCAACGGCGGTATAAGGCAGATGGCTGAATGTGTTGATATAAAGGCGGATGATATAGAAGGCCTTTGTGAATTCGCATTGAAAAAGAAAATTGACCTTACTATAATTGGACCCGAGGTACCGCTAAGTTTGGGAATTACAGATTATTTTGAAGAAAAAGGGCTGAAAGTATTCGGACCAAGGCAGAACGCCGCTATTTTAGAAAGTAGCAAAGCTTTTTCAAAAGAATTAATGAAAAAATATAATATACCTACTGCGTCTTACGGGATTTATGATAATCCTGCTGAGGCAAAGGCAAGCTTGGAAAAATTCGGTTTCCCTTTAGTTATAAAAGCAGATGGATTGGCGGCAGGAAAAGGGGTAATAATTATCGAAGACTTGGATTCGGGAATTAAGGCTATAGATTCGATAATGGAAGAAAAACAGTTTGGAGAAGCAGGAAATACAGTTGTTATAGAAGAGTTTCTCAGTGGCAAGGAAGTCACTATATTAGCTTTTACTGATGGAAAAACCGCCCTGCCTATGGTTAGTGCCCAGGATTATAAACGAATTTTTGACGGTGACCAGGGTTTAAATACAGGAGGTATGGGGGCTGTATCCCCGGCTTTGCATTATAAAACAGAAATGTCTCATGAAATAATGGAGACAATCATAATGCCTACCATTAATGCAATGAGAGAAGAAAACAGACCATATAAAGGTGTTTTATATTTCGGTTTGATGTTGACGGAAAAAGGCCCCAAAGTGATTGAATATAATTGTCGTTTTGGTGACCCCGAAGCTGAAGTAGTATTGCTTCGTTTAGAAAGCGACCTGTTGGATATAATGGAAGCCGTAATAGATGAAAGATTGGAAGAAGAAAATATCAAATGGAAAGATGAAGCGGCGGTTTGTGTTGTAATGGCATCTTCAGGATATCCGGGCAATTATAAAAAAGGCTATGAAATAAAAGAATTAAATAAAGTAGCAGATAGCATAGTATTTCATGCCGGAACCAAATATGAAGATAGCAAAACTCTTACCAACGGGGGAAGGGTTCTGGTCATATCGGCTTTAGGAAATTCCATTGCCGAAGCAAGAGGAAATGTTTATAAGGATATAAAAAAGATAAGCTTTGAAGGTTGTTACAATCGAAAAGACATTGCAAAGATGTAAAAAAACAATTTATCTAAGGAGTTGGTGCCGGTTTTTTGGCATTAACTTCTTTTTTATTAATTTTAATTTCAAAAATCAATGGAAATTATTTAACTTTCAATATATTTGTCTTGCTTATAATAGGCATGGCCGCGGTTGTCCATGCTTTTATGTGAATCAGATACATGATTTTTTTTAATAGATGATTAGGTAGAAAGATATGGCATATTTTTTGCAAGATTTATAGTATAAATGTCTTTATGTACAAAAATAATGTGTTTGGCATAAAGGAAGTGATTTAGCATGAAAATAAGTATCGTTGATGAGAAATGCAGAGGTTGCAGATTTTGTATGAAAGCTTGTCCTTTCGGTGCAATAAAAATGGTGGAGGGCAAAGCAGTGATAAATTATGAAAAATGCACTTCTTGCGGCGTTTGCCAGTTGGCATGCAAGTTTGAAGCCATTTTATCTGATAAGGCCCATTAGATAAGAAACATTATATATGAAATGCTTTTATTTTAAAGGAAATATTGTGGGAAAGTCGAAAGACTAAGTAGTGACACAAATCATTTGCAATGAATATACTTTTCAATCTGAAAATAATTTAAATAAAGTTAGGAGGTTAAATTAATTGGTCTTAAATAATCTTTTAATTACAAAAGATGACGGTGTTGCCATACTTACCGTGAACCGCCCAAAGGCATTGAATGCATTAAATATGGAGACACTTAAAGAATTAGACTTGGCGGTAAAAAGTTTAGAAAAAGATGATGACATATTTGTTGTTATTATCACGGGGGAAGGAAAGGCCTTTGTAGCTGGTGCTGACATTGGGGAAATGAGTAAAATGTCTGTGGGGGAAGCCAGAGATTTTGCTATATTCGGTTCAAGCATTTTTAGAAGAATAGAATTGATGGATAAGGTGGTAATTGCGGCGGTAAATGGATTTGCACTGGGTGGCGGCTGTGAACTGGCTATGTGTTGCGATATAATTTTGGCGGGAGAAAAGGCAAAATTTGGGCAGCCTGAAGTAGGCTTGGGCATTACACCCGGATTCGCCGGTACTCAGAGGCTAAGTAGGATAGTAGGCATAAAGAAAGCAAAAGAATTAATATTTACTGGTGGAGTGATAGGAGTCGAAGAAGCCGAAAAAATTGGATTGGTAAATCACGTTGTACCACAAGATGAACTTATGCCTAAGACCCTTGAGATGGCAAAAACTATTGCTTCAAAAGGACAGATAGCTGTTAAATATGCCAAATCCGCAATAAATAAAGGCATAGAAACAAACATGGACACAGGTGATGCAATGGAATCTGAGTTATTCGCTTTATGTTTTGCCAATGACGATCAGGCAGAAGGTATGTCCGCATTTTTAGAAAAACGTAAAGCCGACTTTAAGAATAAGTAAGATTATATAAAGATGTTTGTTACAGATCATCATCCTTGTAACTCAGCAATCGTGTCGAATACAATAATCTGCTTTTATGGATAAGCCAAAGTGAGTTCAGTAAATGATATTTTACTCTACATATAATTTTATAATAATCGCAAAGTTCTATATACAAGCTTAAAAAACTATTAAGATAAAAAAGAATGGAGGTATAAAATGAAGGTATTTGTATTAGGTTCCGGGACCATGGGAACTGGTATAGTGCAAGTCTTTGCACAAGCCGGTATCGAGGTTACCATGAGGGAAAGAACCCCCGGAAAAGGCATGAAAATTATCGAAAAGGGACTGGATAGGCAAGTTTCAAGAGGTAAAATCACTGAGGAAGAAAGAGCACGTATATTAGGAAATATAAAATCTGCACAAGAATTGGAAGCTGCAAAGGATGCCGATATTGTTATAGAAGCTGCTGTAGAGGAGATGAGTCTTAAAAAAGAACTATTTAGAGAGCTTGATAAAATATGCAAGGAAGATGCAATCTTATCTACGAATACTTCGTCTCTTTCTATCACTGAGGTGGCAAGTGCGACATCCAGACCGGAAAAAGTTATAGGTATGCATTTTTTCAATCCGGTACCTGTTATGAAATTGGTAGAGGTTATAAAAGGAATTGCTACTTCCCAAAAGACAAGGGATAAAGTCTTTGAAATAGCTGAAATGTTGGGCAAAACACCCGTAGAGGTTGAAGAAGCTCCTGGATTTGTAGTGAATAGAATTCTCGTACCTATGATAAACGAAGCTGTGGGAATTTTGGCTGACGGTGTAGCAAAAGCGGAGGACATTGATGAGGCAATGAAGTTGGGGGCAAACCACCCTATCGGGCCCTTGGCTTTAGGAGATTTGGTAGGAAACGATGTTTGCCTGGCTATTATGGATGTTCTGTATAGCGAATTTGGCGATTCAAAGTATAGGGCTCATCCGCTTTTGAGGAAAATGGTGAGGGGTAATCTCCTGGGGAGAAAAACCGGGAAAGGATTTTACGACTACAGTAAAAAATAATTATTAAAAAAGGGCTGTTTCTTATAGAGACAGCCTAAATTTTTTAGATTCAATACGGTAACAGCAAATACCTATTGTATACAGTAGCGGGGGCGGACGGGTTACAGTTCACACGTTGTTTACTTAACGCTTCAAATGCCAGAAATATTGGTATTTGATAGAGCTTGCGTTGTGGAGTGGCTTAAGGTTGAGCTTACAGAACTTTAGCCTTGTAACTCAGCAATCGTATCAAATACAATAATCTGCAATTATGGGTAAGCTGTAGCGTGAACAGTAACGCAGAAGACTCTCCGCAGCGTTTATAAAAACAAGTATTGAAAACCTTCATTGAAACTGATAGAATGTTTATTGTAGAAGTACTCTTGTATGCTCACGGCGAACATATATAGAAAAAAGTAAATAACAAAACATAATGGGGGTTAAAAAATGGCAAAAGATGAAATAAAAATAGGGATAATGGGTTTTGGAACTGTTGGTACAGGGACGTATAAGATATTGAAAAAAAATGAAGATGCTTTGAAAAAGCAATTAGGTGCATCCTTAATCGTAGAAAAAATACTTGTAAAGGACTTATCTAAAAAAAGAGATGTATATGTACCTGAGGAATTACTGACTACAAACGCTGATGATATTTTGGAAAATCCGAATATAGATATTGTTGTAGAGTTAATGGGTGGAGTAGAACCTGCCTTTTCGTATATTGAGAAAGCATTAAATAACGGAAAACATATAGTTACAGCCAACAAAGAGTTGTTGGCAAAAAAGAGTGATGTTATTTTTCAAATTGCCGGTAAAAAAAACCTTGCTGTTGAGTTTGAAGCCAGCGTATGCGGCGGCGTACCTGTTATAAAGGCTTTTAGAAGGACACTGAATACGGATAAAATAAATAGAATTATGGGAATAGTCAATGGCACCACAAATTATATTTTAACAAAAATGGCCCAAGAGGGTAGTGAATATACACAGGCACTGGAGGAGGCCAAGTCCCATGGTTATGCGGAGACAGATCCTACGGCAGATGTTGAAGGTTACGATGCAGCGTACAAGATGGCGATTTTAGCTTCCATTGGCTTTCATATGAATGTTGATATAAACAAGGTTAGCCGTGAAGGCATATCAAATATAAATAAGAGAGATATAGAATATGGTAAAGATCTGGGTTGGGTCATCAAGCTAATAGGTATGGCCCGGGAAGTAGACGGCGAGGTGGAAGTTGGAGTCAGTCCCATGATGCTGCCTGTGTCACATCCCATGGCCACGGTAAGTGGTGTAAATAATGCAGTATTTGTAAACTCAGAGTCTGTAGGAGAACTAATGTTTTATGGACCCGGTGCAGGGCAAATGCCTACAGGGAATTCCGTGGTTTCAGACATCATTGAAATTGCCGGGCAATTGGCCTTGGAAAATAAAATTAAATTTAATTGCAGTTGCAATGGAAATAAGGAATTTATGACAGAAGTACATTCATGTTATTATATTAGAATGGATGTAATAAATAAGCCCGGAGTTTTTGCTAAAATTGCAGGTGTTTTTGGAAACTTTGAGGTGAGTTTGGAATCAGTTTTGCAAAAAAGGGCTCAGGGAGATAATGCGGAAATAGTATTAATTACATCAATGGTAAATAAAAACAGTCTTAATAAAGCTATAGAATCCATTAAGGCATTAGATGTAGTAAGAAAAGTATGCAATGTAATAAGAGTTGAAGGAAATGGGAGGATGAACTAAGCATTCTCTGTATTGTTTAAAATCAGCTCCTTTGTTATAATAATTCTTGTGCATTTATTTAACGGGGGGCTGAATAGTTTGGAATTAGAGACTAACGCTTTGGAGCTTAAAAAAGCAAAGGCATATCTTGAAATATTAGGCACTGCCCTTGCATGGGGGATTAGTGCAGTACTTTTAAAGATGAACATAGAAAATGTGGCACCATTTCATTTAATGATGGGCAGGTTTTCTATTGCCGCCATTTTTATTTTTGCCATTAAACCAAAGGCAGTTAGACAAATTAACAAAGAAATTCTAAAAGCCGGCATTCCGTTAGGAATCATTGTGTTCATCGCTTACTCGTTTGGGGTTATATGTTTAAAATATACCTCTGCCTCAAAATCTTCTTTTTTAGTATCTCTTTCGGTATTATTTGTTCCTCTTTTAGAAATAATCATAAAAAGAAAAATTATATCCAAATGGACTTTTGTCAGCGTGTTTTTCTCTTTGGTGGGATTAAGACTTATTTCAGGGATGGACGGAGCAGGTTTTAATATCGGGGATACTTTTGCTATTTTGAGTGCTTTTTTTTACTCATTTTATATTATAGTTATGGATAGAATGGGCAAAGGCTTTGATGAGATTTTGCTTACTTTTATACAACTTTTTGTCGTAAGTGTATGCAGTGCTACAGCCTTGCTTTTATTTGAAGACTTTAATTTTGAATCGTTAAAGAATATATGGCCTACCATATTATTAATAGGAGTTTTGTGTACAGGCATGTCTACTCTTTTTCAAACAAGAGCACAAAAAGTCGCAAGCACCGAAAGTGTAGGGATTTTACTTTTGGGTGAGCCCTTGTTTACCTCTATATTAGCATTTTTCATTTTAAAAGAAACTATTCTTGCCGGAGGTCTTTTCGGTGGCTTATTGATTATCTTTTCGTTAGTAATCGCCATAATTAAGAAAATTTAAATTAAAGTCAGATACCTAAGCCGTGTGAACAGTAACTGAATCTTGTTACTCAGCAATCGCGTCAAATACAATAATCTGCTATTATGAATAAGCTATTGTGTGAAAGCAACCTGAACCTTTGCACAGTTATGTAATCGGGTGTGTTTTTGTTGAATAAAAGACATGTTTAATATAATATTAAGGAAGTGGAATAAAGAATTTATTGGAGGATATGATGAAAAAGTTTTTGGACAATCTTAATAATGAACAGAAAGAGGCGGTATTAAATACAGAAGGTCCTGTTTTGATTTTTGCCGGTGCCGGTTCGGGGAAAACCAGAGTTTTGACTTATAGAATAGCATATTTGATAGAAGAAAAAGGGGTTTACCCCTCAAATATATTGGCTATAACTTTTACAAATAAAGCTGCAAATGAGATGAAAGAACGTGCCATGAGCTTGTTAAAAAAACCTTGTGATATGTGGATATCTACTTTTCACTCTGCTTGTGCCAGGATACTTCGTATAGAAACTGACTTTTTAATGGGATACAAAAAGAATTTTATAATATATGATAGTTATGACCAAGAAAAAATAGTAAAAGAATGCCTTAAAGAATTAAACTATAATGAAAAGAACTTTCCCCCAAGAGAAATGCTTTCAAAGATTTCAAATGCCAAGGATCAATTATTAAGTCCTATAAGGTTTGCAGATAAATATGGCAATGATTTTAGATTAAATAAAATAAGTAATATATACACCTTATATCAAAAGAAATTAAAATCCGATAATGCCATGGACTTTGATGATATTTTGTTTAACACGGTTGCCTTGCTTGAAAGTAATGAAAATATTTTGAGGAAGTATCAACAAAAATTTAAATATATAATGGTGGATGAATATCAGGATACAAACAATTGTCAATATAAATTAGTGAACTTATTATCAAAGGATCATGGTAATCTTTGTGTTGTAGGTGATGATGACCAATCCATATACGAATGGAGAGGTGCCGATATACGAAATATACTTAACTTTGAAAAGGATTTTCCTAATGCAAAAGTTATAAAATTGGAAAAAAACTATCGCTCTACCCAAAATATCTTAGATGCTGCTAATAGTGTTATTGTTAACAATTATGGCAGAAAGAAAAAACATTTATGGACGGATAGATTAGAAGGGTCACCTATAATATATTATCAAGGTTATAATGAAAAAGAAGAAGCATCCTTTATAATGGAAGAGATAAGTAAGTCCTATGAAAACTTAAATAATTTCGCTGTTTTGTATAGGACGAATGCACAATCCAGAATATTTGAGGAGCTCTGTATTGCCAACGGAATACCTTATAAAATAGTAGGTGCTCATCGATTTTATGATAGAAAAGAAATAAAAGATGTTATTGCCTATCTAAGGGTTTTGCAAAATCCCGAAAGTGATGTCAGCTTAAAAAGAATTATAAACATACCCAAAAGAGGTATAGGCAAAGTCACTTTAGAAGCGCTGGATAAATACGCACGGGAAAACAATGATTCTCTTTACGGGGCCTTACTTTCGGTGGAAAATGTTAAGGGAATAGGCAAAAAAGTAAAAGGTAAAATAAAAGATCTTATCAGACTTATCGCTGAGCTGATGACAACAGCTGAAAAAGAAGATATATCTGTAGTTATAGAAGAAGTAATAGGAAAAAGCGGATACTTAGAGGAACTTGAAAGGGGAAATGAAGAGGATAAGGGAAGAGCTGAGAATATAAAAGAGTTAATAACGGCTGCCATTGAGTATGAAGATAAAAATGAAGATAAGTCCCTAACAAGTTTTTTAGAAAACATGGCTCTCATGTCTGATATAGATGGTTTGGATGAGTCAAGAGAAGGAATAACCCTTATGACTTTACATAGTGCAAAAGGTTTGGAATTTCCCGTTGTTTTTATAAGCGGCATGGAGGAAGGACTTTTCCCCGGTATAAGATCTATTTTGGAAGGTAATCGTATAGAAGAAGAACGGAGACTCATGTATGTAGGTATTACAAGAGCCAAGCAAAAACTCTATTTAACTTCCGCATTGCAAAGGACCTTATATGGGAATACTTCTTATACTATGGAATCAAGATTTTTAAATGAAATACCCGAAGAACTTTTGATGAGGGTTTGATTGAGAGGTGTTTTTATGGATGTTGAAAAAAGAATAAAAGAACTAATAGACTTTATTAATTATCATAACTATCAATACTATGTCCTGGATAATCCAAAAATAAGTGATTATGAGTATGATTTATCTATGAAAGAATTAATAAGCTTAGAAGAAACCTATCCCCAGTACAAATATCCTGACTCGCCAACACAAAAAGTTGGCGGAGCCGTATTGGCAGGTTTTAAAGAAGTGACACATAGTACCCCGAAACTGAGTTTAGGAAATGTGTTTGATGAAGGAGATATAAGTAACTTTGACAGTAGGATTAAAAAACTTTTGGGATACGATAATGTAGAATACATTGTGGAATTAAAAATAGATGGTTTAACTGTTGTTTTGAATTATGAAAAAGGATTGTTAGTGAGAGGGGCGACAAGAGGGGATGGTATTAAAGGTGAGGATATTACCGGTAATTTAAAAACAGTCAGGTCAATTCCTTTAAGGTTGAGTGAACCTGTTGACATTGAGGTCAGGGGAGAAGTGTTTATATCCAAGGAAAATTTTGAAAAACTGAATATTCAAAGGGAAGAAACAGAGGAGCCTATTTTCGCTAATCCGAGGAATGCAGCAGCCGGCTCCTTAAGACAGTTGGATTCAAGCATCACATCCAAAAGGCCTTTGGATATTTTTGTTTTTAGTATGGAAAACCCGGAGAAAAGTCAATTTATAACACATTTAGAGTCTATGGAATATTTAAAAAAAGTGGGTTTTAAAATAAGCCCATATTTGATAATATGTGAAAACCGGCAGGATGTTTGGGAACAGTGCAAGGTTTGGGCGGACAAGAGAGGGGAACTGCCTTTCGAAATAGACGGATTGGTTATTAAGGTAAACAGTCTTCACCAGCGTGACGTTTTGGGGAGTACCGTAAAAGCTCCCAGATGGTCTGTGGCATATAAATTCCCGCCTGAAAAAAAGGAAACCCTTGTGACTGATATTATAGTTCAAGTGGGAAGAACCGGTGTGCTCACTCCCACAGCAATACTTGAACCTGTCAGAATAGCTGGTTCCGTGGTGGGAAGGGCAACATTACATAATGAAGATAATATAAGGGAAAAGGATATAAGAATCGGCGATACAGTAATACTTCAAAAAGCAGGAGATGTGATACCGGAGATAGTTGAAACGGTAATTGAAAAAAGAGATGGTTCGGAAGAATTTTTTGTAATGCCAAAGCAATGCCCTGTTTGCGGTGCTGATGCCGTGCGATTGCAGGGAGAAGCAGCTGTCAGATGTACAAACAATTCATGTCCTGCACAACTCCGACGGGCTTTATTCCATTTCGCATCGAGGGATGCCATGAATATAGATGGTTTGGGGCCTCAAATAATTACTATGCTTTTAGATAATCACTTTATTGATGATGCAGGAGACTTGTATCTTCTTAAGAATAAAAGAGAAGATTTAATAAAAATAGAAAGAATGGGAGAAAAATCTGTAGACAATATGCTTAAGGCTATTGAGGGCACAAAACAAAATCCTCTTGATAGACTTATATTTGCTTTGGGAATAAGAATGATTGGTCAAAGGGCATCAAAACTTTTAGCAGGTGCTTTTGGCAATATGGATAGACTCATAGAGGCAACCTATGAAGATTTAATAAAAGTAAATGAAATAGGAGATAAGATGGCACGAAGCGTTGTTTCCTTTTTTAAAGAAGAGCGCAATGTCAGGCTTATAGAAAAACTAAAAAGTTTAGGTATAAACATGACGGCAGAGGAAAAGGAGATAATTGGAAAGGAACAATTTTTAGGGAAAACTTTTGTTCTTACAGGAACTTTATTAGATTTTAAGCGGGATGGTGCAAAAGAAATAATAGAAAGTTTTGGAGGAAAGGTTTCGGGCAGTGTCAGTAAAAAAACAGATTATGTTTTAGCGGGAGCAGATGCAGGATCAAAGCTTCAAAAAGCAAATGAAATAGGAATAGAAGTAATTGATGAAGAAACCTTTAAAGAATGGATTGGAAGGTGGTGAAGAGGTGGATAGAACTTATGTAGATTATCTGTGTTCATTGGTAAAACTTGAGTTTGACGAAAAAGAATATGATGGAATAATGGAAAAACTTAAGAGTTACTGCGGGTATGCCGAAAAACTGGCAAAGATTGATACGGATAATATAGAGCCCTTGGTTAATGTTAATGGGACAATTAATGTAACGAGAGAAGACATAGTAAAACCCTCTCTTGATAGGGACGTAGTTTTATACAATGCGTCTGAAAAAATGTACGGTTGTATAAAAGTGAACAAAATAATTGAATAATGCAAAGGAAGGTGGACTTTGTGAATTTATATGACTTAACCCTTGGTGAAGCACACAAAAAAATATTGAAAAAAGAAATCAGCTCAAAAGAACTATTGGATAGCATATTTGGCAGAATTGATGATATAGAAAATAAAGTGAATTCATATATAACCTTATCTAAAGAAAAGGCTTATAGAGAAGCTGAAGAGATTGATAAAAAAGTGGCAAAAAGCGAAGATATAAGCGATTTGGCAGGTATACCCATGGCAGTCAAGGATAACATTTGTACAAAGGGTGTAAAAACTACCTGCGGCTCAAAAATGCTGGAGAACTTTGTTCCTCCCTACAACGGTGAAGCCTACGAAAGGCTGCTTAAGGCCGGGGCTGTAATGGTAGGTAAGACTAATATGGATGAGTTTGCCATGGGAAGTTCTACAGAAAGTTCTTACTATAAATTAACAAGAAATCCGTGGAATTTAGATATGGTTCCCGGGGGTTCCAGCGGTGGCTCCGCTGCAGCCGTGGCATCAGGGGAAGCTTTTTATGCTTTGGGTTCGGACACCGGCGGTTCAATAAGACAGCCTGCAACTTTTTGTGGAGTAGTGGGCTTAAAGCCAACCTATGGTGCTGTTTCCCGATATGGTACAGTTGCTTACGCACCATCACTTGAACAGGTGGGGATATTTACAAAGGATGTTGAAGATTGTGCAATAGTATTAAATCATTTATACGGATATGATGAAAAAGACTCAACTACTTTAAACGTAAAGTATAAAGATTTTAAAAGCTCATTGAAAGAAGATATAAGAGATATAAAAATAGGTCTTCCAAAAGAATTTTATGGAGATGGGATTGACAATGAAGTAAAGGATTCCATAAAAGAAGCTTTGAAAGTGTTAGAAAGCATGGGAGCTCACATAGAGGAAACCCATTTGCCATATTCCGAATATGCTTTACCCATATATTATATCGTTGCCTTATCAGAGGCAAGCTCAAGTTTAGCAAGGTTTGACGGTATCAGATACGGGTTTAAGGCAGATCATTATAAGGACTTAGACGATATGTACATAAAAAGCAGAAGTCAAGGGTTTGGTAAAGAAGTAAAACAAAGAATTCTTTTTGGAACCCATGCCTTGATAGGTGATAATTATAAATCTTATTATGATAAGGCTCTTAGAGTAAGAAGATTAGTAAAAGAAGATTTTGATAAGGCCTTTAAGAAATATGATTTACTGATAACCCCTACATATCCCACGGCTGCATTTGAAATAGGAAAAAAAGCGAATAATGAATTGGCTATGTATATGGCTGACTTATGTACTGTTCCTGTAAATGTTGCGGGAGTTCCTGCTATGTCTGTACCTTGCGGCTTTACCGGCTGCGGCTTGCCTATAGGAATGCAGATAATAGGCAAACAATTAGGCGAGCCTGAAATAATCAGGGTGGCATATGCCTACGAAAAAGGTACAAATCATTCAAAACGAAGACCGGAATTATAAATCATGTTATAGGCGGTGAGAAGAATGAAATATGAAACAGT
>CAZQHS010000003.1:0-25681 GCA_964593485.1 uncultured Clostridiaceae bacterium
TAAATAAGACTTTTGATACTTCGATTATTGATTTAATTACAAAACAAAGGATAGTAAGAGAACTGCTTCCTGTAATTAAAAATAAAGATGATTTTGAATTAGAATCAGCAAAAAAACTTGTAAAAGAATATATTGTTAATTTGATGACACTCACAAATAGTGAGAAGAGCTTTATTGATAAATTTGAAGATGGTGAATATGTTCCTGAATTATTATTTGAGGATAAGGATATTTTGACCCGTATCAAGAATCATCCAATGGCTTTATGGAAGACAAGAGTAGATTAGTAAAATTATGAATTATAATAGAGTAGCTTGCACAGATAAGCATGGGGGACAGTCCCTTTTGCTTTTCGCACATGTTATCGGTTGATCTCATAGCATAAAGGATATATAATATGATTAGAATATTACTATTAGGAGTTGATAACATGCAGATTAAACCGTCCGCAAGCATCAGACAGAACTATAATGAAATAGCAGCTTTGTGCAAATCCTCAGGGGAGCCCGTGTATCTTACTAAAAACGGCGTGGGGGATCTCGTGGTTATGGATATAGATACATTTACCCGCCGAGAAAAAATGTTTAGGCTACGCGAGGAATTATTAGCTGTTGAGGAAGATCGAATGGCTGGTCGTACCGGAGTAACGCCAGATGAACTGGATAGATATTTAGAAAGCATTATAGATGAGGTGGAACATGGAAAAGAACCCCAAATATAAGGTGATTGTTTCTGACCGTGCCCGTCAGATGCTGGCGGGTCATATTCTTTTTCTGTCTAAGAAAAGCCCCATTGCTGCCCGTAGGACAAAGAATGAATTGATGGATGCTATTCGTTCCCTTTCTATCATGCCGGAGCAATTTCCATTTCTCAACACAGAATTTATACCGTTGAACAAATATCATAAGATGTTCGTTGAGAAATGGTATTTAATTCTGTATCAGATTAAAGATCAGACAGTGTATGTTGACCATATTGTAGATTGTAGACAGGATTACGGTTGGCTGGTGAAGTAGAAGCAAAAGGGACAGTCCTCATTGCTTCTACAATATAACAAAAGGAAGCAAAAGGGACAGTCCCCTTTGCTTCTTACGTGAAGTATATATCTTAACGCCGGATAAAAAAGCTAAAAAGGGTTTAGTATCGAAAAAAAATTAGAACAATGTTTAGTTTAATGGGAATAATTTATGAAAAGTGACCGAATAGAAACAAGAAAAGTGACCGAATGAAAACAGATAAAATGACCGAATAAGAATTGCAAAAATGACCGATTAGCTATATAATGTAGTAGGGGTGAAATAAAATGAGGAATCAAGATTATTTACCAAGAATCATTGATAAAGCTGTAGAGAGACATTTAAGGACATTTGGGGCTGTTTGCATTGAAGGTGCTAAATGGTGTGGGAAAACCTGGACAGCCAATATCCACAGCAATAGCAGCATTTATCTAGGAGATCCTGCTGGAAATTTTCAAAACAAATCCTTGGCAAAAATTGATCCCAAACTGGTATTGGAAGGTGATTCGCCAAGGCTAATAGACGAATGGCAAGAAGTTCCTGAACTATGGGATGCAGTAAGATTTGAAGTGGACCAAAGAGGTAGAAAGGGGCAGTTTATATTGACAGGCTCTGCTACTCCTGCCCAGAAGGGAATACTACACAGTGGTGCAGGAAGGATCTCCACCTTAAGAATGAGGCCTATGTCTTTATATGAGTCTAAGGATTCATCTGGACAGATTTCCTTCGAAGCTGTTTGCAATGGGAACTACATGAACATTGGGGTTGATGAGGCAAGTTTAGACAGGATCATAAAACTAATAATAAGAGGAGGATGGCCAGGTAGTTTAGATATAGAGGCTTCAGATTACACTGTCCTTGCGAGAGAATATTTAAATGCCACTATCAACCATGACATCTATAGGCTGGAAGGGATCAATAGGAACACTCGGAAGATGAATCTACTCCTTAGGTCCTTGGCTAGGAATGAAAGCACCACAGTTTCAATGAGTACCCTAAGACGCGATATTAGTGAACACCAAGAGGAAGAGTTGGATGGCGATACCATCTCAACCTATCTGACTCTTTTCGAGAGAATGTTCCTTATTGAGAATCAGAAAGCTTTCTCTTCAAATATAAGATCATCAACAAGACTGAAAAAGCTTGATAAGAGGCACTTTGTAGACCCTTCATTAGCCTGTGCCTTATTGAATGCAACACCTAAGATGCTCATTAAGGATTTGAACACACTAGGCTTTCTATTTGAAGCCCTCTGCGAAAGAGATTTAAGGATCTATGTAGAATCCTTTAATGCCAAGCTATATCACTATCAAGATTATGATGGGGATGAGATTGACTCTGTTGTGGAACTGGAGAATGGTGATTGGATTGCTATGGAAATAAAACTTGGTAGTAATCAGATTGATGAAGCAGCTAATGCTTTAATAAGAATTAAGAACAAAATAATAGATGATGGGGGAAAACCACCAAAGGTTATGTGTATAGTCTGTGGAATATGCAAGGCTGCATATTTAAGGGATGATGGGGTTTATGTGGTCCCGATTACAGCATTAAAACCCTAATTGAATTTCAATTTTGAAGACAAGTACTTTACTATTTTAATCAAAAATCAGTTCAATCATAGTGTTGCCATACCTATTCCAACATATGATATGGTTGTCATAGCTATCAAAACCATACGATAGAAGCAATGGGGACTGTCCCCGGTGCTTATTTAGAAGCAATGGGGACTGTCCCTTTTGCTTATTTCCAACAAGATTCGATAAAATTGTATAAATAGGAAGGATTTATCTGTTCTATAGTGAATATAATAAATGTCGGTAAAACACATTAGGTTTTGCCGGAAAATAATAAGCAGAAACACGATGAGGCATAAAATGAACAGACTGAGTTCTTCGGGCTTCACATTAATAGAAATTCTATTCTCTATTTCCATATTGGGAATCATGTGCTTGGCGTTGTTTTCCATGAACACCACCATAATAAAAGCTTATAAAGATTCAAAACAACAATTCGAGGCAACCTTGACGGCACAATGCCTTTTCGAAAAAATAAAAGCATCTCCTTTTCCGGATGTGGGTGAAACCATTACAGAATTTGAAGATTATAAAATAATATCGGATATTGTAGAAGTGGAAAAGTATAATGGCCGCCTATATAAGATTACCGTAGAAGTTATCAAAGAGGATGAGGTCTTGGAAAAAATTGAAGGATATAAGATTTTTAAATATAAGGAGATGCAATTTGAAGACAGTGCGTAACAATAAAGGTGCTGTTCTTATTTTTATATTGATTGTAAATGCAGTCTTGATTGTTACTTCTACGGCTTTGTTATCAACGGTAGTAATGGATTTTAAAATGAAAAAAATACATAGCAAAGTTAAAAAGACGTTTTACTATGCTGAATCAGGTTTGGATGAGGCTTATGCAATTACCTTGGATTTTTTTGACACAGCTATAGATTTTTTGGGGGAAGAACTGGAACAACGCTGGATAATCAATATAGATGAGGAATTTATTAGGATTATAAAAGGTGAGTCATGGTGCTATGATAAAAAAGTCAGTTTAAAATCATTGTTGGAGAACAAGGACAATTACTCTATGAATGAAGCCCATTGTTCTACAATTACAGCCAATTTCAGTAAAAAATACGGATGCTATACATTAAACATTAAATCAACCTATAAAGACGGCAAGATAGAAAGATCCGTTTCGGCGACATATGATGTGCTTTTACCCGGTGATAGCATAGGTCTGCCTTATATTACAGCGGAAGATTTGCTAAAAAGGAAAGTTTGGGCAATTCCGGAAAGAGAGTCATAATGGCTAAGAGGTTTAGGGGCAATGGGGGGTTTACCATTATTGAGCTTTTGCTCACGGTTACTCTTTTTGGTTATATAATAGGACTTTCTGCCACTATTTTTATCAGTACAATGAAGATATGCGGTGAATTGGACCAAAAGGTGGAGCTTCAGCAGCAAGGGCTGTTTATTCTGTCTTTTCTTGAAGATAAAATCATTGAGGCGGAGGGAATTAATCTATTACAGGATGAAAGCAAAAAAGATAAGATTCATACCTGTGAATCTGTAAAAATAAATAAAATCATTTTTAGGAATAATGAATCACACAAAAAAGAAGGTTATGTGTTTAATCTTACCAACAAAACAGTATTAGGCACTTGTAATCTCTTATATAAAACAGGATTATCAGGCACTGGCAGTGTTGAAATAGGAAATTATATCGAATTCATTGAGGTAGAGCCCCTTCCTTCTGGTACTATATTTGTCGATGCTGCAGGGATCGTGATAAGAATAAACTTTTTATTTGAAGATAATAGGATTTGCGTGGAAGATGCATTTTGTTTCAGAAACAAACCGGAGGAATTGTAAATGCTTAAGAATAACAATAAAGGTCTAACTGTGGTTGAATTGATTGTTGTAATCGGATTTATGAGCTTGCTGCTTTCCATGGCGGTTTTGAAGATTGATAGAAATCACTATTATATGTTGGCGGATGCAAGAACCCTAAGGGATAATTTGAGGGAGATAAAGTATCTGACAATGACCGAGGGTGACGCAAGTCTGAAGATTACCTTTGACAAAAATTTCTATCGTGTAAAACAGGGCTCTAAGATTCTCAAAACCATAGATTTAAAACCGGGTCTTAAAATCAACAATAATTTTAACTACAATACCATAAGTTTTGTCTATAGCGGTTCACCTGCCGGTGCCGGCGGCACTGTATCCGTGTTTGATGAAATTTCAAAAAAGTATTGTGAGGTCACTGTTGTACCCGATACCGGTAGGATAATTTTGAAAAACACCATATTTGAAGGATACAAAGAGAAGTAGGCGGGGTAGGGAACTTTTGAGGAAGCACCGGGGACTGTCCCTTTTGCTTTTGGGAAGCACCGGGGACTGTCCCTTTTGCTTTTGTCCCTTTTGCTTTTGCGGAGTGCAGGCAGCCTCGCGTGCCCCAAGCATTCTGTTCTCTGTTCTCTATTTGAAGGATATAAAGAGAAGTAGGCGGGATAGGCACTTTTTTAATGGGACATATCATCATCTTTGGAATTGTCTTTATATTTTTTCATTTCATATATAATTTATTTATATGGTTTTTTTCGAATACTAACTCAAATTTCCAATCTAACTTTTTTGAGATTTTAAAAAGAAATTCTACTGAAGGGTTATATTCACCACTTTCTAATTTTGAAACCATCGCCTGCGTTATATTCAATTTCTCAGCCAAGTCTTTTTGAGTTATGCCGTTATCTAACCTATAATTAATAATCTTGCAAGCAATATCTACAAGTATATTAGATAATTCAAATTCTTGTTTTGTTTCCTCATCAGTGTCAGTAAAAATTTCCCAAGGATTTTTTAACTTATCATTTATTAACATGCTTTTACTCCTTTAATAACATTATATAACTTATAGGTTATATTTACAAGCAACACTTTAATCTAATATTCTACAAAAATTTTATCATAAATAATTCAATTACTAAAGAGTAAGATTGGTAATTGCATTAGCAGAGAATTAGCTGATTAGTATTTATTGAAAGCTGCGATATAAATATAAGTAGCTAACAAATATAAATATTAATTGCCAAATTTAGTTGACATACTTGTTCATACTATTTCCGTTATGTTAATATATAGTAAGAGTTTTACAAAAGGAGGATGTCTTTTGGTAACAAGAATTAAAAGAATCAGAAGTATTATTAAGGATTTAGGTGTTGATGGTGTTTTTATCTATTCTCCGGCCAACAGGAGGTATTTAAGCGGATTTACCGGTTCAACGGGTTATGTGATAATTAGTGACAACGAAATTGGATTTGTAACGGATTTCAGGTATACTAAGCAAGCGGAAGCCCAGTGCAAAGGTTTTGAAATATTAGAAAATAAAAACCCTGTGGAAGATTATATAGCCCAAATGATAATGAAGTATAAAATTACAAAATTGGCTTATGAAGATTCGTATATGACGGTTAATTTTTTTAATAAATTAAAGGATAAAATAGAGGATGTAGATTTTATACCTCTTGATAAAAATGAAGGTAATATAAGGATAATAAAAGACCAGGAAGAGTTGGACTACATAGGAAAAGCAGCCGGTATAGCCGATAAGGCCTTTGAACATATTTTGGGCTTTATTAAACCCGGTATAACAGAAAATGATATAGCTATGGAGTTGGAGTTTTTTATGAAAAGAAACGGTGCTTCCAAGCTGTCTTTTGACTCAATAGTCGCTTCCGGAGTCAGGTCTTCACTGCCCCATGGTGCACCTACTGATAAAATAATTAATTCTGGGGATTTATTGACCTTGGACTATGGTTGCGTATATAATGGATATTGTTCAGATATGACAAGAACAGTTGTTGTCGGTAAGGCCGATGGGAAACAAAAAGAAATATATAATGTAGTGCTTGAAGCACAGTCAGAAGCTTTATTACATATCAGAGCGGGAGTATTGGGCAAAGACGTTGACAAGGTGGCCCGTGATATTATAAGTGATGCAGGCTACGGGGATTATTTCGGTCATGGATTGGGGCATGGCGTGGGTCTTTTAGTTCATGAGGAGCCAAGGTTATCTCAGCTCGGAGAAACCCCATTAGAGGTCAATATGGTAGTAACCGATGAACCGGGAATATATATTCCGGATTTTGGCGGGGTCCGTATAGAAGACCTGATTGTTGTGGGGAAGGACGGTCCCATAGTTTTAAGCAAATCTACAAAAGAATTAATAGAATTATAATTGTGATAAGGAGGACAATTATATATGCTGTCTGCAAGTGAATTTAGAAAAGGCTATACTTTTGAAATGGAAGGTCAGATTTATGTAATAGTGGATTTCCAACATGTAAAGCCGGGGAAAGGCGCTGCTTTTGTCAGGACAAAAATAAGAAATATTATAACAGGAGCTGTTATAGAAAAATCCTTTAACCCCGCGGACAAGTTTCCAAAAGCCCATATAGAAAGAAAGATAATGCAATACCTCTATGATGACGGTGAATTATATTACTTTATGGATAATGAATCCTATGAACAGATACCGTTGAATAGATCTCAGGTAGAAGAGGCAATAATGTATCTAAAACCTAATGATACTGCTGTAATAAAGTTTTATAAAGGCGAAGCTTTTTCCGTGGAGGCGGAGAACTTCGTGGTATTGGAGGTAACACATACGGAACCCGGGGTTAAAGGGGATACGGCATCAGGTGCAACAAAGCCTGCTACGTTAGAAACCGGAGTGGCTATTTCCGTACCGTTGTTTGTAAATACCGGTGATAGAATCAGAGTGGACACAAGGACCGGGGAGTATATGGAAAGACTTTAGTGGAATAATAAAAGTAAAAGGATAGGAGATGAATTAAATGGAATTTCTTTATGAGAGAGTTGCATACCTAAGAGGTTTGGTGGAAGGCATGGGACTTGAAGAAGATTCAAAAGAGGGAAAAGTTATTGCTAATATTATTGATGTTTTAGAAGATTTTGCCGATGCAATAAATGAGTTAAACGAGAATCAGGAAGACTTAGACCAATACGTGGAGGCAATTGATGAGGATTTATCAGATGTGGAAGATGAAATCTACGATGATGAATTTGAAGATGACGATGACGATTACGATGATTACGATTATGTGGAAGTAGAATGTCCCCATTGCAAAGAATATGTTTACTTAGACGAAGATTTGCTGGATAGCGGTCAGGAAGTATTATGTCCAAATTGTCATGAGGTGATTGAGTCACTGCATGAGCATTGCCATTGCGGTTGCGACTGCGACGAAGACTGATAAGCAAAAAACAGGAACTCCCGAGTATTTTTTACTCGGGAGTTTTTTAATGTCCGTTATTTTATAAGCATGTTTGTCATATTATTACTAAGTAAAAAATATATTAAAGGAGGGGACAAACATGAACAAAAAAGCATTCTTAGATGAAATATTGGATTTTATGCCTCCTAATATCGGTAGTATTGTGAAATCCATTCCAAGAGGCCTTTTGAGCAATATGGAGGAGGTCAGGCTGCGGCTGGGAAAACCCCTTATGATATGCGGGGATGGTTGGGACAGTTATATCGATTTATATGGTCAACCCGTTAAAGACTCCCATTCATCATATATTATTACAAAAAACGATATAAAAAGAGCTACGGAGACCATACAATCATTTTCCGTATATTCCGTTAGTGAGGAGCTTAAAAACGGCTACATTACTATTCCAGGTGGCCATAGAATCGGTGTGGCGGGCAGAGTCCTTTTAAAGGATGGGGACATAAGGACTATCAAAGACATAAGTTTTATCAATTATCGTGTGGCAAGGACTATCCTGGGTGCCGGTGACAAGGTCATGAAATATCTATTGGATGATACCGGCTGTATGTATAACACAATAATTATATCGCCTCCCCAATGTGGAAAAACAACGCTTCTCAGGGATATTGTAAGACAACTGAGCAACGGTATTGCTGAACTAAAGGTAAAGGGTAAAAAAATAGGCTTGGTTGATGAAAGGTCAGAATTGGCGGCTTGTTTTATGGGCGAACCAAAAAATGATGTGGGTATAAGAACAGATGTATTGGATGCTTGTCCCAAAGCTCAGGGGATTATCATAATGATCAGGTCTATGTCCCCGGAAATAATCGCGACAGATGAGATAGGAAGACCCGAGGATGCGGATGCGTTGCTTGATGCCGCCAATGCAGGTGTAAAAATAATCGCTACCATGCATGGCAGAGACCTTGAGGATTTGTACAAGAAAATTGAACTGAAAAAAATACATAATAACTTATTCGAAAGAATTATTATCTTAGGCAGAAGTCAAGGCGTTGGAACAGTTGAAGGTATATACGACGATAAAAAGAAAGAACTATTTGCAAATGGAGTGGATGGGATGTGATTTTAAAACTGTTAGGTGGGCTGATAATCATTGTCTCCAGTGGTTTGATGGGTATTCTTTTAGCAAGGAAATACAGCATTAGGCCAGAGGCATTAAAAAAGTTCAGGTTTTCCATGCAAATGCTGGAAACGGAAATTATCTACGGTTCTACACCTTTGCCCTATGCATTGCAAAACATAAGTGGGAAAAGTGAAAAGCCCTGGAACGATTTTTTCTATGAAATTTCGGAAAATATTATCAAAAGGAAGTTTTTTACCATGGAAGAGGCTTGGAACAATGCCATGAAAAAACATTTAAGCTTACCTTTTCTTAGCAAAGCAGATGCAGAGTTGATAAAAGGTATGGGCAAGGTTATCGGCAGGTCTGATACGGAAGACCAAAAAAAGCATTTTAATCTGTTATATGCAGAGCTTAAACAACTTGAGGAGATGGCGGAGTTTGATAGAAGGCGAAATGAACGGATGTATAAGAACTTGGGTTTTTTGCTGGGGATAGCAATTTTCATAGTTTTAATATAAGGAGGAGTGCTTTTTATGGTTATGGATGTTAATTTGATTTTTAAAATAGCGGCAGTAGGGATTGTAATTGCGGTTTTGAACAATGTTTTGATAAGATCCGGCAGAGATGAAATGGCTATGATGACTACTTTAACCGGACTTGTTGTTGTTCTGATGATGGTTATAAGTCTTATAAGTCGTTTGTTTGATACTGTCAGGACATTATTTCAATTATAGGTGATTGTATGGATATTTTTCAAATTGTCGCCATAGGAATAGTTGCATCAGTGCTTGTAATAGTTATAAAAGAACACAAACCCGAGTTGGCTATACAAATCAGCATTGTAACCGGATTGATAATTTTTATTGCAGTTTTCAATAAGTTAAGTTTGGTTTTGACTGTTTTGAAGTTTTATTCTGTTAAAGCGGAAATAGATATAATGTATTTTTCCATAATTCTAAAAGTTATTTCCATAGCTTATATAACGGAATTCGGTGCCCAGATATGCAAAGATTCCGGAGAAATATCCATAGGAAACAAAGTTGAATTTGCGGGGAAGGTAGCCATTATGGTCTTGGCAATTCCTATTTATGCTGCCTTGTTTGATATTATTATTAAAATAATGCCTTAAGGATGAAAGAAATTGAAAAAAATAATATTTGTTTTATTGTTCGCAATCCTGAGTATAAAAATTGTATATTGCGATGGTTTGGGGGGGCTGTTGGACGAACAGATGAAATTGATTGAAATAAATGAGATGCAAAGTATTGCTGATAGAATCAGTGCCGAAAGTTCAGATGCTTTGCCCAAATTGAATATAAAAGATATACTCAAGTCTTCTTTTGGCAAAAGCCCTACATTCAGTATAAAAGAATTTTTAAGGGGTATCAGTCGTTACGCTGCGGCAGAGCTCATGACGAGTATAGCGTTACTTGGGAAAATAATAATCCTTTCGGTTTTTTGTGCAATTTTTCAAAACCTTCATAGCGGTTTTCAACATGAATCCGTTGGGAGAATAGCCTACAGTATTTGTTATATGATGGTAATTATATTGGCTATGCAAAGCTTTAGTATTATAAGTAAAACATGTATTGATACTATAAACCTTATTGTTACCTCCATGCAATCGCTGCTGCCTGTGCTGATAACACTGCTCCTCTCAATTGGCGGTATTACTTCATCTTCTTTGATGCAGCCTATAGTTTTTACTTCTTTAACCGTCATTGCTACTTTTATAAAAAATATAGTTATTCCCATGGTGATTTTTTCCTCAATTCTTTCAATTATAAGCAATATATCGGATAAAATCCGGGTTTCAAAACTGGCTGATTTGATAAGGACCATTGCCATAGCTCTATTGGGAATCATACTTACTGTATTTACCGGTGTTATTACCATACAAGGTATAGCCACATCAAGCGTAGATGGTGTTATGGCAAAAACCGCAAAGTTTACCGTGGATAATTTTATACCCATTATCGGGGATTTTTTATCAGATGCTCTTGATACAGTTATAGGCTGCACCATGCTTTTAAAAAATGGCGTCAGCATTGTAGGTCTTATAATGTTGGTTTTTATAACCATATTACCTATTATAAAGATTCTGATTATCTTTTTATCTTATAAGTTGGGAGCCGCCCTTATCCAACCCATAATCGATAACGGGCTGGTGCAAAGCCTTAATGATATCAGCAATACGATTTTTGTCCTTTTATGCTGTATGGCTTCCGTAGGGGTACTATTTTTTATAGCCATAACAATTATAATGGGCGTTGGAAATATGACTCTCATGATAAAGTAGGTGAAAACATTGATTGAAATCCTAAAAATATGGGTAATGAATATAGTAGTTGTGATATTCTTTTTGCTTATATCCGATATCTTGCTGCCTGACAGTAATATCAAACAATATATAAAAGTAATTATAGGTCTTTTGGTGATTTTAATTATTATAAAGCCTTTGCTGAATATTAAAAGCATTAATTCAAATTTTGAAGATATATATATAGAAACAGCAGCTTTTTTGGAGACGGATAATTATGAAAAAGATGTGAAAACGCTGAACACATATCAAAAAGAAAAAGCATTAACCTTATATGAAGATTATATCAAAAAGATTGTCATTGATGCGGTTTCGAGGGAATTAAAAGTAGATGAAAAATCCGTTCATGTGGAAATAAGGACGGATAACAAAAATGTCCCCGGCTTGAGTATGGCACAGCAAGTACATATTACTATAAATGACAAAGTCGGCAATACAAATGTGGAGTCGGTAAAAAAAGTCCATATACTTGACAGTAAAAAAGTAATTAATGAGGACGAAAAGGAATATAATTTCAATGAAAAGACATATGCGGAGGATGTAAAAAACATAATAACAAAACTTCTACCCATAGGTAAAGATAATATTAAAATTAATTTCACTGTAAGTAACGGGGGGGATTTGGATTGAAAATACCGGAGTGGCTAAAAGAAAAGTTGGAGTCATATAATAACAAAAAATTATTTACAAATCTGCTGATTTTACTAAGTTTGGGAATAACTATGGTTATTGCGGCTAATTTTTTTAGTAATATTCAATTAAAGAGTAAGGGAGGCAATATTGAAGTTAAAGAGGCTGATATCACGGATGACGGGTTATATGGGGCTTATGAATACGAAGAAAATCTGGAGAAACAATTGTCTTACATACTTGGCAAAATAGACAGTGCGGGTAAAGTCTCCGTTATGATCACATACAAAAGCAGCAAGGAACTGATAATGGACAAAGATAAGTCTAAAAATGACAAAATTACAGATGAAAAGGATAATGACGGAGGCGTAAGGACTATCAATGAATTAGTGACAAACGATAAAACCGTAACGGTTAACGAACAAGGGGGTAATTCAAAAGCGGTTGTAACAAAGGAAATAAATCCGGAAATAAAAGGTGTTATAGTCGTTGCGGAAGGTGCAAAGGATGTTAAAGTAAAACGAAAACTCACCGATGCGGTTCAAACGGTTTTGGATGTTCCTGCTTATAGGGTTATGGTGTTGGAAACTAAATAATATGGAGGGGTTTAAATGAAGCTAAAATTAAACAGGAAAACAATTTCCATATGTTCTCTTGTTTTAATATTATTTGTCGTGGGTTATGCATACAATGCATTTATAAGTTCAAGATACAAAACATTCGATTTGGATTTTGATGATGTGTCAATGGATTTGGAAAGTCTTAATCAAGAAATTATTCCATCTGATAATAAAGGTAGCTTAAGCATTATTGAAAGCCAAAAAGAAGAAGGTATGGCAAAAGAAAGCTCTACTTTTTTCACGGAGTATAGGATTGAAAGGGATAAAAACAGAAGTAAAGAATACGATATGTGGCAAAATATAATTGAAAGCGAAAGGGCGGAAGAAACTTTTAAAACTCTTGCCCAGGATGAAATAGTAAAAATTGTAGCCTTGACTGAAAAGGAAATGATAATAGAAAATCTGATAATAGCCCGGGGCTTCAAAGATGCTTTGGTATTTTTGGCAGACGATAGTGTTACTGTATTGGTGGAAGCAAACGAGCTTAATCCTACAAATATAGCTCAGATACAGGACATTGTTATGAGAAAAACAAAATTAGGTGCAAATAATATTAAAATAATGAAGAAAGATTAGTTATGTTTGTAAAGAAAGTATTGATTTGTTATAATACAAATAGAAAAATGATAGAAACCGGAGGTGCGAGGTTTGCAAAATGATGATACTATCAAAGAATACGGCAGTGTCAAAATATCGGATGATGTAGTGGCTGTTATAGCAGAATTGGCCGCCAAAGAGGTTAAGGGTATAATCGGAATGAGCGGCGGTATAGCGGACAGCATTACTACTATGTTAGGGAAAAAGAATCCGGCAAAGGGAATCAAAGTGGATGTGGGGGAAAAGGAAACCGCCATTGATTTATATGTGATCGTTGAATATGGTGTCAGGATTCCAGATGTTGCCTGGCAAGTACAAGAAAATGTTAAAAAGGCTGTAGAGACAATGACCGGTTTAAGCGTGGTTGAGGTGAATATTCATATACAGGGAGTTAATATAGATAAGGATATTAAAGAAGAATAGCGGCTTATTCTAACCCTCTGATAGAATCAGAGGGTTAGTTTGAATCGTGTGTACGATGACGGACTATAATAATAAAAGAAGAAGTACATAAAGAAAAATTATTGTAAATACGGGAGGGCCTATGAGCAGGCGAACAGCAAGAAAAGGCGTTTTTAGGGCTTTGTTCAGCAAAAACTTTTTGGAAGAACCGGAATTTGAAAAATCAATTGATGAGGCATTCAGAGAGGATGCCGTTCTTTGGTTTGAAGAAAATGATGCCGATGACAGTTTGCTAAAGAATATAAACGAAAATGACAAGATTTTTTTTATGGAACTGATTAAGGGCACCATAGAAAATATGGACAGAATAAACGAAATAATAGAGGACAACCTAAAATCATGGAAAATCATCAGAATTGCAAAAACCGATTTGGCGATATTGCAATTAGCCGTTTATGAGATTTTTTATAGAGATGATGTACCGGACAGTGTTGCGATTAATGAGGCAGTGGAGCTTGGGAAGGAATACGGTACTGATGATTCCGGAGGCTTTATTAATGGGGTTTTAGGCAAGATTGTCAGAGATTTTAAACAGGGTTCTTAGGCTTCCGCGGCACTGTTTTATCGGACATGCTCATTAGGAGGTAGGAATGGAAGAAAGATCAAAGGTTTTTACAGTTTCCGAGGTAAATACTTACATAAAGCTTCTTATAGAAAAGGATTTATTTTTATCATATATTTATGTAAAAGGTGAAATTTCCAATCTTAAAATTCACACATCGGGTCATATGTATTTTACTCTTAAAGACAGATACTCACGCATCAAATGTGTTATGTTTAAGAGCAGTTTGTCAAAAGTAAAATTCATTCCGGAAGAAGGCATGCAAGTCGTAGTAAGGGGTTACTTTTCCATATATGAGAGAGACGGGCAATACCAATTGTATTCCGAGAGCATTATTTTGGAAGGCACCGGGGAGCTGTATAAGGCCTTTGAACAGCTCAAAGAAAGACTGCAAAAGGAAGGGCTTTTTGATAAAAGTGCGAAAAAGCCTTTGCCTTTTTATCCAAAAAATGTAGCAATTATAACCTCCCCCACGGGAGCAGCCGTAAGAGATATTATTTCCATAACAAAAAGACGAAACCCCAATGTGAATATATTGCTTTATCCCGTTCTTGTTCAAGGGCCGGAAGCATCAGGTCAAATAGCCCAAGGGCTGAAGTTCTTTAATAAGCAAAAAAAAGTGGATGTTATCATTGTAGGCAGAGGCGGAGGTTCAATAGAGGAGTTGTGGGCTTTTAACGAAGAAGTAGTGGCCAGGGCTATATATAATTCTTCTATTCCCGTTGTGTCTGCAGTGGGGCACGAAACCGACTATACTATCGCTGATTTTGTAGCGGATGAGAGGGCAGCTACTCCTTCCGCAGCCGCGGAGATCGTTATTCCGGAAATCCGCCAGCTCAAATCTCATCTGAAAAAGATAGACAGCCAAATATATTTGGGTATATTATCTTATATAAAGGATAGAAAATTCAGATTAAAGGATGCTAAAAAAAGCCATACTTTTAGGAATATTGAAACTAAAGTTATAAATCTGAGGCAAACATTGGAAACTTTAAAGAATAAACTTAATGACAGTATGGAATTATATGTTAGGAACAGCAGAGACGGTTTGAGACAAGACATTGAAAAGTTAAGCATTCTTAATCCCGCATCAAATCTGCTCAGAGGCTACTCTTTTGTAAAAAAAGAAAAAGACGGACTTTTGATTACTTCTGTTAATAGAGTAACCCCGGGTGACGATATAAGGGTTATTCTAAAAGATGGCAATATATTGGCCACTGTTAAAACAAAATGCAAAGGGGATAAATATGAATAGCAATCTTAGTTTTGAAAAAGCCATAGAAAAGCTGGATGAAATAGTTAGCAGCCTTGAAAAGGGCAATCTTAATCTTGAGGATTCTTTAAAAGCATATGAGGAAGGGGTTAAGCTGTCTCAATATTGCAATAAAATACTTGAAGATGCCGAGGGAAAAATATCAATGATTATGAAAGAAGACGATTCCTATAAAGAAACGGATTTTTTGGAAGAGGGACAATAAATGGAACTTTATGACTTTATCGCCGAAAAGAAGGCTTTGATAGAGGAATCCCTGAAAAACTATCTTTCTATTGAAGAGGATGTACCTGTAGTTCATGAAGCCATGGTCTACAGTGTTTTTGCCGGGGGCAAAAGGTTAAGGCCCATTCTTGCTATTATGTCTTGTGAGCTGTTTGGCGGTAATGTGACGGAGCTGCTGCCTTTTGCATGCAGTATAGAGTTGATTCACACCTATTCCTTGATACATGATGATTTACCTGCTATGGATAATGATGATTTTAGAAGAGGCAAACTCACAAACCATAAGGTGTTTGGGGATGGGTTTGCTGTTTTAGCCGGTGATGCATTGTTAAATAAAGCTTATGAAATTTTATTGGATACGGTATCAAATAATGCTGCACCGGAATATATTAAAGCTGCACGGGAAATAAGTTTGGCAGCGGGAGTTAAAGGTATGGTCGGTGGCCAGGCCATGGATTTATACTATGAGAATAAAGAAATAACGGCTCAAAAGCTAAAAGAAATACATGACAAAAAAACAGGTGCCTTATTGAGAGCATCTCTGACGGTGGGAGCCCTCATTGCCAATGCAAAGGAAAAGGATATCAAAAGGATAAATGAGTACGGCCATCTTATCGGCAGGGCATTTCAAATAGCCGATGATATATTGGATGTTAAAGGGGACAAGGAAAAGTTAGGCAAGGACACGGGGAAGGATAATAAAAAGGCCACTTATATAAAATATTATGGTTTAGAGAAATCGGAAGATATTGCAAAAGAAACGATAGACAAGGCTAAAAAAATAATAAGCATTTACGGAGATAAAGGAAAACTTTTGGAAGAGCTTGCGAATTACATTATTTGTAGAGATATTTAGGAGGATTAGCGTGACTTTTTATTCGGGAATAATGCAAAACAAAGTACTGGTATCGTGCATGGTATCATGGTTTATTGCACAGACATTAAAAATAATCCTGTCTTTATATAAAGATAAAAAATTGGACCTAACTCGATTTGTCGGTGCCGGTGGTATGCCAAGTTCCCACACGGCTTTTGTTATGTCCTTGGCCACTGCGGTGGGGAAAATAAACGGATGGGATTCACCTTCCTTTGCTATTTCCATAGTTTTGGCTTTTATCGTCATGTATGATGCAGCGGGTGTAAGGAGAGCCGCGGGAAACCAGGCCAAAATCTTAAATATCATTATCAACGATTTGGCACAACATAAGCCTTTGGGGGAAGAAAAACTCAAAGAATTATTGGGGCACACGCCTGTAGAGGTTCTTGCAGGTGCTTTATTAGGCATAATAATTGCCAATATTCTTACATAAAGGCGGTAGAATGATGTATAAAATGCTTGAAAACATAAATACCACGAAGGATTTAAAAAGTTTAAGTTATAAAGATTTGTACATTTTAAGTGATGAAATAAGAGAATATATAATTGACATAGTATCAAAAAACGGCGGACATTTGGCATCAAATTTAGGCACCGTGGAACTGACTATAGCGTTGCATCGGGTTTTTAATTCTCCTGAGGATAAAATAATCTGGGATGTGGGTCACCAATGTTATACCCACAAAATACTCACCGGCCGCAAGGATAGCTTTAAAAGTATCAGGACCTATAAGGGCATAAGCGGCTTTCCGAAACGTTCGGAAAGTGAGCACGACATATTTGAAACAGGACACAGCAGTACTTCTATATCGGCGGCACTTGGCCTTGCAAAAACAAGAGATTTAAAAGGCCGGGATTACTCAGTGGTAGCTGTTATAGGGGACGGCTCATTAGGGGCGGGTATGGCTTATGAAGCCCTGAACAATGCGGCGGGGCTAAAAACAAATCTTATTGTTATTTTAAATGACAACAAAATGTCCATTTCCAAAAACGTAGGAAGTCTAAGTGATTATTTAGGCAGATTGAGAACAGGGAAATTATATTTCAAAATAAAAAGAGAGATTGAACATCTGTTAAATAAAATACCTATCATCGGAAAACCTTTATACAGAGCAGCTTTTAAAATAAGAGATTTGCTCAAGTATCTTGTAGTCAAAGGCATTGTCTTTGAACAGTTGGGGTTTAAGTATATCGGTCCCATAGATGGTCACAATATCGAATCTTTGGAAAGAATAATAAACAATGCGAAACTCTATAAGAATCATCCCGTTATTATTCATGTTGTTACAAAGAAAGGTAATGGGTATAATATTGCAGAAAGAAAACCGGACAAATATCACGGCATTGGTCCTTTCACTGTTGAGACAGGTGAAGAAAAATCAAACGGTAACGGTAAATCCTATTCCACCGTATTCGGTGAAAAAATAACAAAACTGGCCGAGAAAGATGAAAAAATTTTGGCTGTTACCGCGGCCATGCCCGACGGCACGGAATTAAAAAGTTTTGCAGAGAATTTTCAAGATAGGTTTTTTGATGTGGGTATTGCAGAGCAGCATGCGGCAACTTTTTGTGCGGGTTTGGCAGCAGGAGGATATAAACCCGTGTTCGCCGTGTACTCCACTTTTTTGCAAAGGGCCTATGATCAAATATTGCATGATGTTTGTCTACAGAACCTGCCCGTGGTTTTTGCCGTAGACAGAGCTGGGATTGTGGGAAGCGATGGTGAGACACATCAAGGGTTGTTTGATATATCTTTTTTAAGAAGCATGCCCAATATCAGTATTATGAGCCCCAAATCAGGTGCAGAGCTTGAAAATATGATGGAGTTGGCTTTTACCTTGAATATGCCTGTTGCCATTAGATATCCAAGAGGGGAAGCCGCAAAATTTGAAATAGAAGAAAAACCTGTGATTTATGGAAAAGGGGAGTTGCTCACCCAAGGCAAAGATGCCGTCATTATTGCAGAGGGCACTATGGTAAAAACCGCAATGACGGTATATCGGATTTTAAAAGAAAAAGGAATAGAATTGACCTTAGCCAATATCAGGTTTATAAAGCCCTTGGATGAAGAGTTGTTGAATTATTTATATGAGTTGAATGTACCGATTTATACGGTAGAAGATAATGTTTTGTATGGGGGTTTGGGAAGCTCCGTATTGGAATATTATTCTACTAAAGAAGAATGCAGGCATGTTAAGATTTTTGCTCATAAAAGCGGCATATTGGAACACGGTGACAAAAACAATCTTTTAAAATTGGCAAGGCTTGACTGTGAAACAATAGGGGAACAAATTTATATGGATATCAGAGGAAGTAAATGGATAGAAACAAAATCAGATTAGATGTATTGATGCTTAACAAAGGATTGGCGGAAAGCAGGGAAAAGATCAGAGCCCTTATCATGTCCGGAATAGTTTATGTAGACGGTATAAAAGCAGACAAGCCGGGTACGCGGTTTTCAGAAGATGTGAATATTGATATAAAAGGCAATAAGCTTACCTATGTAAGCAGAGGCGGATTAAAACTATCCAAAGCTTTAGAGCATTTTAAAATTGATGTAAGGGATAAAATCACTTCAGATATAGGAGCCTCCACAGGAGGTTTTACCGATTGTCTTTTGCAAAACGGGGCTACAAAGGTATATGCCATAGATGTGGGCTATGGCCAATTGGCGTGGAAATTACGAAATGACAGCAGAGTAGTTGTCATGGAAAGAACCAATGTCAGATATGTTACACCTTCTATGTTTCAGGAAAAGATAGATTTTGCAACCATTGATGTTTCTTTCATTTCTTTGACCAAAGTGTTACCGGCTGTGAGTGAGCTTATGACAGAGAAAGGGGAAATAGTTTGCCTGATCAAGCCTCAATTTGAAGCAGGAAGAGATAAAGTGGGGAAAAAAGGTGTAGTACGGGAACCGGAGATACATATTGAAGTGATTACATATTTGTTTAAATATTTTGAAGAAATATTAAAAATAGGGATTAAAGGCCTGACATACTCTCCCATCAAAGGGCCTGAAGGCAATATCGAATATTTGGTCTACCTGCGTAAGGATATATCCCAAACGATGGCTTCATCGGATATAAGCATTAGTGAAGTAGTAAAAGAGGCTCATACGGAGTTATAGGTGTCATCCTGAGCAAAGCGAAGGATCTTAATTCCAGAGAACAGAGCCTAAATATAGTCCTATAGGAATACTTTATCCCATTGAGCTCTGAGGCTGATAACATTTATTTCATAAAATTTCTAAAGTGTATGGATAATTCTTTATGTATATTATAAAATAAATGTATAAATGAATATTTATAAATATAAAACCGGATGGTGTGGCAACTGATGAAAATAGGAATAGTTCCTAATATAGAGAAGGATACGAATTTTGAATTAACAAACGATATAGCCAAATGGCTCAGTGAAAGAGACATAGAAGTTTTTCTTGATGATAATATTTCCAAAATATTGGGGAGACCTGAATTTGGTATGGATGAAGCTGAAATTTATTCAAAATCCGACGTAATAATCGTATTGGGTGGAGACGGAACATTGCTTAAGGTGGCAAGACAATCAGCCCCTTATAATGTGCCGCTTTTTGGTATTAATTTAGGTTTTTTAGGATTTTTGACGGAAGTAGAAACAAGCGATATGTATCCCGCCTTGGAGACTTTGATATCCGGGGATTATGAAATTGAAAAAAGGCTGATGTTGTTAGCAACTGTGGAGGAAGACGGCGTAGAATTGGAAAGATCCGTGGCATTGAATGATGTGGGGGTTACAAAAGGACCCTTTTCCAGGATTATCAGTTTAGGTATATATATAAACGATGATTTTGTGGATTTGTACTCCGCAGATGGAGTTATTATTTCAAGTCCCACAGGCTCCACGGCATATTCTTTATCTGCAGGTGGACCCATTGTAAGTCCGGATTTGGAAGTATTGATAATTACCCCCATATGTCCACACGTATTGCATTCCAGACCCATTGTCGTATCAAACAAGGATATAGTAAAAATCGAGGTTTGTCTCAATAATACAGAAGTAATGCTTACTTTGGACGGTCAACAAGGCTACAAGGTAAAATCCGGTGATATTGTTACAGTCAGACAGTCTCAATATTTCACAAATTTAATAAAACTCAAGGACAGGAGCTTCTTTCAGGTTCTAAGGCAAAAGATGTCCGAAAGATGGAGATTTAATAGAAGAAATTAAAAGGAGGGGGAACTATTGAAAATTTCTCGTCATTCTAAAATACTTGAGATTATTGAAAACAATCAAATAGAAACTCAAGAGGAATTGGCGGAACAGTTAAAAAACAAAGGGGTAAACGTAACGCAAGCTACAGTATCCCGGGACATTAAAGAACTGAGACTTATCAAAGTTTTATCGGATGATGGAAGGTATAAATATGCCGCCATGAAAGATCAAAATACGATGATGACGGAAAGACTGCTAAAGACTTTTTCCGAGACGGTATTGAGTGTTGATTATTCGGGGAACATCATTGTGGTAAAAACCTTTTCCGGAGCCGCAAATGCTGCGGGGGAAGCCATAGACGCATTTGATATAAAGGAAATAGTAGGTTCCGTTGCAGGGGATAACACTATTTTTATAATGGTAAGAAATGCAGAAAATGTTCCCGGTATCATCGAAAGGTTTAAAAAATTAATGAAATAGGTGAACTTTATGCTTCATGAACTACACCTAAAAAACTACATAATATTTGAAGACGAAATAATAAATTTTACAAAAGGCTTGAATATTATAACCGGGGAAACAGGCTCGGGAAAATCAATAATTATTGATGCCTTAGGTATTTTGTGCGGTGATAGATTTACAAAAGAAGATATACGAACCGGTGCAGAAAAAGCTTTTATTGAAGGCATATTTGAAATAAATGAAAAAAACAAAGAATTGAATTTGATTTTGGATGAATATAGTCTTATCCCGGAAAGCGACAATATATTATTAATACAAAGGGAAGTCAATAGCAGTGGCAGATCTTTTTCGAGAATAAATGGACATGCCGTAACTTTAATTATGTTAAAAAACATTACGGAACATATCATGGATATCGTTGCTCAAAATGAGCATCAGAGGCTTTTTAGGCCTGCATTTCATATGGATCTTGTTGACAATTTTGGTTCTACTGAAGTGATAAAACTAAAAAAAGATATAGTGAGCTTAACAACACAAATCCAACAGCTAAACAAAAATTTGAACGATTTATATGGTACAAGCCAAGAAAGAGAAAAAAAGTCGGATTTTTTAAGATATCAGATAGAAGAAATTAAGAATTCAAATTTAAAGCCTGATGAGTTGGAAAAATTAAAAAACAGGCGAGGTGTAATACTTAATGCCGAGAAGATATTTAATATTGTTTCAGGCATATATGAAATATTGTATGATAGCCGTAATTTTAATAAAAGCATAATTGATGATTTGGGCAGATGTTTTAACGATATGAATAGCATCCAAAATATAGATTTCACAGTCAATGAATTCAGTGATATCATAGCAAACAGTCTTTACCAATTGGAAGATTTAAAAGGTTCATTGAGGGATTATAGAGATAGCATAGAATTTAATAGCAGTGAAATTGATGTGATTGAAGAAAGATTATCTTTAATTGATAAATTATCAAAAAAATATGGAAATACTATAGAAAAGATTTTGGAATATGAAAAAGAAGCAGAAGCTGAATATGAAAAACTGAAAAATTGTGAAAGTTCAATAAAAGATATAAATGGAAAACTGAAATATTTGGAAATGGAATATTTCAATGAAGCAAATAAATTATCAATAATGCGTAACAATATATCAAAAGAACTTGAAGCAATGATTGAAAAAGAATTAAACGAACTAAATATGGAAGGAGCAAAGTTTTTAGTAAAAAATGAAACAAATAGTAGTTTAATTCATAAAAATGGCATAGATAAAATCGAGTTTCTTTTATCAGCAAATCCTGGAGAATCAGAGAGACCCTTAGCAAAAGTTGCATCCGGCGGAGAAATTTCAAGAATAATGCTTGCACTAAAAACGGTTTTGATAAGAGTAGAAGATGCGGATTGCATTATTTTTGATGAAATAGATGCAGGAATTGGCGGCGAAACAACAAAAATGGTAGCAGACAAATTGAAATGGATTTCCGGGTTAAAACAAACTATTTGCATTACTCATTTGCCAAAAATTGCATCAATAGGAGATAACCACCTCCATGTCTATAAATTTATAGATGATGATATTACTTATGCAACAATAAAAATGATTTCCGGTAACCAACGTATTAATGAATTGGCCAAAATGCTGGATGGCGGAAAGGAAAGTAAATTATCTTATAATCTGGCAAAAGAATTATTAGAAAAAAAAGAATGAAAAAAGCGGCTTCGCCGCATTACAAGGATAGCGTTATGTTGTTAAACTATATAATTGCTAGTGAATTTTTAATACGATATACAGCGAAAAAGCCGCTTTTAGTGCCATGTGCCATTTCCGAATTAAATGAGGAAATATTGGCACGGCATTTAATTAAATTGTTTTTTTATATAGTAGGAAAGTAGAACTTTCCTACTATATAAAAAATATTGTTTACTTTTCAATATTTTAATTAGAATAATAGGACTTCAAAAAAGGAAGGTTAAATAATAAGAAAGTGAAATGAAGGATAGACTCTCTTGGGGATTCAGGAGAGTGAAGTTTTTGGGATTAACAAGAAATAGAAGATTAATCAGGTGGCTATTATCTTTTTTTATTTTAATTGCAATATTGTCAGTTTCCTCCATCATCACAGTGTTTCCAAATGAAATTACTATGATAAAAGGTGAAAAGCAAAAATTTCTGAATAATGTGATTTTTAATATTGATTTAGAGCAAAACCAGAAAAGTATAGATGTAAAATCAGCAAGTTTATTATCACCCTATACTTTTTTAAATGCTCAAACAACAGGTACGATAAAAGGAGAAATAAAGCTATTTGGTTTCCTTCCTATTAAAAAGCTCACCGTTAATATCTTGCCGGATTTAATGGTTGTGCCTTCCGGTGAATCCATCGGAGTGAAAATTAAATCAAAGGGAATTATGATTGTAGGATTGTCATCAATAACAGTTCAAGATGGCAAAAAAACATGCCCTGCTGCTGACTCCGGATTTGCCATTGGGGATAAAATTATAGAAATTAACAATAAGGCAATGGATAAAGAAAATGATATAGTTGAGATTATTAATAGTGATACTAACAGAGGTAAAAGATGTAAAGTCAAGATTGAGAGAGACAAAAAAGTTCTGGAACTGACAGTGAATCCAGTGCTGAGTATGGATGATAAACTTTATAAATTAGGGTTATGGGTAAGAGGAAGTATTTCCGGTGTAGGGACATTGACATTTTATGAACCTATAAGTGGCAGATTTGCAGCATTAGGTCATGGTATAACCGATTTGGAGTCGGGATTGTTAGTGGATATTGATAATGGGAAGATATTAAAATCAAAGGTAATCAGTATACAAAAAGCAAAAAAATCTTCCCCGGGTGAGATTGTTGGCATATTTAACGAGAAAAATGGGATTTACGGTATAATCGAAAAGAACACACCCTATGGCATATACGGCTATATAGAACCGGATCTGGTGAACAAAAAAGGCAGAATAATGCCTATAGGTTTAGGCACTCATGTAAAAGAAGGCAATGCAAAAATTTTGACCACCATTGAGGATGATAAAGTAGAAGAATTTGATGTGGAAATACAAAAAGTTTTTAAACAAAACAATGCAGACTCAAAAGGGATGATAATAAAAATAACGGATAAAAGATTGTTAGAAAAAACAGGCGGTATAGTTCAAGGAATGTCGGGCAGTCCTATAATACAAAATGGCAGATTAATCGGCTCAATAACCCATGTTTTGGTAAATGACCCTGTGAGAGGGTATGGAATATTTGTCGAATGGATGTTTAATGAGACTAAGGATAATAAAACTGCCGAATATCGTTCTGTTTCAGGCCAATAATTATTAAACCGGTTGTAGTTTTTTAGTGAACTATAGCCGGTTTTTATTATATGGTAGGAAAATAGAACTTTCCTACTATATAATAAAACAATTTAATTAAATGCCGTGCCAGTATTTCTTCATTGATTATGGCACATGGCAATATAAGCGGCTTTTTCGCCATATATCATATTAAAAATTCATTAGCAATTATATAGTTTAACAACATAACGATAGTCATTAAATGCGGCGAAGCCGCTTTTGTTTTGATTTAGAATATTGTGTTATATTTTGGTCTTCTTTATTATATTTATGTCTTAAATTGTTCTTATTTCGTATACGATATTTGGTGCTTATTAGCAGGTGATAATAAAGTTATTGTCGAACTTATATTTTAAAGACGAGGATAGGAGGAATAAAATGGATACAGAGAGAATAAGTATTCTTCTTGTAGACGATAATAAAGAATTTTGCAATATCTTGAATGAATACTTCAAAGACCAACAGGACATTGAAATAGTAGGCATTGCAAGAGACGGAATAGAGGCTATCGAAAAAATAACTGCAAAACAGCCGGATATTGTTATTTTGGACATAATAATGCCTCACCTTGACGGATTGGGGGTACTCGAAAAACTCAACACCATGAACCTTGAAAAGTATCCAAAGGTTATTGTTCTTTCCGCAGTAGGACAGGACAAGATAACTCAAAGAGCTTTAGCATTAGGTGCGGAATATTATGTAGTAAAGCCTTTTGATTTGGATGTTTTCTTGAAAAGGGTAAAAGAAAGCATGGGTACAATCAGTACTAACACTGAAAGAAGAGCCTTAATTGAACATCCTTCAATAGTAACCCGTACTTCTGCCCGGGATTTGGAAGCTGCCATAACAAATGTTATTCATGAAATCGGTGTACCTGCACATATCAAAGGTTATTTATATCTGAGAGATTCTATTACTATGGTGATTAACAATGTGGAGCTCCTCAGTGCGGTAACAAAGGAATTATATCCCTCTATAGCTACGAAATACAATACTACTTCAAGCAGGGTTGAAAGGGCGATACGTCATGCTATTGAAGTGGCTTGGGGGAGAGGAAGAGTGGATGTAATCAACAATCTTTTCGGATATACAATACATAATCAAAAAGGCAAACCCACGAATTCGGAGTTTATAGCTTTGGTGGCGGATAAATTGAGACTGGAAATGAAAACCAGTTGA
>CAZQHS010000003.1:25781-42340 GCA_964593485.1 uncultured Clostridiaceae bacterium
CCGCCCCTACTTTTACTTCGTTCAGGATGATTCGACATATGTTATAACAAATATGAAAACAATCTTGTGAATGCTTCAATAAATTTAATGTATTTCGGTAAGTTTTTATAAAAATCCGCATTTATTAAAATGCTGTGCTCCAAATCTTCAAAAAACAAATCATCCAATTCTTGCGTTTTTTCTTTATCAAATATAACCGCATTTATTTCATAATTAAGCTCAAAGCTTCTAATATCCATATTTGCCGTACCTACTTGTGATATTTCACCGTCTATGGAAATAAATTTGGAATGAACAAAGCTATCTTTATCATAAAAATAGACTTTTGCTCCGCTTTTAATTAACTCATACAGATAGGTTCTTGAAGCGTAATAAACGATAAAATGATCATATTGACCTGGGAAAAGGATTCTTACGTCGATTCCCCCCAAGGCAGCTACTCTTAGGGCTTCCATGATGCTTTCACTGGGTATGAAGTAAGGTGAAGATATGAATATTTGTTTTTTTGCCATACCGATCATTTTAATAAAGCTTTGAAGTATAGCGGGATAAGCAGAATCAGGCCCGCTTTTAACAAGCTGCATAACTTTGCCGGTACAGTTTTGGGAAACAGGAAAATATCCTTCAATATCCTCATCGTCAAAGGTGTAATCATTATTGGCACGTTTTATGGTTAAATAATCATCCAAAAAAACAGCCTGTAATCCTAAAACAAAGTCCCCTTTAACCATGAGATGTGTATCTCTCCAATAGCCTAATTTACCCTTGCCCAGGTACTCGTCTCCAATATTGGCACCTCCCACAAAGCCGGTAAAACCATCAATGACGACAATCTTTCTATGATTTCTAAAGTTTATTTGTGTATTGAATTTGCTCAATATAGGTGCAAGGAAATAGCTGTATTGCAGTACCTCTACACCTGCATCAATTAAATCCTGAATATACTTTTTACCGAGTTTAATTGAACCCACTCTATCGTATATACATTTGATTGAAACACCTTCTTTGGCTTTGCTTATAAGGATATCTTTAATCTCATTTCCGATTTGATCATTTTTCACAATATAATATTCTAAATGGATATGATGCTTGGCTTTTTTCAGTTCATCCTTGAGAGCTTTAAATTTATCCACACCGTCTTTGAATATTGTAATGTCATTATTGATAAATATAGTGGAATCGCTGTTTTTGTTTAAAAGCTTTATTAAAGAAATGTAATCCGATGATTCTATATTTTTTATGGTACAGGATAAAATTTCCTTGATAATAGGGCTTATTTCATCGCCTAATTTGTGTCTCTTCCAGTTCCTTCCTAAGAATAAATAAAGAAGTAATCCAAAAGGCGGCAAAAGCACAATTATCATAAGCCAAGCTATGGTCTTTTCCGGTCTTTTTCTTTCCAAGATAATAACCATTACTGTAATAATTGTATTGATTAAAAAGAAAGCTGAAAGCAGATGTTCTAATTTTTGCATAATTACTACCACCTATTGAATTTATGTTGCTGATCACTTTATAATTATCCTGTGAAAACAGATTAATTGCTATGATTACTGAGTTACAAGGCAAACTGTAACGAATTTATCGGTTAATTTATTATAACATAGGTGTGTTTTTATTTATATGATGATAAAATACTATTGTAATACCGGCTTCATACTGAAACTATTCATGCATAACTGCCTTTTATCGCTATGATAAATGTCACTTTCGAGGCTTGCCGAAGGGTCTTAAGATCCTTCGTTATGCTCAAATAACATCAAGACCGTGTGAATACCGGCGTCATCCTGAATGCAGTGAAGGATCTAATAGTGAACAAAAATATAATGGAGTTGATTAAATTGGATTATTTTGAAAAAACTTTAAAATCGGATACTATATATGACGGAAAAATATTAAGATTGGATGTTGAAACTGTTTTACTACCTAACGATAATACGTCTATACGTGAAATAGTAAGACATCCTGGAGCTGTGGCAATTCTACCTATCAATAGCCATAGAGAAATCTATTTTGTGAAGCAGTATAGAAAAGCTTTGGATATGGAGCTTTTGGAGGTTCCAGCAGGGAAACTTGAGAAAGACGAGATTCCCTATGAATGTGCTATGAGAGAATTACAGGAGGAAATCGGTTTTGCTGCCGGCAAACTTACGTTACTTGGCAGTTTTTATTCCTCTCCGGGGTTTTCAAATGAGATAATTTACGTCTATAAAGCCGAGAATTTAACTCCAAGTCAATTGCCCCCTGATGATGATGAATTCATAAATATAGTAAAGATGAGCATTGAGGATTCTTTAAATATGTTGGATAAAGGATTAATAAAGGATGCAAAAACTGCTATAGCTTTGTCCTTGGGATTATTAATTTAAAAGAATAATTATGGTAAAACAGGCATATATTTAATTGAAAATGGACATAGCCCGGAGGTGAGGCATCGTTGTTAAAACGCTTTAAATATTTGCTGTTTAGCCAGATTAAAAATAATACGTTTCTATATATTGTTTTAACATTACTTATGTTATCAGGAGTAGTCATAGGTGCATTTTGGATGGGGATTATGCCTATGGATACAAAAGACAGTCTCAAGGCCGGAGTCGGCGATTACTTTTTACTTATGCCTACTTTTGCATTTGATAACGGTTTTATTTTCAGGAAATCCGTGTTAAATAATGTTTTGCCCGTCATTCTTCTTTCTGTCACAAGTATAAGATATTTAGGCGTTTTTTTAGCCCCTATTTATATCGCATTCAGAGGATTTTGTCTGGGATTTTCTATTGCATTCTTGTCTGAAAGCTTTGGAAGAACAGGTCTTATATACACATTGATTGCCATGCTGCCTCAAAACTTGATTTATATTCCGGCTTTAGTATTTGCGGGTTTTACTTCAATGAATTTGAGCATTATGATGCTAAAACTTCGTAAAGAAAGATACAGCGATAATAAAAATAAATATATTATTAAGTATTTGACCTATGCGTCTATTACAGTCTTAGTGCTCCTGGTAGCCAGTTTTATAGAAGCCTACATAACCCCGGTATTCATCAAGGGCATCTCCCCTTATCTGTAAGCACCCTGTTCTCTGGATATCTGTTCTCTGTTCTCCGAAACGTGTCATTCTGAACGACAGTGAAGAATCTTGACCCTAAAGGAATACCCCACTCTGTTCTCTGTTCTCCGTTCTCTGGTACAATGTAAAACTTTCTTGGAATGGAGGATTTTTGGTCTTTATGTTGAATATGTAAAATACCAAACGAAAAGAAGGTCGAACACATGGATTTTATAGAGGATTTTACATATTACTTGAAAAACGAGAGAAATCTTTCACCAAATACCCTTGATTCTTACATAAGAGACATCAGGGCTTATACAAATTATTTATCCCAAACCTATCAAACTATAAAAACTGTTAACAAGCCCGGTATAGTCAAATACATACTATTCTTGCAAAAAGACGGCAAGGCAACAACGACAATATCCAGAAACCTTGCTTCTATAAGGTCCTATTACCGATATTTATCTAACTCAGGATATGTAGAATCCGATCCAACCACGGGGTTGGAATCTCCAAAGATAAAAAAGAAACTGCCCACAGTATTAACCCAAAAAGAAGTGGAAAAATTATTGGAGCAGCCTAACCCCAATGATACAAAAGGTCTGAGGGACAAAGCTATGCTTGAACTTTTGTATGCAACGGGTATCAGGGTAACGGAATTGATTTCGTTGGATAAGAACGATTTGGACATGTCTAACGGATTATTATATTGCAAAAACAATACTGGTAAATGCAGAACAATACCCATGGGCAATTGGTGCCTGAAATTCGTTGGAGATTATTTGAAAAATTGTAGATGTGAATATAACCCCAAGGTGGAAGAAAAATCTTTGTTTCTCAATTTCCATGGAAAAAGAATGACAAGACAAGGATTTTGGAAAATAATTAAGCATTATACATCCATGGCCAAAATAAACAAACCCATCACTCCTCATATGCTAAGACATTCATTTGCCATGCATTTGATAGAAAATGGTGCAGATTTGCATTTTTTACAGGAAATATTGGGTCATTCAGACATTTCATCCACTCAAATATATAATAAAATAAATGATTTAAAAATCAGAGATGAATATATGGAAACACATCCAAGGGCATCAAAGCTTTAGAAATAATAATAGAAAGCTAAATAAACTAAAATAATAGTATAAATGGGAATATAATTTTTGAGGTGAAAATATTTGAAAAGCATACAGTATGAAAAGATCTTGGAGGCAAAAGACTATTTGGAAAGAATCATTGGCAAAAAACCGGTAATCGGTTTAATACTTGGTTCCGGTTTGGGTACATTGGGTGATGAAGTAGAAAATAAGACAATAGTGGAATATTCGGATATCCCCAACTTCCCCCTTTCAACAGTTACAGGCCATAAGGGTAGGTTTGTTTTTGGTAGGCTTGAAGGTGCTGATGTTGTTGTTATGCAGGGCAGGTTTCATTTCTATGAAGGTTATAGTATGCAACAAGTGGTTTTCCCGGTGTTGGTCATGAAAGCTATCGGCATTAAAAAGCTGATTATAACAAATGCCGCCGGAGGAATTAACACATCATTTAATGCCGGTGACTTAATGCTTATAAATGATCATATTAATTTTATAGGAGATAATCCATTAATAGGAAAGAATATTGAAAGTTTTGGCCCCAGATTCCCTGAGATGTCCAATGCCTATACAAAGTCGCTTTTAAATATGGCTAAAGAATTGTGTATAGAAAACAAAATTGAGATAAAAGAAGGGGTTTATATTTCCATGACGGGACCTGCCTACGAGACACCGGCGGAGATACGAATGGCAAGGATTATGGGTGCTGATGCCGTGGGCATGTCCACAGTGCCGGAAGTCATTGCAGCAAATCATGGAGGTATGGAAGTTTTGGGGATTTCATGCATTACAAATATGGCGGCGGGAGTTCTTGATGTTCCGTTAAGCCACGCTAAAGTAATCGAAACTGCGGAGTCGGTTAGGGATAGTTTTACAAGATTAGTAAGATTAATAATAGGGAAAATGAACACATAACAATTGTAGGGGCGACCTTTAGTCGCCAGCGTAGTGTAAGGGCGACCTACAATCGCCAGCGTAGATTAGGGGCGATCTACAGTCGCCAGTGTAGTGTAGGGGAGATCTGTGATCTCCATTGTAGGGGCGACCTACAGTCGCCAGCGTAGGAGGGTAAATATGGAATATATAAATAACATCAATAAAGCTTATAATTATATAAAAGATAAAATAACCCAGGCACCGGATATAGGTATTGTCCTTGGAACCGGTCTGGGCTCTTTGGCGGATTACATAACCGAACCGATTTATATTGACTACAAAGATATACCCATGTTCCCCATATCCACGGTTTCGGGACATGCAGGAAGACTTATATACGGTAATTTGAAAGGGAAAAAGGTTATTGCCATGCAAGGCCGATTCCATTATTACGAGGGATACAGCATGAAGGATATTACCCTTCCCATCAGAGTAATGAGTAAATTGGGAATAAAAATACTTATCCTCAGCAATGCTTGCGGTGGTCTGAATAAAGAATTCACCGCCGGGGATATAATGTTGATAGAGGATCATATAAATTTTATGGGGGATAGTCCTTTGATTGGTGCCAATTTGGAAGAATTCGGGCCCAGATTTCCGGATATGTCCCAAGTATACAGTAAGGAACTTTTGGAATTATGCGAAGAAGTGGCAAACAAAATAAATGTGAAAGTTCAAAAAGGTGTTTACTGTGCCATTAGCGGCCCTAATTACAACACAAAGGCTGAACTTAGAATGTTGATTAAAATAGGAGCAAACACAGTAGGAATGTCCACTGTGCCCGAGGCAATGGTGGCCAAACATTCAGGGTTAAAAGTTTTGGGGCTGTCCTGTATAACCGATATGGCTCTTCCGGACACGCTGATGCCTTTATCCCATGAAGAAGTCGTAAGAGTGGCGGAATCGGCAAAACCTAAATTCGTAAGCCTGATTAAGAATTTTATAAAAGAGGTGGGGCTTCATGAGAGCCTATGATTTAATTTTAAAAAAAAGAAATGGGGAAATACTGAACAAAGCAGAAATTGATTATTTTATAAACGGATTTGTTAATAACGAGATACCTGATTATCAGGTATCTGCATTGCTTATGGCCATATATTTTAATGGAATGACAAAACAAGAAACAATAGATTTGACCATGGCTATAGTAAATTCCGGAGACATCATGGATCTATCGGAAATCCAAGGCATAACCGTTGATAAACATTCTACCGGCGGCGTCGGTGATAAAATCAGCTTGGTTGTCATTCCTTTGGTATCGGAACTTGGAATACCTGTTGCAAAGATTTCTGGAAGAGGCTTGGGACATACAGGGGGTACAATAGACAAATTGGAATCTATAGAAGGTTTTAAAACCCAACTAACCAAAGAAACATTTATTGCAAATGTAAATAAATACAAAATGGCAATAACAAGCCAATCCGCTGACATTACACCCGGCGACAGGAAGCTTTATGCTCTTAGGGATGTTACAGCCACAGTGGATAGCATACCGCTTATCGCCAGCTCCATTATGAGTAAAAAAATCGCATCCGGGGCAAAGGGAATAGTTTTGGATGTGAAAATAGGTTCCGGTGCTTTTGTAAAAACCATTGATGAAGCAAAGGAATTGGCAAGATTAATGGTGGATATAGGCAATGGACTTAATAGAAAGACAATTGCGGTAATAACTGATATGAGCCAACCCTTGGGATATGAAGTGGGTAATGCCAATGAGATAAAGGAAGCCGTAAAAATACTGCGGGGCAAAGGTGCCGTGGATGAAACAACGGTAGCATTGACCATAGCCTCCTATATGGCAATTTTGGGGGGTACATTTGATGATTTTGATACTGCTTACAGCAATCTGCAGGAATTAATTATATCAGGCAGGGCACTGAATAAATTTAAAGAGCTTATAATTGTTCAGGGCGGAAATCCTGATTTTATTGATGATTTTGATTTGCTTCCCCAAGCCAAATATAATATAGGGGTTAAATCAGATGAAGAAGGGTATATAAATTCCGTTAATGCAGAAAAAGTCGGACTTGCTGCAATGATGCTTGGTGCCGGTCGTAAAACAAAAAACGATTTAATAGATTATTCCGCAGGAATAACTTTGATTAAAAAGATAGGGGATAAGGTGGAGAAGAATGAAGATTTATGCATTCTGCATACCAATCTCTTAAACACTTCTGAAGCAGAAATTTTAATTAAAAACAGCTATACAATCGAGAAAGAATTCAATAAAAAAACACAATATGTTTATGATGTTATCCAATAAAGAATAACAAACCTTCTATTGGGAAATATAAGTATATATTGACCATAGGAGGAATTTTTCTATGCGGTTTACTAAAACTTTATTGATAACAATTGTTATTTTGTCATTGGTTTTCAGCAGTTTCATATTTGCAGACGAAAGTCTCGACTTAGAATGCAAATCAGCGGTTTTGATTGATTCTGCTACGGGAAAAGTATTGTATGAAATGAATTCTCACGAAAAACTTGAACCGGCAAGTGTAACAAAAATCATGACCATGCTTTTGGCCATGGAAGCATTGGATGCCGGAAAAATCACCTTGCAGGATAAAGTAATCATCAGCAAAAATGTGGCCAAAATGAAAACAGGCACCCGATTGATGTTGGAAGAAGGGGAAGTAAGAACAGTAGAAGATTTGCTTTACGGTGTTGCGGTAGAATCAGGCAATGATGCAAGTATCGCAATAGCTGAGTGTGTTGCCGGCGGGGAAGGCGAATTCGTAAAGGCCATGAATAAAAAGGCCAAAGAATTGGGAATGAATGATACAAATTTTGAAAACCCTCATGGATTGCATGGGGAAAACCACAGGACTTCCGCTCATGATATAGGGTTAATGTCAAGGGAACTTGTACAGCACGAAAAAATATTTGATTTCATTTCCAAATACATGGTGACGGTATATGTAGGAAGGAAAAATGATGTTAAAAGGGAATTGGTAAACAAGAATAAAATGGTGCACTTTTATAAAGATGTTGATGGCATCAAGACCGGGTTTACCGATGAAGCTATGTTTTGCATATCCGTAACGGCAAAGAATAACAACATTAGATTAATCAGTGTCATCATGGGGGCTCCCGATACGGGAAAAAGAAACAGGGATGCCCGGAAACTGATTGATTATGGTTTTGCTAATTATGTAAATCATTCTTTTGGAAAAAAAGGTGAGACAGTAAAGCAGATAAAGGTGAACAAAGGGGACAGCGATAATGTAAATGCGGTGTTTGAAACAAACACGGATATACTTTTAAAAAAAGGTGAGGAAAAAGGTATTGAAAAAATATTTGAGTTACCTGACACAATAGCTGCACCTGTAACATTAGGACAAAAAATCGGAGAAATGATTATAAAAAAAGATGGAGAAAAGGTTGCATCTTTCAATTTGGTCAGTGATAAGGATATTAATAAGGCAAGTTTTGTCAACAATGTCATAAGGGCAATCAAATATTGGTTTAATTATATTGGGATAAATTTTTAAACGGTTTATGTTTAGACTATAACTATCCTGTGAATTAAGATTATTGTATTTGCCAGATTACTGAGTTACAAGGCTAATTGTCTGTAAGCTTATTACGGGCGAAATCAAAATCTCCCCGTTAACCAGTAGAATTTAGGTAATAAAAATTCCTACATTCACATATGATTTCGCTTTTCCTTCATTTCGCTAACAGACATTAAGCCTTTCCACAACGTAATCTTTACCAAATACCAATGCTCTTTTATAAAGAGGATATAGTTTATACAATATGTGAACAACACCGAACAAAATAAAAATCAAAAAGCAATAGTATCAAGAAAGCAATGAAATTTCATTGCTTTCTTGTTTTTAACACATATGTTATAATACAAAACATAAAGATTAAAGCACTTCGAGAGGATGGTATGTTTGTTCGGTTTTGATGCTATGGAACTATTATATAGATTGCCCGCCGTTTTTATAGGATTTTCCTTTCATGAGTTCGCTCACGGTTTGGCTGCTTATTATTTAGGGGATGACACCGCAAAAGCAAGCGGCCGTTTAACATTGGATCCCACAGCTCATATTGACCCTATGGGTCTTTTGATGCTTATTCTTTTCAGATTTGGCTGGGCGAAGCCCGTACCCATAAATCCCAATAATTTCAGAAACAGAAAAAAAGGAATCATTTTGGTTTCTCTGGCAGGACCCATGATGAACTTTCTTATAGCAACAATTGTTCTGTTTATATACGGATTTACTTATATAAAGTTTGGAATTCAAAATGTTGTCTTTGATAAAGTAATTTTGAACATCTACTATATCAACATAGGGTTAGGTGTTTTTAACCTTATACCCATACCGCCTCTTGACGGTTCAAAAATATTGGCGGGGATTCTACCCGTGAGAATAGAGTATAAGCTTTATAAATACGAACAGTATTCTTATTTATTGTTGCTCCTTTTGATTTTTACCCATGCCATTGATTATATTTTGGGACCCATGTTTTTTTATGCCCAAAGGGCAATTTATTATGTTGTCAATTTATTATTATAAGTGAAGAGTATATGGTGTTAATATGGCTATAAGCATAAAACTGGAAGTATTTGAGGGACCCTTGGATTTACTTTTTCATCTTATTGAAAAAGCAAAAATTGATATTTACGATATTCCCATAGCTGAAATAACAGAGCAGTACATAGATTATCTTAATATGATGAAAAACATGGATATGGATTTGGCCAGCGAATTCTTGGTCATGGCGGCAACTTTGCTTATAATAAAGTCCAAAATGTTACTGCCCAAGACCCCCATGGAAGAAGAAAACTACGAAGACCCCAGGGAAGAACTGGTTATTAAACTTTTGGAATATAAAAAATTTAAAGAAGTATCGGAGCTATTAAAAGATAGATATTCAAGGAATGAAAATTCGGTTTTTAAAGATTCCGATTTGGCAGATGCTTTGATAGACTCCTATGAACTGCCGGATAAGATTTCTATAGAACTTCTCATTGAAAAATTTCAAAATATATTGATAAAAAAAGAAAAAAGTGAAAAGAGAGAGCATAAACGGCTCTATAAGGATAGTATCACAGTGGAAGAAAAGATAGTTGTTTTGCTGGATATTCTCACTCATAAAAGATGGACAAGTTTTGATAAACTTTTAGAAGATTGTGATGATAGGCTTGAGATGATTATTTCTTTTTTAGCGTTGTTGGAATTGATAAAAAACAAAAGAGTCCGAGCAAAACAGTCGAAAAGCTTCGACAGTATATTGTTAAAAAAAGTATAGGTCACAGGAGTGTTATACATATGGAAATAAAAAAGGTCAAAGGGGCTCTTGAGTGTATACTATTCATATCCGGCAATCCGGTTTCCCTAAAAGAGCTGCTAACCGTCTTTGATATTGATAAAATTGATTTAAAGAAAATAATCAATCAAATGATTGATGAATATGAACGGGACGACAGGGGTTTACGCATAATTGAAGCCAATGGGACCTATCAATTTGCAACAAAACCCGAATATTTTGAATATGTAGAAGGATTGTTAAAGCCAAAAGCAAGAACAGGTTTATCACAGGCATCCTTGGAAACCTTGTCAATAATTGCATATAAGCAGCCGGTAACAAGGGCTTATGTGGATTCAATAAGGGGAGTCAAATCTGATGGATGCATGTATCGCCTCCTTGATAAAGAATTGATACAGGAATTGGGGAGAATGGATGCCCCCGGCAGACCTATATTATACGGTACAACGGATAATTTTCTGAGGCTTTTTGGACTAAAGACCCTAATGGACTTACCCGATATAACAATTATTGAAGAATAATGCTTGGATGTATTATTCTTTTGTTTTGTGGGAAAATACTAAAAAGTGGAATTTAAGTTCATGGGGGCATTAGATGATTTATATTATATTGTTATTGGCCGTATTATTTTTAATGGGGGTTCTTTTATTTTTTGCAACGGTAAGAGTAAGAGTCATATCCAGGAAAATCAAAGATGAATTCATCTTCAAAACGAATACTTCTGTGGGTTACGGGTCTTTAAGATTTAACATATCCGAGGGACAATCAAAACCATCTTCTATTTTTAACAAAATAAAGTTTATACCAAAGGATATACAAATGAGTTCCGAGCTTGATATATCCAAATTACAATCCTTATTCTCAAAAAAATCCGATTCCGATTCAACGTACAAAGCAAAGCAATACTATAATTATAATAAAAAAGGCATAGGATATTTAGTTAAAAGAATCAAAACCTATGAGGTCTTTTTAGAATTAAAATTCGGCCTGGACAATGCTTCCTCCACTGCTATCACCTACGGTTTAATCAGTACTTTTATAACGAATATTTTGGCCGCCATAAAAAGGATAACCTGGGTGGATATAAAAAAAATAGATATAGTACCAATATTCAATGAAATAGTTTTGGAATATGATTTTAATTGCATAATAGAGGCAAGGTTAGGAAATATTATTATTGCATTGATAGCAGTTAAAAAAAAGGAAAGGGGTGTTGTCTTTGGAACAACCAATTCAAGCGTTAATGAAAACAACTCTTGAAAATATCAAAGATATGATTGATGTAAGTACCGTGATAGGGGAACCGGTAGAAACTTTAAACGGAACTGTAATCTTTCCCATATCAAAAGTCGGATTCGGTTTTGTTTCCGGTGGTGGGGATCTGAAAATTTGCGGGAGTGCGGAGGATAACAATAGCAGCGATTCAGGTTCCGAAAGTAAAGAACCCTTTGCAGGGGGCAGCGGTGCGGGGGTTTCGGTACATCCGGTAGGGTTTTTGTCCGTATCAAATGATACTATCAGAATGATTCCCGTTAATAGTAATACTGTAGTAGACAGGGTTATTGATTTGATACCTGATCTTCTTGAAAATTTTTGTAATTGTAAAAAAAATAAAAGGGAAGGGTAAGACCTTTCTTTTTTTTTCGCCTTTTTTCACTTTTTCCTTTTGTATTTTAAATTCTTTTTTGCAAATAATAATTAAAGTATTTCAAAATACAATGATAGAAGGAAAAAAAGATGAAAAATAAAACAACAATCAAAATAAAAAAAATAACAATAATCTTAGTTGTTTTCTTATTGAATTTTAACTTTTTATATGCTGCAGACAACATGCCCTACGCAAAATCTTCAATCGTGATGGACGTCAATACAGGGAGGATCTTATACAGCAATAACCCAAACCAAAAACTCCCAATGGCCAGCACTACAAAAATTATGACAGTATTTTTGGCTATCGAAAATGCAGACTTAAATGATATAGTAAAGGTCAGCAAAAAAGCATCATTTCAAACCGGTTCCTCGGTTTATTTAAAAGAAGGAGATAAAATGAGGCTTGAAGATTTGCTTTATTGTGTAATGCTACGATCAGGGAATGATGCGGCAGTTGCCACAGCGGAACACATATCCGGCAGTGTGGAGGACTTTGCCAAGTTGATGAACGAAAAGGCCAAACAAATGGGTGCCAAGAATTCCAGTTTTACAAATCCTCACGGTTTGCCTGACGACAATCACTACACCACTGCTTATGATTTGGCTTTGATAACAAGACAGGCATTGAAAAATGATACTTTTGCCAAAATTGTCAGGTCAAAAAACCACACAATAACAAAAGTAATAAGCGAAGATAGATTTTTACAAAACAAAAATAAAATGCTATGGCAATACCCTGGAAGTGATGGTGTAAAAACCGGTTATACGGGTAAAGCGGGAAAATGTCTGGTTTCTTCTGCAAGTAAGGATGGATGGCAGATATTGACCGTTGTCTTAAATACCGGAGACATATGGGACAGTTCCACAAAACTATTGGATTATGGATTTAATAATTATGATAAAATAAAGGTTGTAGATAAAAATAGCATTGCATATGAATTAGATGTATTAAAAGGAAAGGAAAAGACAGTAAAAGCCGTCCCCACAGAAGAGTTATACGCACCTTTATTCAAAAACAAGGAAGGTTATGAAGTAGTTGAATATTTATACGAACCACCTGAAGTTGTAAAGGCTCCTATTAAGAAAAATGAGAAAGCCGGAGTTTTAAAAATATATGCGGATAATTTTCTTTTAGGTAGTGTTGATTTAATGTATAATAAGGATATCGAATCATCTGATGTGTTTTATCAATTTAGAAAAATACTGAAGAGTTTTTTAAAAATGAAACTGTTAGAAGGTGTATAAATGATTTTTGTGAGGAAAATGAGGTTGGATGATGCCCAGGAATTAGTAAAGTTCATGATAAAAAACAATACTATGGCAGATATTCAAAACGAAACGGAATATTACATATGCAAAGTTGATGATGTATTATGTGGTTTTGGAATGATGATAAAAAAAGAAAAGTTTTGCATAATAAAAGATGTTGTGGTTGACAAAGAAAGAAGAAGAGAAAAGTTTGGTTCTTCTATTGTAAAAACAATGCTCAATTCAGCGGAATTAGGCGGTGCAGAAACTGCTGTTTGCTTAGGCGGCATATCGGGTTTTTCTGAATACCTTGATTTTAAAAAGTCAAAAGTAACGGAATTGCCTGAAATAATCATTTCGGAAATCAAAAAACTACATAAAAATGAAGATGTCTACATTGCTTCACTAATAGACTATTTCAAAAGTGCCTGTCAATAGATTTCATGAAAAATTTTACTTGAAAATATTCTAATAATATTTAATAATAGTATAACTAAAGAAATAGGAGGTAAAAATAAATATGGCAAAAATCCGCATAACGGAAACGGTTTTGAGAGACGGTCATCAATCTCTTATTGCTACAAGAATGAAAACAGATGAGATGCTTCCAATACTTGAAAAAATGGATAAAGTCGGATATTACTCTTTGGAAATGTGGGGCGGGGCAACCTTTGACTCCTGCTTAAGATTTTTGAACGAGGACCCTTGGGAGAGAATTAGAAAGTCAAAGAAAGTACTTAAGAATACAAAGCTTCAAATGCTTTTAAGAGGTCAAAATATATTAGGTTATAAGAACTATTCCGATGATATATTGATTGAATTTGTAAATAAATCTTTGGCAAATGGTATTGATATAATTAGAATCTTTGATGCTTTAAATGATTTGCGTAATATTGAAAAAGCCGTTAAAGCAACAAAGAAATACGGTGGACATGCTCAGGGCACTTTTGTTTATACCATAAGCCCCGTTCACAACATCGAGCTATACGTCAAGTTAGCTAAGGAAATAGAAAGTATGGGTGCAGATTCTTTATGTATTAAAGATATGTCCGGAATCATAACTCCTTATATGGCTTATAACCTGGTTAAAGAAGTAAAGAAAAATATCAGTATACCCGTGCAGTTGCATAGCCATTATACCAGCGGCATGGCAAGCATGGCTTACTTAAAGGCCATAGAAGCCGGAGTAGACGTTGTTGATACGGCTATATCGCCCTTTGGACTGGGCACTTCGCAACCTGCTACGGAGCCCATAGTTGCAACACTTGCCGGCACTGAGTATGACACAGGCTTGGATTTGAATTTACTTGCGGAAATCGCGGAATATTTTAAAGGCGTAAAAGAAGAATATATAAAGAATGGAATATTGAATACAAACGTTTATAATGTTGATACAAGAGTATTAACCTATCAAATACCGGGAGGCATGATGTCAAATCTGTTATCACAGCTTTCCGCACAAAATGCTTTGGATAGGTATGAAGACGTGTTAAAAGAAGTTCCCAGGGTAAGAGAAGATTTAGGATATCCGCCCTTGGTTACACCCACAAGTCAAATTGTAGGTACTCAGGCCGTGTTTAACGTGATTTTGAATGAAAGGTATAAGATGATACCACAAGAGGTTAAATCTTACGTTAAAGGCATGTATGGGAAGCCCACGGTGCCCATTACCGATGAGATAAAGCAAAAGATTATCGGTGACGAGGAAGTCGTAACAGTGAGACCGGCGGATTTGCTGCCGCCTCAATTGGAAGAGATGAAGAAAGATATAAAAGAATATTGCGAACAGGATGAGGATGTGCTTACCTATGCACTGTTCCCACAGGTGGCTATGAATTTCTTTAAGCAAAGACGGGCGGAAAAATATAAAATAGATAGCGATTTAGTGGATTACGAACAGAAAACCTATCCCGTATAAGAACACAAGGGGACGGTTCTCCTGTGTCGTATGATGGGCTCTGGGCACTGGCCTCTTGACTCTGGGCTCTTGGGTTAGGGTCGTGTCTATTGGGTCAAGATCCTTCGGCGGTGCCTCAGGATGACAGCTATTAGGATTCAGATCTCAGAACTCAGGGGGATAAAGTATTTCTATAGGACTATATTAGGGGCACTGGGCACTGGGCACTGGGCTCTGTTTTCCGGAACGTGTCATTCTGAACGCATGTGAAGAATCTTATTCTTGACACCTGGGTCAGGGCTCTGGACTTTGATTTAACTGTCAGGCGGGGAAAATTTCTTCGCCTGGCATATTAATATATAATAATGGTTCTTTTATAACGAGGTGTAAGGATATCTCCCGCTTTTATAAGGGAAATCCATGGATTTCCAGTTCATTTTTGTAAAACAGGCGGTGAGCATATCTCCCATCTCGCCCCAACGCTCGTGTAAAATTTTGTTTGAAACAAAACTCTTTACTGTAATCTTGTTATAAGATAAATAAAAATTATTCGGAGGTAATATGTTAAATATACTACTGTCTAACGATGATGGAATTAACTCATCCGGTATCTATCACCTTGCCGATAACCTAAGGGAAATCGGTAAGGTGACCGTTGTGGCACCGGAATCGGAAAGAAGTGCCAGCGGCCATTCCATAACTATGCATAAACCTTTAAGGAGCAAACAGGTTGACTTTTACCCGCAGGGAATAGAAGCATGGAATATTAACGGAACTCCATCCGATTGCGTAAAATTTGCTATATGCTCACTGCTGAAGGAAAAACCTGATTTAGTTGTATCGGGGATAAACCAAGGTTCAAATTTAGGTACCGATGTTTTATATTCCGGGACAGTTTCGGCAGCCATTGAGGGTGCAATCTATGGAATACCTTCTATTGCAGTTTCATTGGCCACATTTGAGAAATGTGATTTCAGCCCTTATGCAAAATTAGCGAAGGATCTTTGCAAAAAATTATATGATAATAAAATAAAAATCGGATTGGTAATGAACATAAACCTTCCTTACGTTCCCATTGAAGATATTAAAGGTGTAAAAATAACCAGGTTAGGGGCTATGAGATATAAGAATTGTTTTATTGAAAGGGTTGACCCCAGGGGAAGGACATATTTTTGGTTAGCGGGAGAATTGGATGATGGGAATAATGAATACGATACGGATGTGAAATGTGTTGAAGATGGTTTTATATCCGTTACGCCGATTAAGCATGACCTCACAAGCCATGAAACAATTGAAGAAATGAAAAAATGGAATCTATAAGCAAAGGGGACTGTCCCCTTTGCTTATAAACAGCGGGGACGGTTCTTTTTGCTTACTTTTTCTGATAAAATCC
>CAZQHS010000004.1:0-2733 GCA_964593485.1 uncultured Clostridiaceae bacterium
TCGGCACAGGAGTCTATCTAACTTTCCGCACTAATTTCTTTTCTATCGGCAAACTTGGTTACATAATGAAAAGCACTTTAATGAAAATGTTCACAAAAGAACAAAAAGGTGAAGGTGAAGTAACGGCTTTCCAGGCTGTTGCAACTGCTCTTGCAGCCACCGTTGGTACCGGTAATATTGCCGGTGTTGCTACCGCAATAGCCCTTGGTGGGCCCGGTGCAATATTTTGGATGTGGCTTTCCGCCATATTCGGAATGACAACAAAATATGCAGAGGTTGTCTTGTCAATCAACTATAGAGAAAAAACCCCGGATGGACGTTTTGTCGGCGGTCCTATGTACTATATCCAAAACGGCCTTAAATGGAAATGGCTGGCTTATATATTTGCGGGATTTGGTGCCTTAGCTTCATTTGGTATCGGTAATATGACCCAGGCAAACTCTGTGGCCGCATCGTTGGAAGTTTCCTTTGGTGTTCCCGTACTGGTCACTGGAATCGGCCTGGCAGTACTAACTGCAGTAGTTATTTTAGGCGGATTAAAAAGAATCGTTCAAGTTACGGAAAAATTGGTACCCTTTATGGCAGCTCTTTATATTATAGGCGGAGTATTTATAATACTTAAGAACGTAACTCATTTAGGATCTGCTTTTGGTTTGATATTCGGTAATGCTTTTACACCCATGGCAGCAGTTGGTGGTTTTACAGGTACAACTGTCAAAAACGCTATGACAAGAGGTATCGCACGTGGTGTATTCTCTAACGAAGCAGGTCTTGGAAGTGCACCTATTGCCCACGCTGCAGCAACTACAGACCATCCTGTACGCCAGGGACTTTGGGGTGTATTTGAAGTATTCATTGATACTATAATTATTTGCTCAATTACTGCATTGTCAATAATCATGACTCCCGGCATATGGGATAGCGGTGTTTCAGGGGCTGCATTGACTACTGCTGCATTTGATCACACAATTCCGGGCGGCGGTTATATTGTTTCAATCGGTGTAATGTTGTTTGCATTTTCAACTATACTTGGCTGGGAATACTATGGAGAACGTTGTTTTGAATTCTTATTTGGACCCAAAGCTATAATGCCCTACAGAATTTTATGGATACCCCCGATTATCATAGGTGCCATAGGTGGTTTGGAATTACTTTGGGATTTGGCTGATACTCTTAACGGTTTAATGGCTATTCCTAACTTAATCGGTGTACTAATGCTTTCAGGCGTGGTAATCAGGTTGACCAAGGAATTCTTTAAGAAACAATATGTAGAAGAAGAAAAGAAAGCAAAGGCATAAAGTGGAGAGCTAAAAGCTAAAATTTTATAAATAATATAAAAGAAAAAGCGGGGAAGAATCCTCGCTTTTTCAATCTACAATTTATTAATACTTATGTCTTCGTTATTCAGTGTGATGCAATATATTCCTTAATCAAATTATCGTAAGATTCCATTATTTTTAAAAGGATTTTGTTATTGGGAGAATCATACATCCTGTCATCTACTTGGGAAATAGGAAGTACTTTCGGTGAGGTGCCCGTGATAAACAACGCATCGCAGTTGTTTAGAAAGCTTATAGTTATGGGCTCTTCACAAACCTTTATATTTGCATCATTGCATATCTTAATTATCTTATTTCTTGTAGTGCCTAAAAGAACATCATTTCCTGGCGGGGTGTATACGGTATCGCCCTTTATAAAGAAAACATTTGATCTGCTACCTTCAGTTACTTCATCATTATCGTTGAGTAATAATGCTTCGTAGGCATTATTTTTCTCTATGCTTTCATTTACATTTTTTCTGAATTCATTATTAATGATTTTTGCATTGGGATTACTTCTAACAGCTTTGAAAGTCACGGTTTTTATGCCGGTTTCATAAAGCTCTTCCATAGGATAATTACTTTCAATAAAGAATATATAATAATCAGGTATGGGGTTTTCAATATTGTACAATAAAATTTTAAGGTTAAGTTCCGGGTTTTCATTAAGAGAAATTGTTTTTCTTGTATCCAACTCTATAGTTTCTAATATATTTTCAATATTATAATTTAATAAATTCGCTGATTTGGAAAGCCTGGCTATATGTTCTTCCAAAAATAGCGGGATGCCATCTATAACCCTTATAACCTCATATATAACATTGTTCACTTTTTCTAAGGATATCTTTTTCGAATTTTTTTTCATTACAATTCCGTTGTGAATGAAATATTCTTCATTTATTTCCTTCTTCAAATGAATCAGCTCCTTGAATTTTGTATTGTGTGGTCTTTTAGACTCGTATAATTATAGCACAGTTAAACCCTATTGACACCATAGATTTCTAATAATATAATCATTCATAAGCAGTACATTACAAACGTTGATAAGCGAACAATACATGCAGGAGTGACGGAACCGGCATACGTATACGTTTGAGGGGCGTAGTTTTGAGGGTTCAAATCCCTTCTCCTGCACCAAAAAAAATATCACCCAAAGGGTGGTTATTTTTTATGATAAATAGATGAAGGATTTGAACAGGCGGAAATAGGAAACGCGACCAAAGGAGCGTTTACCCGCCCGGCCTGAGAGAGAGCGTAGGCTCACGGCGGAAATCCCTTCTCCTGCACCAAAAAAAATATCACCCAAAGGGTGGTTATTTTTTATGATAAATAGATGAAGGATTTGAACAGGCGGAAATAGGAAACGCGACCAAAGGAGCGTTTACCCGCCCGGCCTGAGAGAGAGCGTAGGCTC
>CAZQHS010000004.1:2833-37047 GCA_964593485.1 uncultured Clostridiaceae bacterium
AGTTGACAATTTCAATATTTACAATTTATAATGATTATTAATAAGAACATTAATTTGTTGTAATAAAGAATGGAAGGTGGTTATTGTATGAAGGAGAAGGTGGCATTCTATCGTTGCAGTATCTGTGGAAACATCGTTGAATTAATTATCAACGGTGGCGGAGAATTGGTATGTTGCGGAAAGCCCATGAATAAGCTGACAGCTAATACCCAAGATGCATCAACGGAAAAACATGTTCCTGTTGCAATTAGAGAAGACGGCAAGATAGTTGTCAAAGTCGGTTCTGTTGCTCATCCCATGGTTCCGGAACACTATATACAATGGATAGCAGTTGTATCGGATGACGGCATTGATAGAATTCATTTAAAACCGGAACAAGAACCTATTGCTCTATTTTGCGATAAACCCGATGTAGATGTTTATGAATATTGTAATCTGCATGGGTTATGGAAATCGTCCCTAAAATAATAGCTAAAATAATACAAAAACATTAATCCGGTGGGGTCATCCCCACCGAATTGCATGATAGGGGTTATACCACTCTTTTCCATGATGTCTTATATTGAAATGCTTGTAACAATAATTTCCACTTCATATAAACCGTTACATTTCTATAATTTATAATGATTATATAAAGAGGTATTACAGATGTATAAAAAACTAAGCAGGAGTTTCTATAAAAAGGATGCAATAACTTTAGCCAAGGATTTATTGGGTAAATACTTGTTTCATAACGTAAATGATGAAATATTGATAGGTAGAATTGTTGAAACGGAAGCGTATATGGGATATTATGACAAAGGTGCACATACTTATAAAGGTAGAAGAACCAAGCGTACTGAGGCCATGTATGGGGAGCCGGGGCATGCTTATATTTATCTTATTTATGGGATGTATGATTGCATTAATGTTGTAGCCGCAGAAAAAGATATAGGGCAGGCTGTTTTAATAAGAGCATTAGAACCGGTAGAAGGTCATAGTACAATGTCCTTAAACAGGTTTAGTAAGTCCTTTGAAGAATTAAAAACAAAACAAATAAAAAACCTGACTAACGGGCCGGGGAAGTTATGCCGTGCCTTTGGTATAACAAGAGAGTTATATTATGAAGACTTTACCGGTGATTGTTTATACATTTGTGAAAAGAAAGAAGATGCAAAATTTGAAACCATAGAATCAAAAAGGGTGGGTATAGACTATGCCCGAGAGGCGAAAGATTACCTTTGGAGATTTTATATCAAAGACAACGAGTATGTTAGTCTATTGTAGTAGGTACCATGTAAGGAAAAATTCGTCTTGAGAAAAACTTCATAGTTTTGTATTATATATATATAGACTGAATTCGGAGATGTTTTACTTGTCATTAAACGTTGTAATGGTAGAGCCTGAAATACCTCAAAATACAGGAAACATTGTCAGAACATGTGCTGCAACAGGATGCAAACTCCATTTGATTAAACCCTTGGGCTTTTCCTTAGAAGATAAGTATCTAAAAAGAGCCGGGCTTGATTATTGGAATATGGTAGCGGTAAAGGTATATCCTAATCTTGATGTTTTTTTTGAAACATATGAAAATGGCAAATTCTATTTCTCCACAACAAAGGGTATAATTAAATATACTGACGTAATATACGAAAGAGACTGTTTTATATTTTTTGGTAAAGAAACCGCTGGTTTGCCAAAATGGTTGCTAAAAGAGAATGAAGATAAATGTATTAGAATTCCAATGGTAGATGAGGCTAGGTCACTTAACTTGTCGAACTCCGTAGCCATTGTGGTGTATGAGGCCTTGAGGCAATTAAATTTCTCGGGAATGATTTAATTTATACAGGAGGAAATTTAAATGTCAATAAAAATAGGAGATGATTAAAAAGGTCAGGGGTATAATAAGCGAATGCAGAATAAAAGAGATTAAAAAAGGTGAAGTGGGTTCTGTAATAGGAACTCATGCAGTGCCTAAATGTGTTGCATATATTTTTAAGAATAACAGGAGGATTTTACCGTGAAGAGGATCAAAATAGTTACAGACAGCACATCGGATATTCCAAAGGTAATAGCTGATAAACATGACATTTCCATATTACCTCTTACAATACTGTTAGAAGAAAAAGAGTATAGGGATTGGATAGACATAAAACCTTCTGAATTTTATAGTCTGATGAGAAAATCCGTAAAACTACCCACAACATCCATGGTCAATCCCGTTCAATTCAGCCAAGCATATGAAAGAATTTTAACAGAATATGATGAAATTATATCCATACATCTATCATCTCATGGGAGCGGTACCTATAATTCAGCGGCGATGGCTAAGGAGACGGTGGATAAGGACAGGATAACAGTAATTGATACCTGGAATTATACATATGGTTATGGTCAGTTTGTCGTGGAAGCGGCAATTATGGCCGAGGAAGGAAAAAGCAGAGATGAGATAGTGGAAAGAATGAATTATATGAAAGAGAACTTAAAAACGCTTTTCGTTGTGGATACTCTTGAATATTTAAAAAAAGGCGGCAGGTTATCTGCCACGAAGGCGACTATAGGAACTCTTTTAAACTTGAAACCCATACTGACTGTTAGTGACGGTAAAATCATTGCCATAGACAAAGCTCGGGGTTTTAAAAAGGCTTTAAAACGCATAGCCGAAATCATTTTAGAAGAAGGAAGCAATATGAACAACCAGGTATTAAAGATAGGCCATGCTGATAACTATGAGCATCTTGAAATTTTCAAAAAGACTATGGAAGAAGCTTTTGGTAAATGTCAGTTTGAAGAATTTGAGGTTGGCTGTGTTATAGGGGTTTATTGTGGTCCCGGTACTGTTGTAATTCACTATTTTTAATAAACAAAATAGTTTTTAAACACATTGATTTCAAATGATGCTTTTTCTGCCATGTGCCATATGAAGAAATAATGGCATGGCATACAATTAAAAATATAAATCAGTGCACGAATACGCCTTTACCGAAATATAAGAATTGCTATGGTTAAAAATAAAAAAAGTACTTGAATAGATGCAACTAATTGTATATAGTTAAAGTACAAGCACTTAACTTAATATTATATGGATGATGGCTTGCGGGAGAGACCCGATAAATCGGGAGCCGAAGGAGTAAGTACGGAAAACGCCCGTTAAATGAAACTCTCAGGCAAAAGGACCGCAGTCGGACATAACTCTGGAAAGCGAAAGCACCGAAGGAGCAATTCTAATAAGATGGAAGAATCTCTCAGGTCAATGACAGAGATAGAGGCGATTGCTCTATCTCTTTTTTGTTTATGAGATTTTCCTAATATTCAGGCAAGAATTATTGCGGGGTGATAATATTTATAAAGCATTAATCGCCATCACGAATAATCCTCTAATTTATGAAAAATTTAATAAAAACATTAATGTTACACTTATGGAAGGTGGTTATATTGATGTTCTATATAAAGTTAGAGATAGAATACATAAAGGAGCATCACTTCTGACTCATCCTCTTGCGGGTAGCGTGAAGCCCAATGAGACGCCCTACAGAACTATTATCATAGATGATTCTGTTGGGAAATTGGATTTGAAATCCCTATCAATAATTGAAGACAGTATAGAAACAGCCAAAAAGTTTCCCACCAAAGAAATAGTATGGGGGGAGAGGGTTCTCCAAGATTTTAAAGTAATAGATTTTAGATTAATGGAAAGTGCCTTATCAGGCTTGGGAATACACTATTAATACTATTTGAAATATTGTATTATTAAGGTGACTGAAACATTGAATATACAGTGCTAAAAAATCAAAAGATACTATATACGAAAAGAAAGGAGTAGAAATATGGATATCATCTATGACGTGGCTATAATCGGCGGAGGTCCGGCAGGATATTCCGCGGGCCTCTATGCATCAAGAGGTAAATTAAATACTGTTATTGTTGAAAAAGGAAAATGGGGAGGACAGGCTGCAACTACGGAAGAGTTGGAAAATTACCCCGGCTCCATAGAGGAACCTTCAGGCCCAAAACTCATGGACAGAATGAGAAGTCAAGCAGAGTCCTTTGGTACGAAATTTATAAATGGAGAAGTGGTTGGTTTAGATATAGATGGCAAAATAAAAGTTATAAAACTGGCTGACGGAGAAATAAAAGCAAATACAATTATTATAGCCACAGGGGCTGAGCATGTCAGTTTGGGTGCATCGGGAGAAATGGAATTAAGAGGTAAGGGTGTTTCCTACTGTGCTACTTGCGATGCGGATTTTTTTACCGAATTGGAAGTTGTGGTAATTGGGGGCGGCAATACAGCTGTTGAGGAAGCAATTTATCTTACAAAATTTGCCGATAAGGTGTCTGTGGTACATAGAAGAGACGAATTCAGGGCGTCAAAATCGGCAGTAGAAAAAGCCTTATCCAACGAAAAAATAACAGTTGTATGGAACAGCGTTGTTGAAGAAATTTATGGTGACGGCATAGTAGAAGGCGTTAAGCTGAAGAATGTAAAAACCGGAGAAGTAACGGATTATCCTACAGATGGTGTATTTGTATTTGTCGGCACAAGGCCTTTATCCGGGTTTGCCAAAGGCTTGATAGAAATGGATGACAGAGGTTATATTATAACCGATGAAAATATGAAAACGTCTGTTGAGGGCGTATTTGCTGCGGGAGATATTAGAGTGAAGTTGTTAAGGCAGGTTATTACAGCAGCGGCAGACGGTGCAATTGCAGCCATCAGTGCCGAGAAGTATATAGAGGAAACCCTGCATAACAAAAAATACTATATATAACGAGGTGTAATGATATCTCCCGCTTCTATAAGCGGCGAGTTCATTTTTGTAAAACAGGTGGTGAGCATATCTCCCACCTCGTTGAAACGCTCGGGTAGAGTTTTGTTTGTAACAAAACTCTTTAGTGTAATCTTGTTATAATAAGCACTTTAGGCTATGAAATTGATTGCTTATAGCATGATTTATGAGGAGGTGAAAATGTGATAGAAGTAACAAAGGATAATTTTGAACAAGAGGTATTATTAGCTGAAGGTCCCATAATTGTTGATTTTTGGGGGCCGAAATGTGAACCCTGCAAGGCTTTAATGCCTGATGTAGACAGGCTGGCAGAAGAATATGGTGACAAAATCAAGTTTTGCAAACTGAATACCGCTGAAAACAGAAGATTGGCCATAAGCCAAAAGGTCTTGGGTTTACCTACATTTATCGTTTATAAGGGCGGCGAAAAAATGGAGGAGATTAGCGGCGGTGAGAACTGTACACCGGAGGCAATAGAGAACCTGATAAAAAAACACATTTAGTTGTCTATGGAGGGATAGTATCTCTCCTCCAAATAAAAGGGAGGTGAATCTCATGCGTTTAGAGTTAGGCAATATTTTCATTAAAGACATACAATTCGGCGACTCCACAAAAGTTGAAAACGGCGTACTTTATGTTAATAAAGAAGAGTTGTTGGAGGCTGTAGGAGGGGATAACAGAATAACAAGCATCAAAGTGGATATTGCAAAACCCGGCGAAGAAACAAGAATAATGCCGGTTAAAGACGTAATAGAGCCGAGAGTTAAGGTTGAAGGTCCGGGCGGAGTGTTCCCCGGGTTCATAAACAAGGTTGATGTGGTAGGTTCCGGTAAGACAAATGCACTAAAAGGTGCCGCCGTTGTAACCGCAGGTAAGATTGTGGGATTCCAGGAAGGAATAATTGATATGAGCGGCCCGGGGGCCAAATACACACCTTTTTCTAAGACAAATAATTTAATATTGGTGTGCAACCCGGTAGATGATCTGCCACAGCATGATCATGAGCAGGCACTTAGAATGATAGGGCTTAAAGCAGCTGCTTATATTGGTGAAGCAGGAAGGGATATTGTCCCCGATGAAGTAAAAGTATATGAGACCTTGCCGCTTTTTGAGGGAGATAAGAAGTACCCTGATCTTCCAAAAGTCGCCTATGTTTACATGCTTCAAACACAAGGACTGTTACATGATACTTATGTATACGGCGTTGATGCCAAAAAAATAGTACCTACACTTATTTATCCGACGGAAGTAATGGACGGGGCAATAGTCAGCGGAAACTGTGTTTCTGCCTGTGACAAAAATCCCACATACAGTCATTTGAACAATCCCATTATAGAAGACTTATATGAAAGGCATGGCAAGGACTATAACTTTGTCGGTGTAATAATCACAAACGAAAATGTTACATTAGCTGATAAAGAACGATCCTCAAATTGGACTGCAAAACTTGCTGAAATTTTAGGATTGGATGCTGTGATTATTTCAGAAGAAGGCTTTGGAAATCCTGATACGGACCTTATGATGAATTGCAAAAAGATTGCCGGAAAAGGAATAAAGACAGTACTTATTACAGATGAATATGCAGGAAGAGACGGAGCGTCCCAATCCTTGGCAGATGCCGATAAAACTGCGGATGCAGTAGTAACGGCAGGTAATGCCAACGAAATCGTTGAATTACCGGCAATGAAAAAGGTAATAGGTGATTTAAAACCTGCCGATGTAATCGCAGGGGGATTTGCAGGGAGCTTAAAGGATGACGGCAGTATAATTGCCGAGTTACAGGTAATTACAGGTTCAACAAGTGAAATAGGATTAAATAAATTATCTGCAACAGAGTATTAAAATTTCATAAATCCGTGAATTCCGAAAATAGGTTTTAGATTTTACATCAGGAATTAGCAGAACATATGCTTGCATATCAAACATATAAGATTAAAAAGAAAGGATGAATTGCATGATAAATGGTAAAAAAATTATCGTTTTGGGCGATAGAGACGGAATACCGGGCCCGGCAATAGAAGAATGCGTTAAAACTGCCGGCGCTGAAGTAATATTTGCAGCTACCGAATGTTTTGTTTGAACGGCTGCAGGAGCAATGGACTTAGAGAATCAAAAGAGGGTTCTTGAACTTTCCGAAAAATACGGAAAAGAAAATGTAGTAGTAGTTCTTGGCTCAGCCGAGGCTGAATCAGCCGGTTTGGCAGCCGAAACTGTTGCTGCAGGAGACCCCACTTATGCAGGTCCGTTGGCAGGAGTCCCGTTGGGACTCGCAGTTTATCACATATTTGAACTCAAAGATCAAGTAGATGCAGACGTCTACGAAGAACAATGCGGTATGATGGAAATGGTACTTGATGTAGATGCAATCGGCAACGAGGTCAAAGCCATAAGGGATGAATACTCAAAATTCTAAGTGTTTTATTCCTCATGTTCGTAAGAACAAATAAACGAGAGGAGGGAAGTTGCTAACATGATTAAAGTAGTTCATTATATAAACCAGTTCTATGGCGGAATCGGCGGAGAAGAAAAAGCTGATTACAAACCGGAGGTAAGAGAAACCGTAGTGGGCCCCGGAATGGCTTTAAAAGCTGCCTTGGGAGCCGATGCGGAAATAGTAGCTACAGTAATTTGCGGTGATTCCTATTTCAACGAAAATTTGGAAGTAGCTACATCGGAAATACTTGAAATGGTTAAAAAATATGAACCGGATTTATTTATAGCAGGACCTGCCTTTAATGCCGGGAGATACGGGGTTGCCTGCGGCAGTATTTGTAAAGCTGTTAAAGAAAACTTTGATATTCCTGTTATTTCAGGTATGTATGTAGAAAATCCGGGGGCCGAAATGTTCAAAAAGGATTTACACATCATTGAAACGGCAAATGCTGCCACTGGTATGAGACAAGCAATTCCTGCAATGGTGAAATTAGCACTGAAGCTGGCGAAGGGTGAGGAGATCGGTTCTCCGGCGGAAGAGGGTTATATAGTAAGAGGAATAAGAAAAAATGTTTTCAAAGATGAAAGAGGTTCAAAAAGAGCGGTAGATATGTTAGTGGCAAAGCTAAAAGGGGAAGAGTTTACAACAGAATATGCAATGCCTGATTTTGACAGAGTTGAACCTAATCCTCCGGTAGTTGATATGAAGAATGCAAAAGTAGCGTTGGTTACTTCAGGGGGTATAGTTCCAAAAGGGAATCCGGATAGAATCGAAGCTTCCAGTGCATCAAAATATGGAAAATATGATATTGACGGAGTAGATGATTTGACAGCAGATACCTATGAAACAGCTCATGGCGGATATGATCCTGTATATGCTAATGAAGACGCTGATAGGGTTTTACCCGTGGATGTTTTGCGAGAACTTGAAAAAGAAGGCGTCTTAGGAGAATTGCATAGATATTTTTACACAACCGTGGGAAATGGTACTTCCGTTGCCAATTCAAAGAAATTTGCATCAACCTTTGCAAAAGAATTGGTGAATGACGGAGTTCAAGCAGTTATACTCACGTCTACTTGAGGTACTTGTACACGTTGCGGTGCAACGATGGTAAAGGAGATCGAAAGAGCGGGAATTCCCGTTGCTCATGTATGCACGGTAGTGCCGATTTCTCTAACTGTAGGTGCCAATAGAATAATTCCTGCTGTTGCCATTCCACACCCTTTGGGAAATCCGACTCTTAGCAAAAAAGATGAAAAAGCACTTAGAAAAGAGTTAGTGATGAAAGCGTTAAAAGCTTTGGAAACAGAGGTAGACGGTCAGACGGTATTTGATAAATAGTATAAGGGTGGTAAATTACCACCCTTTTTTAAAAATAATTGGAGGTGCTATTATGACAACACCCGTTGTGAAAGGTGCTGCATATGTTTTAGTCCATACACCTGATATGGTTATGCATTATGGAACCACGTGTTCCGTAGAACGTGAGACAAATCCGGATTCCGAATTTTTAAAAAAAGTCCCTAACCATTTGAGAACTTTCGAAGAAGCAGTGAAATATGCACCAAATCAGGCTTATATCGGTAATATTTTTCCTGACGATCTTCATAATATTGAAAAACCTTGGTATAAAAATCTTATGGAAGATGCAAAAGCCGATGGCAAGATGGGAGAAATTGTTTCTCAGGATGAATTGTATATGGTAATGAAACTAAGCGATGCCTTTGACTTGGTCATGTTGGAAAAGGGTTTTACTGAAGTAGGCAAAGAAAAGCTTTTAAAGAAGGTTTATTTTGCAGAAACAGAACTCTCAGTATTAGGCGCAGGATTTGACATTGTTGAAATTGAGGAAAGGGTTAAAAAAGGTGCTGAACCCTTGCTTTATAACGGAAAATTAGTGGGATGCGTGAAGGCGGCTCATGATAGAGACAGAAATCTGACAGCCCATATAATGACTGAGAATATCGTTTCCAAGGCTTCTGCAGTAATGGCTTTAAAGAACCTTATTTACAAAAATAATTTAGATGCCGAGTCAATAGAATATGTCATTGAGTGCTCCGAAGAAGCATGCGGTGATATGAACCAACGCGGTGGCGGAAACTTTGCAAAAGCTATTGCCGAGACCGCGGGGGCAAAAGGTGCCACAGGTTCGGACACAAGAGGTTTTTGTGCAGCACCTGCTCATGCTTTGGTAAATGCCGCGGCCTTGGTAAAGTCAGGTGTATATAAGAGTGTTGCCATAGTTGCAGGCGGAGCTACCGCAAAATTAGGTATGAATGGCAGAGACCATGTTAATAAGGATATGCCCATACTGGAAGACTGTTTAGGTACCTTTGCTATTTTAGTTACGGAAGATGATGGCACGAGCCCTATATTAAGAACGGATATAGTAGGCAGGCATACGGTGGGTACCGGTTCTTCACCTCAAGCCGTTATGGAATCGATTATAACCAAACCTTTGGATAGGGTTGGACTTAAAATCGTTGATATTGATAAATATTCCGTTGAAATGCAAACTCCCGAAATCACTGTTCCAGCAGGAGCCGGAGATGTACCCCTTGCCAATTACAAGATGATTGCAGCTCTCGGTGTAAAAAGAGGAGAATTGGAAAGAACCGGGATGAATGATTTTATTAAAAAGCATGGTATGCCGGGTTTTGCCCCTACTCAGGGACACATACCCTCAGGAGCTCCTTTTGTGGGTGCAGCGAAGGTACTTATTGAGAAAGGCGAAATAAACAGAGTTATGATAGTAGGCAAAGGAAGTCTGTTCTTGGGAAGAATGACAAATCTTTTTGATGGTATATCCATAGTTATGGAGAAGAATCCGGGTAAACAAGAAGAAATCCAAGCCGTTTCAAAGGAAGAAATAAAAGGAATGGTAGCAGAAACAATGAAAGAATTCGCAGCTTTCTTACTGGACGGAAAGTAGGGGTGATTGTTATGAAAGATGTAAAAAATCAAATTGGGGAAGTATTCAATGAAATTGCCGATGCTATGCTTACCGGAAGTTTCGGACCCAAAGTAAAAGTAGGACTCACCACTCTTGGCAGTGAGCTTGGCATTGATGAATTAGTAAGAGGTGCTGAATTGGCATCTAACAAGTATAACGATTTTGAAATTGTGCTTATGGGACCTAAAGTTGATACTTCTTTAAAGATTGTGGAAGTAAATTCGGAAGACGAGATGCACAATAAGATGGATGAACTTTTAGACTCAGGAGAATTGGATGCTGCCGTTACCATGCACTATAATTTTCCTATAGGTGTTTCTACCGTCGGCAGAGTTATAACCCCAGGATTCGGTAAAGAATTGATATTAGCAACGACTACGGGAACATCTTCCACCCATAGGGTTGAAGGTATGGTTAAAAATGCTCTTCACGGGATTATAACTGCAAAAGCCTTGGGGATTGCAAAACCTACTGTGGGTATACTTAATGTTGATGGTGCAAGACAAGTAGAAAGAGCTCTTAAGGAACTTAAAGATAACGGATATGAAATTGCGTTTTCTGAATCCATAAGGGTGGACGGTGGTTGTATAATGAGAGGAAATGATCTCTTGGCCGCAGCTTCCGATGTTATGGTTATGGATACCCTTACGGGTAACATCATGATGAAAATGTTTTCATCCTACACCACCGGTGGCAGTTATGAATCTTTAGGTTATGGATATGGCCCCGGGGTAGGAGAGGGTCAAGGCAAAATAGTATGCATACTATCAAGAGCTTCCGGTGCTCCCGTAGTATGTGAAGCACTCCGTTTTGCAGCTTCCTGTGCCAAAGGTAAACTGAAGGAAGTGACGAAAGCCGAGTTCGAAAAAGCGAGAAAAGCAGGGCTTGATAATATACTAAAGGGTCTTAAAGCCGACGTTAAAAAAGCGGAATCTGAAGAAGTAAAGATGCCGGATAAAAAAATTGTAACAAAGTCCATTGCCGGTGTAGATATATTGGAACTCGACAACGCAGTGGTTATTCTGGCAAAAGCGGACATTTATTCGGAAAGCGGCATGGGATGCACAGGACCCATTATACTGACAGCCGATGAAGATTATGAAAAGGCTGTTTTAGTATTGTTTGATAATAAGTTTATTACGCAGAAACCGTTGGATTGCCTATGCTAAAACAGAACCTGCTTCTCTATGGAAGCAGGTTCTGACATTTAACCATAGGACTATCAAATAATTTTAAAATGCAGGATTTTTATAACAGATGTAGAATAGTATAATCGACTGTGTATATAATAAGAATAATAAAATTTAAGGGGGAAGATACAATTGACAAAAAGAATTCTATGTTTAATGTTAGCCTTTATAATGGTATTGGCTATGTTCGCAGGTTGTTCCAAACCCGCTGAGCCAGCACCGGCACCCGATAAGGGAGAAGAAACACCTGTGGAACCGGAAGGACCGAAATATTCCTTCGGTATGGTAACCGACGTAGGCGGAATAGGCGACAAGTCATTTAACGATAGTGCATGGGCAGGAATAGAAAAGGCAGGTGCGGAATTAGGTGTAGAGCCTAAACTTTTGCAATCCACGAAGCAGGATGATTATCCTCCAAACCTCGGAAATATGGCTCAATCAGTAGATCTTACTTTGGCTGTAGGTTTCTTGTTTGAAGATGCTATGAATACATCAGCAGATCAATATCCGGATAAATTATTCGGCCTTATCGACGAAGTGGTAGACAAACCGAATGTTATGTCGGTAACATTCAAAGAACATGAAGGCTCTTTCTTGGTGGGTGTAATAGCAGGTCTTACAACCAAATCAAATGTAATCGGTTTTGTCGGCGGGATGGATTTCCCGGTAATCAATAAATTCGAAGCCGGATTTATTGCCGGTGTTAAATCAGCCAATCCCAAGGCAAAAGTTTTAGTCAATTATACGGGTGCATTTGATGACCCGGATAAGGGCAAGGAAGTTGCTTTGACTCAGTTCCAACAAAAAGCCGACGTTATATTCCACGCTTCCGGAGCTTGTGGTATAGGTGTTATCCAGGCAGCCGATGAAAAAGATTTTTGGGCTATCGGCGTTGATATGGACCAATCAGCAGAATCAAAAAAGAATAAAGTTCTTTGCAGTATGGTAAAAAGAGTTGATACCGCTACATACACAGTAATAATGTCCTATGTAGACAACGATTTTAAAGGCGGAGCAGGTAAGGCTCTTGAATTAGGCCTAAAAGAAGAAGGAGTAGGATACAGCGACGGCGGTAAAAACGTATCTGCAGCACTTGCAGCAGTAGCTGATAAATACAAGGTGGCAATTAATGACGGTTCCTTAGTCATACCGGCAACAAGAGAAGAATTAAAAGATTTCAAACCCGTTGAAATTAAATAGAACGATAAAAGTAGAGTAAGAGCTAGATGCGCAAGCCTCTAGCTTTTCTTTTAAACGCATAAAAAGTACAAGCCGGAAAGGTGGGAAAACGGTTGTCTCTTGTTATTGAAATGAAAGGAATAGGTAAATCTTTTCCAGGTGTCAGAGCAAATGATGATATTAACCTTGATATAAAAAAGGGTGAAATTCATGTTCTATTAGGTGAAAACGGAGCAGGCAAGTCCACACTTATGAATATTCTCTACGGGCTGTATACACCGGATGAAGGAGAAATATTTGTCAAAGGCAAGGCTGTTAAGATAACAAACCCAAATGTGGCCATTTCTTTAGGAATAGGAATGGTTCATCAACATTTTATGCTTGTACCCCCTTTTACGGTAGCGGAAAATATAGTTTTGGGTTCAGAACCAAAAAAAGGCATAAGACTGGATTTGGATAAAGCAATCAAAGATGTGAAGGAACTTTCAAATAAATATGAATTACACGTAGATCCTTATGCAAAAATCCAGGATATTTCCGTTGGAATGCAACAAAGGGTTGAAATTCTAAAGACTTTATATAGAGGAGCGGAAATATTGATTTTGGATGAGCCCACTGCAGTTCTGACTCCCCAAGAGATAGAAGAATTGAGTATTATATTAAAAAACTTAGTAAAAGAAGGCAAATCCATAATACTTATAACTCATAAGCTCAAAGAGGTAATGGCTATGAGTGATGTTGTAACAATCATAAGGAGAGGAAAGGTCATAGATACGCTTTTAACTTCCGAAACAAACATTGAAGAGCTTGCGGAAAAAATGGTGGGAAGAAAAGTAAATTTAACTGTAGAAAAAAAGGAAGCAAAGTTGGGAGAAAATGTTCTTCAGGTAAAGGGAATAAAAGCCTTTGATAACAGGGGGCTTGAGGCGGTAAAAGGCGTAAGCTTTGAGGTTAAAAGCGGTGAAATATTGGGCATAGCCGGAGTGGATGGAAACGGACAAAACGAATTGGTCCAAACAATTACAGGACTTAGGAAAGCAACGGAAGGCGAACTATTTATAAATGATGAAAATATAACAAATAAAAGTCCCAAGGAAATAATAGAAGCGGGAGTGGGCTATATACCCGAAGACAGGCATAACAGGGGACTGATTTTAAATTTTTCTCTCTCTGAAAACGCAATACTTGGCGACCACAGAAGTAAAGCTTTTAAGCAAAGATTTGGTCTGGATTATAGAAAAATCAGAGAATACAGCAGAAAACTCATAAAAGAATTTGACATAAGAACACCAAACGAAAAGGTTTATGCAAGGGCACTATCTGGTGGTAATCAACAAAAACTGATCATAGCGAGAGAATTTGACAGAGAGCCAAGTTTGCTTGTAGCCTCCCAACCTACAAGAGGATTGGATGTTGGGGCTATAGAATATGTCCATAAAAGGCTTTTGGAGCAAAGGGATAAAGGAAAGGGGATACTTTTGGTATCCTTGGAATTGGATGAAATACTTTCCTTGTCCGATAGAATAGCCGTTATGTATGACGGAGGGATCGTAGGTATAGTGGATGCTAAAGATGCAACGGAAATTGAACTCGGTATAATGATGGCCGGCGGCGAACAGTCGGTGAAGCATTAGGAGGGATGCAAATGGAAAAGATAAATAGCGAATTAAAGAATAATATATTAAATGTTTTAAAAGAGATAATGTATCCCATTATAGCAATAGTATTTTCCTTTGTAGCCGCTGGCATATTGGTGTATGCCTTCGGTAAAGACCCCATGGTTGCATTTAAGGCATTATTTACCGGCAGTTTGGGGGATTTGAATAAATTTGGTGAAACTTTGGTAACAACCACCACGCTTATTTTGACAGGACTTTCAATCGCCTTTGCTTTTAGATGCGGGCTCTTTAATATAGGGGCGGAAGGTCAATTTATTATGGGCGGGGTTACTTCTTTATGGGCGGGTTGGGCTTTTAACGGGTTACCCCCTGTATTGCATGTCATCGTCACCCTATTGGCTGGTGCCATAGGAGGCGGTATATGGGCAGGTATTATAGGATGGCTGAAAGCAAAGGTGGGATCTCACGAAGTGATTAACAGTATCATGATGAATTACATAGCCATGAATTTCAGCAACTATTTAATAATGACAATTTTAAATGAACCCAATAAAGCTTTTTCCGTGGAAATAGCGAAATCCGCAAAATTATGGAGGTTTTCCGAAAGGTTTGTTCAATTCAAATATTCCAGGATTCATATAGGTATTATAATTGCCCTTATTGTTGCATTATTTGCATATTATCTGCTTAACAAAACCATAAGGGGTTACGAAATTAGGGCTGTGGGGTTTAACCCAGGTGCCGCGGAATATGGCGGTATCAACGTGAGCAAAAACATTGTTTTGGCTATGTTTATATCCGGATTGTTTGCGGGGCTGGCCGGAGGAATTCAAACGGCGGGAGTTCAATATAGGGTGAACAATTTATTCGGTTTTACAGGCTACGGTTTGGATGGTATTGCCGTGGCTTTAGTAGGTAATAACCATCCCATAGGAGTTATACTGTCCGCATTTCTTTTCGGAATATTGCAAAAAGGCGGTCCTATGATGCAGGTAGAGGGGATACCCAAAGAGGTTGTAGGGATCATTCAGGGTATTATTATATTGTTTGTGGCTGCAAATTTTGTCCGGGTCTTGTTTGGTGCGATAAAAGATAAAAAAGATGCAAAAGCTCGGATTAAAAGGGGGGTGGTGTAGTATGTTAAGCATTTTAAGCATTTTATTCTTTTCAACTATCAGATCCGCTACTCCACTTATTTTTCCGGCATTAGGCGGTACATTTTCAGAAAGATCCGGTGTGGTGAATATAGGTCTGGACGGGATGATGACGGTAGGAGCCTTCTCTGCGGTTTTGATATCCTATAAAACATCTTCACCGTGGCTGGGCATCATGGGGGCCATGGTGATGGGCGGATTATTCGGTCTGCTCCTCGCATTCCTCAGCATATATTTTAAAGCCAACCAGGTTGTTGTAGGAACGGCAATAAACATACTTGCGGCAAGCCTTACAACTTTTCTTCTTGTTGAAATCTGGGGTAAGCCGGGACAAACGGGTAATGTGGATTACTTTACGCCCTGGGGACCTTTTAATATGTTCACATATTTGGCAGTAATTTTGGTTGGAATATCGTATTTTGTATTATACAAAACGGCTTTTGGTTTAAGAATAAGGTCTGTGGGAGAACACCCGAGGGCTGCAGATACCCTTGGAATAAACGTATACAAAATGAGATATTTATGTGTAACCATAAGCGGTATTTTAGCGGGGATAGGTGGTGCATCACTTTCTATAGGCTCAATAAGCTTATTTAAAGAAGGGATGGTGGCCGGGAGAGGCTTTATAGCTCTTGCCGCCATGATTTTCGGTAAATGGCATCCCATCGGTGCGGCTTTGGCCTGCCTTTTCTTCGGATTGGCTGATGCCATACAGACTATATCCATGTCCTTTGGTCTTAAAGTACCGAAAGAATTCCTTTTTGCACTGCCTTATATAATGACAATGTTAGCTGTATCGGGGATCATCGGAAGAGCAACAGCTCCGGCTGCAAGCGGTGTTCCATATGATAAAGGTGAAAAATAAATAGTTATTAAAAGATAAATTATAGCCATTTCGAAAGTGTGCAGAAGTACTTTTAAGTTACCTTCTGCAAATCATCGGGATGGCTTATTTTAATATTATGAAGAAATAAGAAATTATGATATAATATCCTCATAAACGAGGATATTATAAGCCTCCGGCGGAATATATGCCGTGCGATATTTTTGCCTACGGCAAAACGCACATGGCAGGTTATATCACGATTTCTTCGAAATCATGATATAATTATTAAGAAAAGAACTCAATACCAAGAGGTGATAAAAGTGAGAATGGGATACGATTTAGTATTAGAGCAGCAACAAAAATTAATTATGACACCGGAGCTGAGGCTGGCACTTAAAATATTGCAATTGCCGGCAATTGAGTTAGAAGAATATATAAAACAGGAGTTAGAAGAAAACCCCGTTCTTGAAATTGTTGAAAACGTACAGGAAGAGAAACCGGAAAAACCTGAAGATAAAGAAGAGAAGGAAGAGGCTTCTTTTGATGAAATTGATTGGAAAGAATATTTGCAATATCAGGGTAAGAATTATTATTTGGAGAATAACATTAACGAAGAAAAACCTGAATTCTCCTATGAAAATTTTATAACATATAGTGACACTTTAAAGGATTACTTGTTATTTCAACTTAATACATCGAAAATAGGTAAAAAGGAGAGAAAAATAGGGCAATATATAATAGAAAGCCTTGATGATAATGGATATTTGTGCATAGAAACATCAGAAATAGCAGAAATTTTAAATGTTAAGCTTATAGAGGTAGAAAAAGCATTAAAAATAGTTCAGGAATTTGACCCTCCCGGCGTGGGGGCTACTGATCTGTCTGAATGTCTTCTAATACAAATAGAATTAAAAGGCCTAGTAGATGAAAAATTAAGAATCATTATAAAAGAGTACTTGGACGATGTTGCCGGAAACAGAATCGCTTTGATTGCTAAAAAATTAGACATAACAACCAAAGAAGCACAGGAATATAGCGATATAATCAAGAATTTGGAGCCAAAACCAGGAAGAGCCTTTTACTGCGGTAGGGAATGTAGATATGTTGTCCCTGATGTTTATATAGAAAAAATAAGCGGTGAGTATGTGATTATAATAAACGATAATTATGGCGGAAGGTTAATGATTAATAAATATTATAAGAATATAATCAATACCCAAGATAAATCAACAGAAGCCATGAAATTTGTAAACGATAAACTATCATCAGCAGTATGGCTGATTAAAAGTCTTGAACAAAGGAAAAATACTTTATACAGAGTTGTGAAATCTATTTTGGATTATCAAATTGATTTTTTTGAAAACGGAAATGGCCATTTAAAAACCATGACCCTGAAAAATATTGCAGATGAAATAGAGGTTCATGAATCTACTGTAAGCAGGGCAATAAGCGGGAAATATGCTCAAACACCTAAAGGGATATTCGACATAAAATATTTTTTTAAATCCGGTGTTGAAACTAATTTCGGTGAGGATATTTCCTCTGAAAGTATTAAAAAAAGAATCGGGTCAATAATCTGTGAAGAAGATGTATCAAAGCCTGACAGTGATCAGATTATTGCAGATAAACTTAAAAAAGAAGGTTATAAAATATCAAGACGTACTGTGGCCAAGTATAGAGACGAAATGGCTATACCCGCTTCTTCCAGAAGGAGAAGGTATTAATAGTCCATGAAAACATGTAAAATCGGAGGTATGATAATGACCGCAAAAAAAACCATAGAAGATTTAAAGGTTAGTGGGAAAAAGGTTTTAGTCAGAGTAGATTTTAATGTCCCTATAGATAAGGAAGGCAATATTACAGATGATAGGAGAATTAAAGAAGCTCTACCCACTATTACTTATTTGCAGAAAGAAGGGGCAAAAGTAATACTTATGTCCCACTTAGGCAGACCGAAAGGAAAGGCAAATCCGGATTTTTCTTTAGCACCTGTGTCCCGCAGGTTATCGGAACTTATTGGCCAGGACATTGTATTTGCAAAAGATGTTATAGGTGAAGATGCAATAAATAAAGCTAATGCATTAGGCCCAGGCCAAATAATGCTATTGGAAAACCTTCGTTTTCACGGTGAAGAGGAAAAAAATGAACCTGCATTTGCAAAGGTACTTGCTTCTTTAGGGGAGATTTTTGTTAATGATGCATTCGGCACATCTCACAGAGCCCATGCTTCAACAGCGGGAGTAGCGGACTATTTGCCATCTGCCGTAGGTTTTTTGATAATGAAAGAATTGAACTTTTTGGGTAAAGCAATATCAAACCCAGGAAGGCCTTTCGTGGCTATATTGGGCGGAGCGAAAGTATCCGATAAAATCGGTGTAATTAAAAACTTAATGGAAAAGGTTGATACTTTGCTAATTGGAGGCGGCATGGCTTATACATTTTTTAGAGCTATGGGAAGGGAAATAGGCACATCCATAGTTGAAAATGATAAAGTTGAATTGGCGGCAAATATTTTAAAAGAAGGGGAAAGCAAATCAATAAAATTACTTCTACCCGTTGATACGGTTGTTGCCCGAGAATTTAAAGAAGATACGGATTATTATACCGTGGATTCAGATAAAATTCCCCCGGACTATATGGGCATGGATATAGGTGAAAAGACGAGAGATATATATAGTCAGGTGGTTGAGAATGCAAAAACAGTGATTTGGAACGGCCCCATGGGGGTATTTGAAATGAAACCTTTTGCAAAAGGTACATACGCCTTGGCGGAAGCTATGTCCAAAGTTGATGGTACAACAATTATCGGGGGCGGAGATTCCGCAGCGGCTATAGAACAATTGGGCTTTGCTGATAAAATGACTCATATTTCAACGGGAGGGGGAGCATCCTTGGAGTTTTTAGAAGGAAAAGTACTTCCCGGAATTGATGCAATAGACGATAAGTAACTAAAATATAAAATCAAATAGTAAAATTCGCGACTATTTTTAATGTTCCAAATAAATATAAATGTGAGGTGAAAGAATTGAGAAAGCCGATAATAGCAGGCAACTGGAAAATGCATAATACAGTAAAAGAAACACTCAACACTTTAAAAGAATTATTGCCGTTAATTATAAATGAAGATGCAGACATCATAATCTGTCCCAACTATATTTCTCTTAATAAGGCATCAGAGTTTTTAGGCGATACTGTAGTGAAGTTGGGTGCTCAAAATATGCATTATGAAGATAAAGGTGCCTATACCGGTGAAGTGTCCCCGGTATTTTTGACGGAAATAGGTGTAAAGTACATAATCTTGGGTCACTCGGAAAGAAGACATATATTCGGAGAAAGCAATGCTTTGGTTAATAAAAAGGTAAAATCCGCATTAAAGCATAATCTGAATCCCATACTTTGCGTAGGTGAGACTTTGGAAGAAAGAGAAAAAAATATTACCTTTGACGTAATTAAGGAGCAAATTTTATACAGTTTGGCGGATTTAAAAGATGAAAATCTTGAGAGTCTTATAATAGCCTACGAACCCGTTTGGGCTATAGGCACGGGTAAAACCGCGACAAAAGAAGATGCCAATGAGGCGATTGGTTACATAAGAAAGCTGTTGGCAGAATATTTTGGCGAGAGAACAGCTACAAATACAAGGATTTTATATGGCGGTAGCGTAAAGCCGGATAATATAAAAGATTTAATGGCAATGGAACAAATTGATGGGGCATTAGTTGGCGGAGCAAGCCTGAAGGCCCTTGATTTTTCTAAAATCATTAACTATTAATTAGGAAGGTGAATTAAATGTCAACGATTATCGATGTATATGCAAGGGAAATACTTGATTCCAGAGGAAACCCCACAATAGAAGTGGAAGTGGAATTGGAAAGCGGGATATTCGGCAGGGCAGCAGTGCCTTCGGGTGCTTCTACGGGAGCTTTTGAAGCTGTGGAGTTGCGTGACGGAGACAAGGAAAGATATTTAGGCAAAGGAGTTTTAACGGCAGTTGATAACGTAAATAACATAATTGCCCAGGAAATATCAGGAATGGATGCAATGAATCAAGTAGAATTGGATAAAAAACTTATTGAATTAGATGGGACACCAAATAAATCAAAATTAGGTGCCAATGCAATATTAGGCGTATCTTTGGCGACGGCAAGAGCAGCTTCAAACGAACTGGAAATGCCCTTATACAGTTACATAGGCGGTGTTAACGGAAAAACTTTGCCAGTACCCATGATGAATATATTAAATGGCGGTGCCCATGCGGACAATAATGTTGACATACAAGAATTCATGGTAATGCCTATAGGTGCGGAAAGTTTTAAAGAAGCTGTCAGAATGTGTGCAGAAATATTCCATAGTTTAAAAGAAGTTTTAAAAAGCAGAGGCTATAACACATCCGTTGGAGATGAAGGCGGTTTTGCACCAAATCTTACTTCCAATGAAGAAGCTTTACAGGTTATAGTCGAAGCTATTAATAAAGCAAAATATAAGCCCGGTGAGGATGTGTTTATAGCACTTGATGTTGCTGCTACTGAAATGTATAAAGAAGATGGCAAATATCATTTAGAAGGGGAAGGGGTAGTAAAGAGCTCCGATGAAATGATTACCTTTTACGAGGAAATGGTAAGCAGATATCCCATTATATCTATAGAAGACGGCTTGGCGGAAGAGGATTGGAACGGCTGGAAACATATGACGGAAAGGTTAGGTAAAAAAATTCAAATCGTAGGAGACGATCTGTTTGTAACAAATACCGAAAGGCTTAAGAAGGGATTGGAGATGGGAGTTGCTAATTCAATCCTTATAAAGCTTAATCAGATAGGAACTCTGACTGAAACCTTGGATGCCATAGAGATGGCAAATAGGGGAGGTTATACTGCTGTCGTATCCCATAGATCCGGTGAAACGGAAGATGTAACCATAGCCGACTTGGTGGTGGCTGTGAATGCTGGCCAAATAAAAACCGGAGCCCCTTCCAGGATTGATAGAGTAGCTAAGTATAATCAGCTTATACGTATTGAAGAATATCTCGGTCCTGCAGCCAAGTATGCAGGTCACAAAGCCTTTTTCAACCTGTAACAATTCATATTGTATTATAGAATACATTGTGATAGAATACATTTGTTAATCCTGAATGATTGGAGGTGCAGCTATGAGAGTGTTTCTAATAGTAGTTCAATTTATAGTGTGTATTACATTAATAGTAAGCGTTTTGTTACAACCCGGTAAAAGTGCGGGTCTATCAGGATCCATAGCCGGAGGTGCAGAGCAATTATTCGGCAAACATCGAAGCAAAGGATATGAAGCATTATTTGCAAAAATCACAACAGGTGCCGCTGTCTTATTTATGGTTTTATCTGTTGCTTTAGTAATGGTAAAATAAAGCAACAGGAAAACTCCAAAACCTATGGTTTTTTATAAGAACACCATTAGTGTCATTTTGATAGAATCGTGAGGAAACCCGAAAAAACAGCACCATTAGTGTCATTCTGAAAGAATCGAAGAATCTTTATTTTCCTAAGTGTTTAGGATCCTTCGATAAAACACCGGATGACAGAAAGGTGATTTTTTTGGAGCCTTCACAGGTATTAGAGTGTAAAAATATATACAATATAAAAAAATAAAAAAGAACAGACAGATAAAGGGAGGTAAATGATATGGATTTAATAATACTGGCTCCTTTGTCCGGTATAGTAGCTTTGATTTTTGCATATATCTTAGCTTCAGGAATATCAAAAAAGGATCCGGGGAATGACAGGATGAAAGAAATCATGGGATATATCCATGAGGGGGCAATGGCATTTCTTTATAGAGAGTACAAAGTTTTGGCGGTTTTTATAGTAGTATTGGCTCTTGTTATAGGCATACTTCTTAAAAGCTGGCTTACGGCATTATGTTTTATTATAGGTGCCATATTCTCCATCTTAGCCGGATATTTCGGAATGCAAGTAGCTACTAAGGCAAATGCAAGGACGGCCAATGCAGCACAACACGGCCAGAACGAAGCCTTGGGTATAGCCTTTAACGGCGGTGCCGTAATGGGCATGTGTGTTGTAGGACTGGGACTTTTGGGAGTCGGTGCTTTATATATTTTTATTGGTAATGTGGATGTTGTTACGGGCTTTGGCTTAGGAGCAAGTTCAATTGCTTTATTCGCCAGAGTGGGCGGAGGTATATATACAAAAGCCGCCGATGTAGGTGCTGATTTGGTAGGCAAAGTTGAAGCGGGAATTCCCGAGGACGACCCTCGAAACCCTGCGGTTATCGCAGATAATGTGGGAGATAACGTAGGTGACGTAGCCGGAATGGGTGCAGACCTATTTGAGTCTTATGTGGGTTCAATAATTTCTGCATTAACTCTTGGGGCTATTTTTTACGCAGGCAAACCTGAGGGTGTGCTGTTTCCCTTGTTGCTTTCAGCAGTGGGAATCATAGCTTCTATAATAGGGACAATGTTTGTCAGAACAGGGGAAGGTTCAAATCCTCAATCGGCTTTAAAAAATGGCACATATGCAAGTTCGGTTATAGTACTTATTTCAGCTTTTTTCATGAGCAAATCAATGTTCGGCAACTTAGGTGCTTTTGTTGCTATTGCATCGGGTGTTATAGCCGGTGTAATCATTGGCTTTTTAACGGAAATATATACATCTGACAGTTACAAATATGTAAAAAGAATAGCACAGCAATCAGAGACAGGACCTGCAACGACAATAATCAGCGGTCTTGGGATTGGTATGTTGTCTACTGTTGCACCGGTAATATTTATCTGTGCAGCTATAATTGTGGCCTACAAGTTTGACGGTTTATATGGCATAGCCCTTGCAGCCGTCGGTATGCTTTCTACCGCAGGGATGACTGTGGCTGTGGATGCCTACGGCCCCATAGCGGATAACGCCGGGGGTATTGCTGAAATGGCTGACTTGCCCGAAGACGTAAGAAAGATAACAGATGCCCTTGATTCTGTAGGTAATACTACAGCGGCAATAGGCAAAGGATTTGCCATAGGCTCAGCGGCTCTAACCGCTCTAGCACTTTTTGCATCTTATTCACAAGCTGTCGGTTTGGATAAAATAGATCTACTCGATCCTTTTGTAATAGTAGGGTTATTCATAGGTGGTATGCTGCCATTTCTGTTTGGTGCTTTGACCATGGAAGCTGTGGGCAAAGCTGCCTTCTCAATGATAGAAGAAGTTAGAAGACAGTTTAAAACCATTCCGGGCATTATGGAAGGCACCGGGAAACCGGATTATGCAAGATGCGTTGACATATCAACGGCAGCGGCTCTAAGAGAAATGATTATCCCCGGACTCATGGCTGTTATAGCACCTATAGCAGTAGGTTTGGTTCTTGGCAAGGCAGCATTGGGAGGACTTTTAGCAGGATCACTACTCACCGGTGTTCTTTTAGCAATAATGATGTCAAATGCCGGAGGTGCATGGGATAATGCAAAAAAATATATTGAAGCAGGTAACCATGGCGGAAAAGGAAGCGAAGCTCATAAAGCGGCTGTAGTTGGAGACACGGTGGGAGATCCGTTTAAGGATACATCAGGGCCTTCCATGAACATACTTATTAAACTTATGACTATCGTGGCTTTGGTCTTTGCACCACTGTTTTTATAAAATGTTTGTAGTTAATACGGTTACCCTAAAATTAAACGTATAAAAGATTGTAATGTAAGATTAAGCATTGTAACTCAGTAATCGTATCAAATACAAAATCTGCTATTACAAGACGTAGTGTGAAAAATAACAACAAAATAAAGAAGGAGATGCAAATTGGCATCTCCTTTAAACATCAACATTCTATGGTATTCTAAAAGCACAAGGAACTGTTATACACTTACCGCAAACATCACATTCATCAAGATGGGAATAATAGTCATTTGTATCCTTAAGCCATGCGTAACATTTATGCCTGTCAAATCCGTCTTCTTTTAAAGCACCTGTAGGACAAAGTTCAACACATACTGAACAACTGCCGTCCTTCTTATAAAGACAATACTCATCAGTATTAGGTTCGTTATAATCCAAAGGTGCATCTATCACAAAGCTGCCATACCTACCGGCACAACCAAGCTTAGTAATGAGCATATTATTGATACCGAAGCTGCCCAGGCCGCATATTCTTGCCACATGTCTTTGTGACCATCTATGCATCAATACTTCTTGTGAAAAGGGCTCCCTGGCCGGATTACTACTGCATTTAATCCCTCGTTCCTCTAAAAACTCTGCCATATGAACGATAATTTCATCTATTAATTTATTGGTTTCTACATATGCAATAGCCCATTCCTCTGAAATATAACTGTGGCTTTGATTAATACCTACTAATTCTTCTGTAAAAGGCAGAAAAAATGATACCACTGATACTGCGTCAGGTAAAAGTTCAGAAGGAAGATAATGGTTCGGTGCGGCTATGGTTTTCAGTTCTTGGAAAGCGGGATTCTTAGCGTCAGCGAACCCCACAAGAGGTTCCCTATATTTCGTTTTCTTTTCACTATTACTGACAAAAGTCTTAATTTCTTTAATAATAACCTCATTCAGTTCCATTTATATCACACACCCCTTTCATAATTAAATTTATCATAAAAGATTAACTAATACAATAATCTGATCTATTATGTTCACAAGGTCTTGGTGTCATGTTACAGTTCACATTTGTTTTTAGCTTTCTACAATTATTAGCATTTGATATGACTGCTGAGTTACAACGCAATTTTTATCAAATATAATAATAAGGTTGAAAACACACGTAGTGTGAACCGTAATTGTGTTATAAAATAAATACCAAAAAATTACCCATAATAACAATATGAATGATAGAATGAATATATAAAAAACAGGAGGTAAAAAATGATAAAAACAAATGAAATTTTGGAATATATGAAAAAAGAAGCTTACAATCCATTATTATTTGATGAGCTAACTAATGCTTTAAAAATAGAAAAATCCGAACATAAAGAATTAAAAACGCTCTTAGAAGACATGGAAGACGAAGGCCAAATAATTAAAACAAGAAAAAAACGTTATGGCATCCCGGAAAGAATGAATCTGATTGTCGGGAAAATACAAGGCAGTCAAAAAGGATTTGGTTTTCTCATACCTGATAATCCTGATATAAAAGATATCTATATACCTACAGAACAGCTAAACGGTGCCATGCATAATGATAAAGTCATTGTTAGAATTACTTCGGGAGCAATTAATGCATATAAAAGCGAAGGAGAAATAATAAGGATTCTCAAAAGAGCCAATGAAATAGTTGTAGGTACCTTTGAAAGAAACGGGAAATATGGCTTTGTAATAGCTGATGATCGTAAAATCTATGAAGATATATTTATACCAAAAGAAGATTGTGCTGAAGCTGAAGATGGCTATAAGGTCGTAGTTGAAATCATTAAGTGGCCGGAAGGACGAAGAAACCCGGAAGGGCGGATAATTGAGGTAATAGGTCACAAAGACGATGTTGGAACGGATATTATTTCAATTATCAGAAGATACGATTTGCCGGAGAAATTCTCTGTAGAAGTCGAGACCCAAGCATCTAAAATCCCTGAAGAAGTGGAAGAAAAGCAAATTTCAAACAGAAAAGACCTGAGGAATGAAATTACTTTTACCATAGACGGGGAAGATGCCAAGGATTTGGATGATGCGATATCTTTAAAAATGCTGGATAACGGCAACTTTTATTTAGGCGTTCATATAGCGGATGTAAGCCAATATGTATTTGACGGAAGCCCATTGGATAAAGAAGCATTAAAAAGGGGAACGAGTGTTTATCTAATAGACAGAGTTATACCAATGCTTCCTAAAAAATTATCCAATGGAATATGCAGTCTCAACCCTAAAGTTGATAGACTTACTTTGAGCTGCAGCATGGAAATAAATAAAAAAGGTAAAGTCGAAAATTATCAGATTTACGAAAGCGTAATAAGTACAAATGAGAGAATGACATATAATGATATAAACAGAATACTTGAAGAGGATGATGAAGTATTAAAAGAAAAATATGATTACTTATTGAATACTTTTGAAGAAATGAAAATATTAATGGAAATATTACATAAAAAAAGAAGAGACAGGGGAAGTTTAGACTTTGAATTCGATGAAACAAAAATTATCTTGGATGATAAAGGAAAACCTATAGATATAAGGCCTTATGAACGAGGAATATCCGAAAAAATAATTGAAGAATTTATGATAGTATGTAATGAAACCGTAGCAGAGCACATGTATTGGAAAGAGATACCTCTGCTTTATAGAGTTCACGAAGATCCGGACCCGGAAAAAATCAAGGCACTGAATGAACTCATACATAATTTTGGTTATAGTATTAAAGGAACGGACGAAATACATCCCAAAGCTTTGCAGCAACTTTTGGATAAAGTAAAAGGCGAAAAAGAAGAAAGACTTATAAACACCTTGCTTTTAAGGTCTTTGAGAAAAGCAAGATATGACGGAAACAGTTTGGGGCATTTTGGACTTGCATCAAAATACTACTGTCATTTTACAGCTCCCATAAGGCGATACCCGGACCTTGCGGTTCACAGAATAATAAAAGAAGATATACACAAGAAACTGACAGGTGATAGAATTGCAAAACTTAGAGAAAAAATTCCCGCAATAGCAGTGCAATCCTCCTTAAGAGAAAGGGTGGCTGATGAAGCGGAAAGAGAGACAGAGGACTTAAAGAAAGCTGAATACATGAAAGACAGAATTGATGAAGAATACGAAGGAATTGTCTCCGGGGTAACGGCTTACGGCATGTATGTGCAATTGGGAAATACTGTTGAAGGCTTAGTCCATGTAAGTAATATGGAAGATGACTACTACATATTTGACAGTGATAACCATCTTTTAATAGGAGAAAGAAAGAAAAGAATTTTTAGAATAGGTGACAACGTAAAAGTAAAAGTATTAAGCGTCAACATAGCAAATAGGGAAATTGACTTTATATTGATATAACATTAGAGATAAATAGGCATTTTAGCGAAGAATTTTAAACAGTTGGAGATGTAATATTTCATTTTAGATTTTAGAAATTTTAGATAAAAAGCCTTTAAAAGTAAGGAAATGCGTAAAAGAGCAAGAAAAATATTACATTGCCGTTACAATTGTTCTATGCTATACTATGCAAGTTGACAATTGACAGCTGAGTTTATATAATTAGTGTACAGTTATGTATGGGTGGGAGCATTATGGCAAGAGAAGGCATTAAAAGCATAGCACAAAATAAAAAAGCGAGACATGATTATTTTATAGAAGATGCTTATGAAGCAGGCATAGAGCTTTTCGGCACCGAGGTTAAATCCATCAGGCAAGGAAAAGTAAATTTAAAAGATAGCTATGCAGGAATCTATAAAGGTGAAGTTTATGCATATAATATGCATATAAGCCCATATGAAAAAGGAAACATATTTAATAAGGATCCGATAAGAACGAGGAAACTTTTACTAAATAGGTTTGAAATAAATAAACTCATCGGTTATGTCCAACAAAAAGGTTATACTCTGATTCCATTATCTATCTATCTAAAAGGCAGTTTGGTAAAGATTGAACTTGCAGTGGCAAAAGGAAAACAGCTTCATGATAAAAGACAGGTCATTGCGGAAAGAGATGCCAAAAGGGAAGTTGAGAGGGAGTTCAGAGGAAAAAATTATTAACGGGGGCGTAATGGTTTCGACGGGGGTATTGAGGGCTGGAATAGCGAGCCGTGGGACCGGAACCACGATAAAAGCCGGAAAAATAAAATAAACGCAGATAAAGAATTTGCATTTGCTGCCTAAATAGGGCAGCTCGTTCTACCTATAGTTCCCGCACTATAGGATAGGGCGTCATTTAGCGGGGAACGTCACTGCCAAAGCTTTGAGGCAAGTGTCGCATTATGAAGCTACTGAAACTGCAAGGCTGTCAGCGGCCGTGCAGCAGAGGGAATGTTAAATCGCTGACTGCGCTCGGAGAGATTTCAGTTTGAGGACTTTCGGACAGGGGTTCGATTCAAAGAAAAGAGTCGCCTTGCAGTGCGAACTGCAAGTGAAAATCCGGCTTTATCGGTGAAACCGTAACGTAAAGACGACGGCAATACCGAGAGGTATGTGGAGTAATCCAACAGCCTTGTATCGACTTATAGGCAGCCTTATGGTTGTACTAAGATAGAAATGAAAAACAATAACAACATTTCTATAACACGCCGGAAAGGTTGACGGACACCAACCTTAAGATATAGTCAGCACCATTGGAAACAATGGATCAGGCGTCCCCTCGCCTCCACCAAATATATTACCAAAGATGGTTAATGAAATTAGAAATTAATATTTTTACTTAGAAAGCAGGGCAGTTTATAAAAAATTTAAGCTGTCTTTTGTTTTATTTATATGGAAGCATATTTCTTTTATCCTTTTTATAACTCCATGAAATACCTGTAAGACAGTTCCTCTCAGGAAGGAAATGGTCAAAGTGCCCAACGCTTTCAAAAACAGTGTTATAATGTTACTGGGAGATGATGTAAATGTATAGAGAGGATACTGTTTTTTATCCTCAGGATGAGATGACAACAGTTTTACTGCCAGTAACATCAGGATGCATATATAATAAATGTGTATTTTGCTCCATGTATAAAAACGTAAAGTATTGCGAAGTCCCTTTTCATGACATAGAAATGGAATTACTACACGGCTATACTTATACTGAAAAGATTTTTCTGACAGGTGCCGATCCTTTAACAATAGGATTCGAAAAAATGAAACGTTTGCTCAATCTTATTCATACACATTTGCCGTATTGTGCCTGTGTCGCATCATATGCTTCTATTAAAAGCATTTCCAAATATACTGTAGCTGAATTATCCATTCTTCATGATTTAGGCCTGAGATTGCTATATATCGGCTTTGAGACAGGCAGAGACGATGTGCTTAGATTAATGAATAAAAGTCATACAGTGAATGAAGCAATTGAACAAGCTAAAAAACTCAATGAGGCAAGGTTATCTTTTAATTCAATTTTGATGTATGGGATTGCGGGCAAGGGCGAAGGCATACAAAATGCTATTGCTACTGCCGAAATGTTGAATCAATTTAGCACTAATAAAATCATTACCATGAATCTTACAGTATTTTTCGGAACGGAATTAAATGATATGATAAAAAAAGGAATATTTATTCCTACAGATAGAAATGAGCGGTTATTAGAATTGCTAACACTCTTGAAGAACCTTGAACCTAAACAATCTACTATATTTGATACTACACATCCAACTAATATTATAAAAATAAAAGGCATATTGCCACAAGATAAAAGTCTATTGATAAATAATGTGACAAATTATATAAAAGACAAATAAAGGCTCTATTATTTAATTTGATTGTTACTGTTCACACTATGTATATTTTCAGCTTTGCTATTATATTTGATATGATTGCCGAGTTATAAGGCTAAAGGACTGTAGGCTCACTACGGCGAAATCGAAATTTCTCAGTTAAATTATATATATAGCATGTGGTAATTCCTTTAGCTGGTGTGATTTCGCTTTTCCGACCTTTCGCTAACAGTCCCTAATCCTTTCCACAACGCAATCTTTATCAAATACTAATAATCGTAGAAAATTAAAAACAAGTGTGAATAATAACATTTGATTTGTTAAGTGGTGACGTTTTATGAGGTTAAAGTATGCCATTAAGAATGCTATAATTAAAGTTGGGGATGTTGTTAATATAATCATTTTATTAATTGGTAATTCGAAATTACAATTATTTTACAATGTAATAGGTGATACTAATGAAAGAGAATATAAAACAATTTATAAAAGACTTACAGGAACGCAGGACTACTGAAAATGTTTTTAATCCATGGCGGGACTATGATGAAATTTTTGATGTAGGACCCCAAGCACCTAAGATAAGGTCAAAGCAAATGGAACGATTTTTAGCACTCAGAATAGCAAAAGCCAAGTATCTTTTGGTGGCAGAGGCTGTAGGTTACCAAGGCGGTAAATTTACCGGGATGGCACTGACTTCAGAACGAATGCTTTTGGGATTTCATAAATCCATAGGCTCGTCTGCTTTTTTAGAAAATGAGACGGCTCAGAGAACCAGCAAACCTGACAATATAAGGCTGAATGATGCACAAAGGCGGTTTGGATTTACAGAGCCTACAGCTACAATTGTATGGAAAGAAATATTAGAACATAAAATATCCCCCTTTGAGGTTATTACATGGAACATATTTCCTTTTCATCCTTTCGATCCAAGAAAAGGATCCTTGACAAACAGAACTCCTAATGTCACTGAATTGAAAGAAGGTATGGATTATACCAAAATGCTTCTTAAAATATGTCCTAATGTTACAGTTATTTCCATAGGGCGTTATTCTGCCGAAGCATTAAATCGCTTAGGTATAGAAAATTGTCCTGTACCTCATCCCGCCAATGGAAATGCTCTAAAATTCAGAAAAGCAATAAGGGGAGTATTAAAATCTAACGATAATATCTAAGATTAAAAAGGGGTAATTATTATGAATTCAAAAATAAACAAAAAGGTATCACCGTCCATGGATGAATGGTTAAAAGAAGCGAAATCACATAAAGATGCTTTACAGCAAGGGATGTATTTGATTCACAACGGTACAGTCAGACAATCGCCAAGAGCTAAGGTTCGCTATGGCCATGATGACGGTTCATTGGTAAAGAAGATGGAGTTTGACTATGACGAAATAAAAGTGGAAGCTGCAATTGAAGAAACTTATAAAATGATCGGCATCTCCCATGTTAGGGTTTGGCTTAATAACGGTTTGCTTGATGTGGGTGATGATATAATGTATGTGCTTATCGGTGGGGATATCAGGCCACATGTTATAGATGCTTTGCAATCTTTGGTTGAAAAAATAAAAACTGAATGTGTGGTAGAAATAGAGAAGTTATAAGACATTTTAGCCTGTAATACAATTTTGGTTAGATATCAAATGATATGTATTTTAACATTCATCAATACTTTTGCATATAATAATATGAATTATTGTGGAAGAAGGTTGAGAATGTGGATTATGAAAACCGGCTAATAATGCAATGCCCCTTTAACCCTACTTATGTTTGTCCTTTCTATAACTATACCGGGATATATGATTTTGAAGAAACCCGTCAAAGCCCTCAGGATGTAAATCGGATTATGGCTCTAATCAACAAAGAATTTGAACACTATTATGTAGAACTTCAACGTTATGGAGTTCCTCGCATTGTTACACGTAATATTTTTAGAGATATCGTAACATATGTGCTGAGAAATGCAGAGAATCATTCCGGGACTATAACACAAAAAACAAATCAGTTGTTTAATGCTTATAGAAGAGATAATCCGGGTGCATTTATAACATTACTTGGATTTGGTGTGCCTAATAGTCTAATAAATCAAATTTTTAGGGATATTATAAGGTTTACTTTGGAGAATATTGATGAATCACCTTCACCCCCTGTGACCGGTTGGAGTCAATGGGAAGATTTGGGGGGGATATTGTCTTCAGCTCCTGCAGTCTCGTCATGGCAGTCTAATCGTCTTGACGTATTCGGCAGAGGCCAAAACAATGCTTTATGGCATAAATGGTGGGACGGCAGAAGGTGGAGTAATTGGGAAGACCTTGGTGGCATACTCACTTCAGCCCCGGCAGCGGTATCTTGGGGACCTAATCGCATTGATGTATTCGGCAGAGGCCAAAACAATGCTTTATGGCATAAATGGTGGGACGGCAGAAGCTGGAGTAATTGGGAAGACCTTGGCGGCATACTTACTTCAGCCCCGGGGGTTTCATCCTGGAGCACAAATAGGCTTGATGTATTCGGCAGAGGCCAAAACAATGCTTTATGGCATAAATGGTGGGATGGCAGGAGCTGGAGTAATTGGGAAGACCTTGGCGGAATACTAACCTCAGCACCGGCAGCGGTTTCTTGGGGGCCAAACAGGATTGATGTTTTTGGCAGGGGACAGAACCAATCACTATGGCATAAATGGTGGGATGGCAGAAGGTGGAGCAGTTGGGAAGACCTCGGTGGTGGGTCAATTAGTTCGGGACCTGGAGCGGCTTCAACGGGTTCAAACCGTTTGGAAGTCTTTGCAAGAGGGCAGAGAAATGAGCTATTGTTCAGAACATGGAACGGAAGCAGGTGGAGTGGATGGCAATCCCTCGGCGGTGTATTGACTTCAGAACCGGCAGCAGTATCATGGGGTGGTAATCGACTTGATGTGTTTGCACGGGGTCAAAATAACCATCTTTGGCATATTTGGAGAGGATAAAGATAAAAGCTTCGCAATTTATTGCGGGGCTTTATTATATAGTAGTAAAATTCTACTTTCCTACTGCATAATAAAACAATTTAATTAAATACCGTGCCAGTGTTTCCTTATTTAATTCGGAAATGACGCATGGTAATAAAACCGGTATTTAAGCATTTTCTCATAATCATTTTGAATCAGCATGCTTTAAGTAACTTTAGGTTTTACCTTTGAATTATTGAGATGGATTTCATTGTTTAAAGGCTTTGACCGTTCTAAAAAAGCTAATTTTTTATTATATATAAGATGAGCTGTTGACAATTTAGATATTGTTTTCCATTTCATATACTTATTATGAGTTTGAATAATGGGAAATCATTGTTAACACTTATAAATAAATATTTTGGGCAATCTTTATATGGGGTTAGAGGTTAAATCTAATTGAACAAGAAATAATGTTTATAATGCAACTGGCAGAACGATCTACAACCTAAGAAGGTGGCCCAACATAGGGAGGAAAAGAATATGAAAAAGGCATTAAGTATATCCATTGTTGTTACAATGTTGTTTCTGTATTTCGGAATTGTTGTTGCCGCAGATGTGGTACACGAAGTAAAAAGTGGTGATACGTTGTCAATAATCGCCGAAAGGTATAGGGTGCCATATCAGACTATTGCTGAGAAAAATAACATCAGGAATGTTAATTTGATTTTAGCGGGACAAAAACTTATTATACCGGAGGATAAAGCCAATACATATATTGAAAAAACGGTTATTTCAACTGCACCGATATCAACAAGAATAATCATAACCGATGTTATAGGCCGAGTTGTGACTTTGGATAAACCCGCTGATAAGATATTAGGCACTCATAATCCTACTTTAAATATTGGGATTGTATTAGGCGGCGGGGATAAATATATTGCAGGATTCGGAAACAAGATGATGGCAAACAAACTATATGAGCATGTCATGAAGGATTACGATAGCATAATTCAAATTGGAAAGGCAAGTAATATTAATTATGAAACCGTGGTTTCTTTAGGTAAAAACAACGTTGCTGTATTGCCGGAACGTTTTATTGACCAGTTAGAATTATTCGAAAATATAGGGATTAAGGCAGTGGTGGCCTTGCCTAATTCTGAAAGTTTTGACACAATAAAAAAATCTTTATCAATCGTAGGTGCTGTTTTGGGAGAGGAAAGAAGGGCAGACCAGATTAACGGGTATATAGACAAAAGTATATTAGAGACAAAAGCATTATCTGCAAAAGCAAGAACCAGGCCAAGAGTTTTATTCCTTGGTGCCTCCAATCGTTTTTCAGTTGCATCAACTTCAATGATTCAAACGGATATAATAGATATGGCAGGAGGCATAAATGCTGTGAAAGACTTAAATGTGAAGGGCTCTTTTGCAGTAGTGAATATAGAACAAATTATTGCTTGGAATCCTGATATTATATGGATCCCTAAATATGCCTCCTACACAGTTGAAGAATTGTTAAAAGATCCTAAATGGGGAAGTATAAAGGCTATAAGGAACAAAGCTGTTTACATGTTCCCGTGTGATTTAGAACCTTGGGACTATCCGACAGCTTCGGCGGCTTTGGGGTTGCGATGGGGTTTATATAATCTCCATCCTGAATTATACTGTAAAAATGATTTGATGAAGGACGCGGATGCATTTTACAACATGGTATATGGCAAGAAATTTTCCCAAGAGCAAATGGGTATAAAGTAAACAAAAAGTTGCAATTCTTAACGATTTGCACCATTCATGCATATTATAACAAGATTACAGTAAAGAGTTTTGTTACAAACAAAACTCTACCCGAGCGT
>CAZQHS010000005.1:0-3683 GCA_964593485.1 uncultured Clostridiaceae bacterium
TCCCAAAAATCCTTAAAATCTCTATTTTCAAAATATGCCATTATAGTTTTAAGAGTTATTGTATGGGTGACAAACAGAATGTTATTATCGGTTTTTCCATACTCTTTTATAATGCTATTTACGGTGTGCAAGGCTCTGTCTTGCACTTCATAATATGTCTCCGATCCATCTCTTTTATATAAATCCGGTTCATTCCAAAAAGTCTCATACTCCACAGGATATAAGGCTTCAACTTCTTTAACCAATTTTCCTTCCCAGGAACCTAAATTAATTTCTCTTAAGTTTTTATCAGATATTATCTTATCTTTTCTGATTCCGCTTATAATTCTTGCCGTGTCGATTGCCCTTCCTACAGGGCTAGAATAAACTTTACAAAACTTTATGTCTTTCAGCCTTTCTCTTAGAGCATTGGCATTTTTTATACCTTTCTCACTTAATGGTGAATCATTCCACCCCTGAAACCTTCCTTCCAAATTCCATACTGTTTGCCCGTGTCTCGTCAAGTATAATTTCAATAATTCTCCCTCGTTTCCCATGCCATACAGTTATGTATTAAAGTTTAAGCTATTAGTTTAAGCTTAAAAATGAAAAATATAAATTATATAAGTAAGACTTACTTATATAATTTATATTATCATACATAACAAGTTAACAACAATTAATATGCATAAATCTTTTGTGAGGGTTGCTGTATCTACCTGGGCACAAGACCAATCTTTTTCTGCATTTTCCTTAAGGTTTTGTTTGCTATATAATTTGCTTTTTCGGCACAGTCTTTATATATCTTTTCTAAATAAGCCTTATCGTCCAACAACTCTTTTACATGATTCTGCACAGGTAATAATTCTTCTACCAATGCTTCTGCCACATCTTCTTTAAACTTGGCATAACCTATTCCTTCATATTTCTTTTCTATATCTTCAGGGTTTGTGTTAGATATAGTGCTTAAAATGCTGATAAGGTTACTTATCCCCGGCTGGTTCTCCGTATATCTAACCTCACCGCAGTCATCAGTTACCGCTCTACTTACTTTTTTTCTTATTATATTGGGCGGATCCAAAATCAAGATATATGCATTTGGGTTGTCAACAGACTTTGACATTTTCTTCTCCGGATTTTGTAAATCCATTATCTTTGCACCCGTATCAGCAATTAGAGGCTCCGGTACAACAAAGGTTTTACTATACGAATTATTAAATCTGATAGCAATATCTCTTGCCAATTCCACATGCTGTTTTTGGTCGTTCCCTACAGGTACAACATTTGTATCATACAGAAGTATATCCGCTGCCATCAACACAGGATAAGTAAATAGCCCGACGCTTACACTTTCACCTATTTTCTGTGACTTATCTTTGAACTGGGTCATCCTGCTAAGCTCCCCCGTATAGCAAAAACAATTTAGAAGCCATGCCGCTTCGCTATGTGCCGGCACATGTGACTGTATAAACAATGTATTTTTAACAGGATCCAAACCGGAGGCTATATAAATCGCTAAATTTTTTAATGTCCTTGCCCTCAATTCTTTTGGGTCCTGCCTTACTGTTATGGCATGTAAATCTACAACACAATAAAATGATTCATATTCATCTTGCATTGCAACCCAGTTCTTTATGGCACCTAAATAATTACCAATAGTCAGGTCACCGGAAGGTTGAATACCGCTGAAGGAAACTCTTTTATTCTCTTTTTCCAATCTGAACACCTCCATATTTATATTGATTAGCTTAGAACAATAAAAATTTTCATTAATTATAAAATTTAATCTTTTAAATCTTCATCTTTCATTTTTTTTATATCTTTCTTCCAAGCAAAAGGAAGATATAAAATAAAAAACACTACAATAACTATAACCTCCATAGGAATAATATACCAGGGCCATGATCCAAAGCAATCCAAAAGCGTAAACGCATCCGGTTTTCTGCATAAAAACAAATAGTTTCCACCTGTTAACAAATTTACCGGTATGACGATAACAGCAAATAAATTAGTAATAATAAAAGCACGTATCGCTGATTTAAATGATAAATTATAATCATATATAAAAATCATGTATAAAACGGATATAATAATAAACCCGTGCAATATAAAGTATTTAAAAAAGACATAATGGGGGTAGTTATAACCGCTTAAATCCGGTGTTATAATGGCAAACCCAGCCCCTGCCAAACCCCAATAATATGCCAGTTCAAATATTTTATAACTTTTTTTAAACAACATTACAATACAAATTATTGTTGCTACAGAGCAAAGGTGAAAAGGCAGATTGTATTCTGATGTCCATACACCACTCATGGCACACCAAATTTGAAAAGATAATTCCGTGATGGCTAAGGTATATGCCAAAACATGCCTCACAGATTTATCTATATTTAAACTCTTAATTTTTTCTGAAAAAACATACAATAATACGCTTATAATAAATATTGATAATAGAGAAATCAAATGAATAGTTGAAAAATTCTTAAATTGTTCCCCGGAATAATATGCACTAAAGAATTTACTGTTCATGGCTCTCGGTTTTAATACTCCCAAATAATAATTTAGTCTTCTAAGTTAGCCGGTGCCTTTCCGTTTATTCTTAAAACGCCTTGAAGCTCATCCTTGGATAATAAGCTCACTTTGTTTATATGATCAGCAATTCTTTCAAAATGGTTTATAATATCGAGAAAAACAACACCGGATTCCACATAACATTTGCCTTCTTCAAGTCTTTTGATATGAGACTTTTCCAGCTGTTTGCACATCTCATCTACCTTATCTTCTAATTCACATGTAGATTGGATTAATTCGATTTTATTTTCTTTTAACGTAACTATGGTATTATCATACATCCACAATACCAATTCTTTTAATTGTTTAATTTCATCCATGGCAGCATCTGAAAAAATCAAGTTTTTATCTATTTTTGTTTTAATCAACCTTGTTAAATTAATAGTATGATCACCAATTCTTTCTATATTGTTAATACTGTTAATCATGGCAGGCACCATTATTGAACCTGCATCTGATAACGGTCTTTTTGATATTTCAATCATATATAATGTTATGTCTTTCTGAAGCAAATTAAGAGTGTCTTCATCTTTATATATTAAATCAAACTTCTTTTCATCGTCATTAAAGAAAACCTCCATGGCATTGAAAACCATAAATCTTCCTATTTCAGCACCTCTGATAATTTCGGAAATGGATGCCTGAAATGCCGCAGGGGGCGTATCCAATAACAATTTATCCAGATAAATTGTATGAGTTTCATGATCCAAACCTTTGGGTTTTATAACTGTTTCAAGAAATTTAACATAATGTTTAGTTATGGGGAGGAAAACCAAAGCAGTCATTAAATTGAACAAGGTATGTGAATTTGCAATTTGTGAACCGATATTACCGTTAGGTTGAATCATTGTCGTAGCATTCTTTATAAAAATTACAAAGTATGGTAATATAACTGCCACTATTATAACACCTACGCTATTAAAAATCGTATGTGCCCATGCGGTTCTTCTGGCATTGATAGTTCCGGTCAAGCTCGCTATTTGTGCAGTTATACAGGTGCCAATGTTATCTCCCAACATAATACATATTGCCGCCGTTAAATCGATTAAACCGGCTTGTCCCAATACTATAACCAACCCTACGGTTGCTGCACTGCTATGGACAAGGGCGGTAGCTATTATACCCAAAAG
>CAZQHS010000005.1:3693-37015 GCA_964593485.1 uncultured Clostridiaceae bacterium
TATTCCTATAATAGGAATTGATGCGTAATTCTCAAAGAAAAAGCGAAGAGTTTCGCTGTCTTTCATAATGGGGATTCCCTGATTAAGTATTTTAAGACCTAAGAACATGATGCCAAAGCCCATAAGGGCATCACCAATGCTGACTATTGTCTTATTTTTTGCTGATTGACTGATAGCAAACCCGATCCCCAAAACTGGCAACGCAATTTCTGTCAATTTGAACTTAAAACTGAAAGCCATTAACTGTGCGGTAATCGTAGTACCTATATTAGCGCCATAAATGATTCCTATAGCTTGTGGGAGTTTCATAAGACCTGCATTTACAAAACCTACGGTAAGAACTGTTATTGCAGTACTGCTTTGTACGAGGGCAGTTAAAAATGCACCCACCAAGAATGCCCCGAATATTTTATCCGTTAATACCGAAAGCATCTTTCTCATCATTTCTCCAGATGCCTTTTGCAAACCCGCTCCCATCATATCAACGCCAAACATAAGTAAAGCAGTACCGCCTATTATGCCGAAAATAAGTTCTTGCATATTTTCCCCCATTATCATTAAAATTTCCTATTTCTTATACATAAAAAATCAACCCTGATAAAAAGCCAACCTAATTCTAACACATAAAATTTCATCTTTCTACAAAAATTCACAAACAATTATGGTTTTACAATAATTATAGTTTTCCATATTGACAGTTATTTATAAATCGAAATTGTATTGTGAATTCAAAAACGTTATAAAAATATTAGCAATACATAATCTTGGAAAAGACAGTGCTAAAATTCTTCTATATAATATGGCTTTTTCAGATAAATCGTTAATATCAATATTATAAAAGATTGCGAATTTACTTTCACTGATTACCCTTTTTATTTTCTCAAGAAAATCATCATCCTCAGTAAAAACATTTTCATAGATGTATTTTGTAAAGCTGATATAATCAATGTCATTCTTCTTGGATTTATAATTCTCTATAATTTCATTAATTAAACCCTTTAAAGAATAAGGTTTTATTCTGTCTATCTCCATTATTTCTGCTGTTATCTCAGTTGCTGCTGCTATAAAATCCGAATAATGTATCAGTTTCTTAACGGAAGAATGCTTTTTTATATTTCTTATCAATTTATAAATCAAAAAACTATTTTGCGGTACAGATCTTTTATCCCAATCTATTCCAAGATACTTATATATTAGTTTAATTTGAGTAAGATCAAATACCAAATCGCTATGTAAATCTGTAAGATAATAGTTTTTACCTTCATATCGTTTAAATGTTCTCATTGTGTCATAATAGCCTATTTCAATATTTCTTTTTGATAATTCCGAGTCAAATATCAAATCATAGCCAAGACTTTCAGAGTTTTTTATTTGGGTAATATTTAAGTTGTCATCTTTATACTTTCTTATAAATCCTAATCCGGACACATCCACTGAAATAATATTTCGTATAGATTTATCAATCATAAGGGATATTGGAAGGTTATCATATAAAGCACCATCCAAGAACCTCACCCCATCTATTTCCAAAGGTTTAAAAACAGGTAATGAAGCACTTGCCAGCAAATAATCCGCCATTTTGCCTTTTGGCACATTTTCTTTAAAAATTGCGATAGGTTTTAGGTCTGTCAATGAAAAAGTAACAAAACCAAATTCAATATGGGACTTTCTTATCTTTTCCTCATCAATATTATCCCTTATAAGCTGTTTAAGTGGTGTAACATCTAATCCTCCGGAGTAAATCGCCTCCTTTATAATCTTTGTTATCCCCTCAACACCATATCTTCCATCTATATCTGATATCTCTTCATTCATTTTAATAACCGTATTAATGCTTATATTTGTCCATAACTCAAACGCTTTCTCATAATCGTCCTGAACAATCAATGCACCGTTCAAAGCACCTACAGATGTGCCGGCAACAGCGATAATTGGTATTTTTAGTTCTCTGAGAGCTTTCCATACACCTATTTCGTATGAGCCTTTGGCACCGCCTCCCCCTAACACCAATCCATAACCCTTCATAATTAAATCCCCCAAATATCTTTTTTGCTAAAAAAAAGAATCTTATAACAGCCAAGAAATACGAAAACCCTTTTACACATTAATTATCTCAATAGTTCAAAAACATATCAATATAAATCATAAATCCTTTAGACATATAGTTGCTTTTCACACAATAGCTTACTTGTAATAATAGATTATTATATTTGATGCGATAATTGTCACTGTCCAGGTATGCGAAGGTCTTAACAAGACAGTGTGAACAGTAACTCTTTAATAGCAAAAGCTCCCACTTAAGCGGGAGCTTTTGTTTAGTCTTTTTTCCATTTTAGTATTAAATCTCTGGCTGCCTTCACTTCATCTATTCTTCTTACCGGTGTATCATGAGGTGCCTCTTTTAGGACCTCAGGATTTTCATCAGCTTCTTTAGCAACCTTAATCATAGTGTCAATAAACCCGTCTAATGTTTCAATGCTTTCAGTTTCCGTCGGTTCTATCATTATTGCATTATCCACTATCAAAGGAAAATATATTGTTGGCGGGTGGTATCCATAATCTAATAATCTTTTTGCTATATCCAAAGTAGCTATGTCATTTATATTATTTTTTAACCCGCCTAATACAAACTCATGCATGCATACCTGATCTATAGGAAGATTGTATTTATTCTTTAACTTATTCATCATATAATTTGCGTTGAGTACGGCTTTTTGACTTGCTTCTTTTAATCCTTCATTACCCATTGATAATATATAAGTGTAGGCCTTTATCATAACATCAAAATGCCCGAAAAAACTTTTTACCTTACCTATTGTATTTGGCCTGTCATAATCCAAATAGTACTTATCTCCTTCTTTTTCAACTGTGGGAACAGGTAAAAATTCCACAAGTTCTTTTTTTACCCCTACAGGTCCGCTTCCGGGACCACCGCCACCATGGGGAGTTGAAAATGTTTTATGGAGATTATAATGCATTACGTCAAAACCCATATCGCCGGGTCTTGAAATACCCATAATAGCATTCATATTGGCACCATCATAGTACAGCAAACCCCCGGCCTCATGCACCAAGTCGGCAATAACTTTTATATTAGTCTCAAACAGCCCCAAAGTGCTGGGATTTGTAAGCATAAGACCTGCAATCTCATCGCTTAATACTGATTTTAGACTGTCTATATCTACAGCACCCATAGCATCTGACTTAACCTCAATAATATCAAAGCCGGCGGCGGCTGTAGTTGCCGGGTTGGTACCATGGGCAGAATCGGGAACTATTATCTTTGTTCTTCTAAAATCTTTGTTTTTCTCATGATATGCTTTAATTATCATAAGCCCCGTCAATTCACCATGAGCACCTGCAGCCGGTTGCAGCGTCATTTTTTCCATACCGGCAATTTCCGATAGCATGCCATCCAATTCATACATCAGTTGAAGTGCACCTTGTACTGTTCCTTCCGGTTGATTTGGATGGATATTTGCGAGTCCGCCTAATTCCGACATATCTTCATTAATTTTAGGGTTATATTTCATTGTGCATGAACCTAAGGGATAAAAACCTGTATCTACTCCATAATTTTTGTTTGATAAAAGTGTGTAATGTCTTATTACATCTACTTCACTAACCTCAGGTAAATCAATTTCCTTTTCAGACAGTAGATTCTTTGGTATCAGATTTTCAGCATTCATTTCACATACATTACATTTGGGTAAACTATAAGCAAATCTGCCTTCTTTCGAAACTTCAAATATTAATTTGTTATATCCTTTCATCATAGCACCTCCAATACAGAGGATAATTTGTCAATTTCCGCTTTTGTCCTTTTTTCCGTTACACATAACAAAAAACTGTTATCCATATTATCATAGTCTTTGCTCAAGTCGTAACCGCCTAATATATTATGCTTAAGAAGTTCTTCGTTTATTTTCGTAACATATTTTGTTCCGACTAAGGTAAATTCCTTAAAGAAGGGTTTATCAAACGCTAATTTGTAGGTCCCTTTTTCAGTTAGTTTATTCATTGCATAATGGGATTTAAAAGTACTCTGCAGAGCAACTTCTTTAAGTCCTTTTTTACCCATTGTTACCATGTAAATGGATGCTATTAATGCATTTAAAGCTTGATTGGAACAAATATTGGACGTGGCTTTATATCTCCTTATATGTTGTTCCCTTGCTTGCAATGTCAGGACAAATGCCCTTTTTCCATCTGCATCCACCGATTGCCCTACAATCCTGCCGGGCATCCTTCTCACTAATTTTGAATTGGCAGCCATAAATCCTAAATATGCTCCCCCATAATTCAAGCCATTACCAAAAGGCTGAGCGTCGCCTACTGCAATATCAACACCCCATTCTCCTGGTGTTTTTAATATTCCCAAGGATATGGGATCTACATAACTGATCAGCATTGATTTATTTCCATGAGTGATTTTTTCTATTTCACTGATATCCTCTATTATACCGAAAAAATTCGGGTTTTGAACAATCACCGTTGCAGTGTTTTTATCCATTAAGTCTTTTAGCTTTTCTATATCCGTGACGCCTTCGTCTATATCAACTTCTATTACATTAATCTTTCTAAATCGCATATATGTTCTGACTACTTTTCTTACTTCAGGAGATACAGCCTTGGAAATCAATATGCTGTTTCTTTTGGTATTCTCAGTAGCCATTAAAGCTGCTTCAACAGTTGCAGTTGCACCATCATAGACGGAAGCATTGCTGACATCCATATCTGTCAAGTTGCAAATCATAGTTTGATATTCAAATATTGCCTGCAAGGTCCCTTGACTTATTTCCGGCTGATAAGGTGTATATGCAGTATAGAATTCAGATCTCTTAGCTAAATGTTTAATTATGGACGGTATATAGTGGTCGTAAGCACCTGCACCTAAAAAGCAAGTCAAATCATCGATGCTTTTGTTTTTACCGCTAATGTCTTTTACGTATTTACTGACTTCAATCTCGGACAGGGCATCGTTTAAATTCAACTTCCTATCAAAAATCAATTCTTTAGGTATATTCGAAAACAAATCATCAATAGAATTCATGTTCATGCTTTGCAACATGGTTTTAGAATCTGCTTCAGTATTAGGTATATACCTATGCATACTATTCCTCCTTTTCACAGAACTCTTTATAGCCCACCTCATCCATTAAATCATCCAATTCAGATTTTTCAGCCATCTCTACCATAGCAATCCAGTTCTCATATGGTTCTTCATTAATCAATTGAGGGGAATCTTCCAATTCTTCATTAATTTCCAAAACTTTGCCTGTTACAGGCATATAAACATCCGATGCGGCCTTAACGGATTCAACCACACTGAATACGTCTCCGGCTGCAAATTCTTCATCTAATTCCGGCAGTTCAACATAAACAATTTCACCTAAAGCATGTTGTGCATAATCCGATATTCCCACATAAGCATTATTTCCTTCTACTTTTACCCATTCATGATCTTTTGAATAATATAAGCCTTCTAAAATTTTCATGATTTTCCCTCCTAATATTTGTTAAGTTTTAGGGTTTAAGTTTTCTTGCACCTATTCTTCCCTTTGATAGTTTGTTAAACATCACTTATTTCGGCTTTTAAGAAATTTTTTACTGATTATCTTTGCTTTTGCAGTCTTTTTCCTGATTTGTATTTCTAAAACGGTATCTAATTCTGTAAATCTACTGTCTATTAGAGCAAATCCTATGTTCCTTTTTAAAGTCGGAGAATGATAACCAGTTGTAACAAAACCAATCTTTTCCCCGTCTTTCAAAACTTCATATCCATGACGAGGAATGCCGCCTTCTACCATTTCAAATGCTACTAATTTTCTTTTTAAGCCTTCTTGTTTTTGTTTGAGCAAAAACTCTTTTCCGATAAAATCTTCTTTATCAAGCTTAATAAAGAATCCCAGCCCGGCTTCTAAAGGTGTAATATCCTGTGATATCTCATTTCCGTATAATGGCATAGAAGCCTCAAATCTCAAAGTATCCCTTGCTCCCAGACCTGCAGGCTTTAATCCTTCATCTTTTCCCACCCTCATTAATTCTTCCCAAATAATCTGAACTTTATCGTTGCTCAAATACACTTCGAAACCATCTTCTCCCGTATAACCGGTTCTTGATATCATACTGTCTGCACCGAATACCTTTATGTTTTGTTTCAAATAAAATGGCGAAATTGATGAAAGATCAAAGTCTGTTAATTTTTGTAGTATTCTTTCCGCTTTTGGCCCTTGGATTGCAATTTCCGATACTTCTTCTGATTTATCAATTATTTCCACATCAAAACTACCTTTGTTTTCTAACATCCATTTATAATCTTTTTCCTTATTTGAAGCATTTACAACTAAAAGATAGAAATCTGAAGCATATTTATAAACTAATAGGTCATCTACCACTCCACCGCTGGGATAGCACATAAAACTATATAGGATTTGATTATCTTCCATGGTTTCAAAGTCGTTTGTGAGAAGATACTGCAAATACTTTAGGGCATCTTTACCCTTGACCTCAATTTCACCCATATGAGATACATCAAATAACCCGGCAGCATTTCTTACCGCCTCATGTTCTTGAATCAATCCCTCGAATTGCACCGGCATAGCCCAACCGGCATAGTCTACTATTTTCCCTCCATATTTTTCGTATACAGGAAATAGGTGTGTCTTTTTTGAATTCTCCATTTTTCTTCCTCCTTTCCTTTTGAAATAGTTCATTGAAATAAACTATTTGTTAAAAATAGCTTCCAAAATATCAAACATGCCGGAAGCCACTTTTTAAAAAAAGCATACAGTTAAATTATATGCTTCCCACTTTTAGGTAATTATATTTTCTACTTACTATTTTATTTGAACAGGCAAGTTATTACAAGGGTTGATATAAATTTAACCATTTTTGCCTATCATGTTTCTGTCAGTATGCAGGCTTGGACAGCTTCTATTTCTTTATTCTTTATGATTTGATATATTTCTTTGCTAAATGTGCCGGGTTGGAACCAAATATTCCTTATTTCCATTTCTATAGCTTCCTTAATATAATCCATACCAATCGTCGGTGAAACCACCATATTGATAACATCCGGTTTTTTGGGAAGCTCTGATAAGCTTTTGTAACATATGTCCCCATCTATAGCCTCATACATAGGATTTACGGGATAAACTTCATACCCAACACTTTTTAATCTCTTGTATATTTTATAACCGAATTTATCAGGATTCTCATTAGCACCCACTACAGTCCAAACTTTTTTTTCAAGCATTGTTATTTTAGACATAACTTATAAACCTCCCTTAATAAGACAGACTCTCTGCCGCCCTCTGGACTTCATACATCACCCTTTCCTCATCAATAGTCAGTATTTGCCCATTTTCCATTATGATATTGCCGTCAACTATAACCGTTTCAACATCTTTTGAGTTGCCTGAATAAACAATTGATGACTTTACATTGTGTTTAGGATAATACCACGGTTTATCCGTATTAATTATAATTATATCTGCAGCATTTCCCTCAACAATTTTCCCTGTGTTTTTAAATCCCAAGGCTATTGCACCATTGGATGTTGCCATTTTTATAGCCTGATCAACATTTATTGCAGTGGGATCTTTTAACAAGACTTTTTGCAAATACGACGCGTTTCTCACCTCTCTTAACATATCCAAACCGTTGTTGCTGGAAGCCCCGTCCGTACCTATAGCTATATTTATCCCCTTATCAAGCATACCTTTAATAGGTGCTATACCACTTCCTAATTTCATATTACTGCTGGGGTTATGTACTACATTTACTTTCTTTTTCATTAAAATTTCAATATCATCATCATTTACCGCTACGCAATGTGCTGCAATAGTTTTATTACTTAAAAGACCAACTTCATCGGCTACTTTTACAGGTGTCATTTTATGTTCTAAAATGCTTTTACTTACCTCGTCATCTGTTTCGGAAAGGTGTATTTGCACTTCGCAATTTAAATCTATTGCGACCTTTGCGACTTCCTCTAAATAAGACAAGGTGCATGTATAAACGGAATGTGGTGCCAAATTAACTCTGATACGTCCGTTGTTGCTATGGTGGTAACTTTTATATAATTCTATGCTTTCTTTTAACCTGTAACTGTCTTTGGCACCTATGTCACCTTGCAGACCTCTGCCCAATGCTGCTTTTATTCCCGATTCCGACACTACACGGGCTGTTTCTTCCATAAACATGTACATATCACAAAAAGCTGTTGTTCCTGTCCTTATCATCTCCAAGACAGCTAACATAGAAGCCCAATAAACATCTTTCGCCGTAAGTTTCTCCTCTAAGGGAAATATTTTATTGAAAAGCCAATCCATCAATGCTAAATCATCAGCATAGTTTCTGAATATGGTCATAGCCGAGTGATTATGAGCATTTACAAAGCCGGGCATTATTACCTTGTTTTTTAAGTCCAATATCCTATCATATCTGCTGTCTATTTTTTCGCATTTACTACCTACGTAATCAATTAGACTTCCTTTTATTCCTATATATCCTTCGTTAATTACAGTGCCTTTCTCATCTCCGGTAATTATAATGGCATCCTTTAAAAGAAGGCTCATCATTCACCCCAACCCTTCAGATACTCCTCTTGCTCACTTGTAAGTATATCTATTTTCAATCCTATGCCCTTAAGTTTCATATAAGCCACTTTATTATCTATTTCCTTCGGTACATCATATACCCTTTTTTCCAAGCTTTTATGCTTATCATTAATATATTTTGCACATATATAGATTTGTCTTCATTATACTGTATATTTTTCAATTATTCATTTATTATTTAGCATAACGTAAGTAGAGTTTTGACGCATGGTCAATTTGACATGATTTTTCAAATGGCTTACTATTTAAATGTATTCTTTTTAATGGTAGGTGATATAAATGCTAAAAGAAATATTCGTTACATTTTTCAAAATAGGTTGTTTTACCTTAGGCGGAGGCTACGCTATGATACCTGTTATTCAAAAAGAAGTGGTTGAGGATAAAAAATGGATTTCTCAAGAAGACTTTTTGGATGCCCTTGCTGTTACTAATAGTCTCCCAGGTCCTTTGGCTACCAACTCCGCTACTTACGTGGGGTATAAACTTGCAGGGCCTATGGGTTCCTTAACAGCCGTGTTTGCTACTGCTTTACCGTCATTTCTTATTATATTGATTATAGCCTTATTTTTTTCTACTATCAGGGATAATGAGATTGTGCAGCATATTTTCAATGGTATAAGGCCTGCAGTGGTCGGTCTGATGTTTTATGCAGTTACCAATCTTTCAAAATTTTTAGGTTTTAATATGTTTAATATAGCTATAGCACTTGGTGCTTTTATTGCAATCACCTTTTTAAACATTCACCCGTTCCTGACAATTGTAATTGCAGGTATATTAGGTTTATTATCTTCTAGAAAGGGAAAATACAAGTAATGGAATTATTGATAAATATATTTTTAACCTTTTTAAAAATAGGTGCTTTTAGTTTTGGTGGAGGTTACGCCATAGTGTCTTTTATGCAAAAAGAAATTATTCAAAACAAAGCATGGTTAGATATCAGGGAGTTTGTTGATATAATTGCAATCGCAGAAATAACTCCCGGCCCCATAGCTGTTAATTCTTCTACCTATGTGGGATACAAAGTTGCAGGTATATTGGGTTCTATATTGGGAACCGTCGGAGTATTATTGGTGCCAACAATATTGGCATTGATATTATCGGTTTATATTAAAAAATTCAAAAACCAAAAATGGGTTAAGTGGGTGCTCAGGGGTATGAGACCAGCAGTTTTGGGTATTATTGCTGCTGCCTGTTTCTCCATAGGCAAAATATCTTTAATAGATTATAAAAGCATTGCAATCGGTGCCTTGGCTTTTTTTGGTGTTTTTAAATTTAAACTTAGTCCAATATTGGCAATTGTTTTATCAGGTTTTTTAGGATTAGTACTATACAGCTTATAAAAATTGACTATAACGTTTAAAAAGCCTCTTCCATGATAATAATATTATCCGGGAAGAGGTGTTTTTTTTGAATATGAAAATAGGTATACCAAGAGGATTATATTTTTATAAATATTATCCTTTTACAAAAGCATTTTTAACAGAACTGGGAACGGAAATAATTGCTTCTCCCGAAACCAACAAAGAAATATTGGATATGGGTTCAAGATATTGTATTGATGATGCATGTTTGCCTGTAAAAGTGTATCATGGCCATGCGGATTATCTAAAAGATAAGGTTGATTATCTGCTTGTTCCAAGGCTTACAAGCGTATCAAAAAAAGAATATATATGTCCTAAATTCGGAGGGTTGCCGGAAATGATTAAATTTTCATTAACAGGGATTCCCCCTATTATAGATATAGAAATAAATATATATAAACATAGGATTAATCTTTATAAGTCATTGTATAAACTTGGCTTCAAATTTTCAAGGAATGTCCTGGGAATAAACAAAGCCATTGATAATGCTTTTAAAACACATTCGGCTTACGAATCAAACCTTTTCAAAGGTTATTCTCCCACAATGCTGATTGATAAAAAGACGGCAAATATTACAAATAACAGTCATATAATAGGCATTATATCTCATCCGTATCTTTTATATGACAGTTTTGTAAACATGAACATTTTAGAGAAATTATCAGATAAACATATAAGGTATATAACCCCGGAAATGGTTGATTCAAGAATTATAGAGTCCTTTGGGAAGGACTTAGAAAAGAGAATGTTTTGGAGCAGCGGCAAAAATCTCTTAGGAAGTGCTTTATATATGATGGAAAACAGCAAAATTGAAGGTCTTTTAATTCTTACATCTTTTGCATGCGGGATTGATTCTCTTACTATTGAACTGATACACAAAATTGCAAATAAGGCCTATAAAAATCCGATTATGACAATAACGTTAGATGAACATACCGGTGAGGCAAACTTCAATACCCGCTTGGAAGCTTTTTTAGATTTAATAAAAAAGGGTGCATAACCCGGGAGGTGGCAATTGATAATTACGTACCCTCATATGGGGGAAGCATATATAGCAGTTAAAGGCATGTTTGATGATTTGGGAATAAAAAGTATTATCGCACCTTTCACTACTGAAAATACATTAAAAATAGGGGCAAAAGAATCCCCTGAATATGTATGCCTTCCTTTTAAGATAACTTTGGGAAACTATATAAAAAGTTTGGAAGCCGGTGCTGATACTGTTGTAATAACCGGTAGCTGTGGTCCATGCCGTTTTGGTTACTATGGGCCTCTTCAAAAACAAATCTTAAAAGATATGGGATATGATGTTGATTTTATAATAATTGACCCTCCCAAGGAGAGCATGACCAAGTTTGTCAACAACATAAAAAAACTAAGCGGGGGTAAAGGAATAAAAGCGTTAAAGGCCCTATATGATGCCTATAATGTATGTGTTGAAATTGATAAGTTGAATGAAATTCAATATTATGTAAGGCCAAGAACTGAGGATAAAACCATAATCAATAGTATAATGCACAACTTTAGGAAAGAGGTACTTAATACTTACGGAACTTCAGAAATAAGCAGTCTAATAAAGGCGACTTATGAAAAGCTATTGGCATTGCCTGTTAATAATGATATTGAGCCTGTAAAAATCGGGATTATCGGCGAAATTTATACTATTATCGAACCCTTTTCCAATCTGCATGTAGAAGAAAGATTGGGAAACATGGGAGCCTATGTGCATAGATCCATGACTATTAAAGGATGGGCTGAAAATAATCTTATCAAACCCATGACAATAAGAAAAGGTTATAAAACAGAAAAAGCTTTGGCAAAGCCTTACATTCCTGTTCTTATAGGTGGGCATACCCAACAATGCATAGGTCATGCAATAAAATATTCCCAACTAAAATATGATGGTCTGGTACAGATATATCCTATGACATGTATGCCAGAAATAGTATCCCGTTCAATTTTAGCCCAGATAGAAAAGGATTATAATATTCCAATATTATACTTGGTAGTTGATGAATTAACAGGTGAATCAGGTTATCAAACCAGATTAGAAGCTTTTTATGATTATATCAAAAACAGAAAAATCAAGTCTGAATATTCCTAATCCACTTTCCGACCTTTGTATTCTCTATACGGTGAACTGGCAATAAGTTTATTAGCTTTCCCCTTTCTCAAGCTCCGTACTTAGACAGCTTCAATGCATTTGCAAGTAAATAATTAATTAAATACTTACTCTGAAATATTCCTAACCCACCTTTATTACATTCGTTTTCCGTAAACCTGCTACAGTCATCAAACCCACAAAATTCAGAATTTATTAGTACCGGAACCGGATGCCAACTATGGCTTTTCATTGGAACCGGTGTGGAATGATCACCCGTTATACATAAAACATCGGGCTTATTATTTAATAGTAATGGCAATGCACTGTCTACAGCTTCAATTACCTTTACCTTTTCCAAAAAGTTCCCATCCTCACCATAAGAATCCGTGTATTTTATATGTATAAAGAAATAATTATAATTTGCATGATTCTTTCCAAAAACATTAAATGCATCTTCAGGTTTATTACCCGCATCCAAAACATTCATTCCAACAAGTCGTGACAAACCTTTGTACATTGGATAATGGGCAATGCAAACAGGACTAATACCAAATCTTTCGCTCATGGTGGAAATTCTCGGTCTTTCAGAAAATCCCCTCATTAAAAGCGAATTTGCAGGTTTGAGATCCCTAATCACTTTTCTTGCTTCATGATAAAATTTATTTACAACCTCCGCTGTATAAGCCGCATCTTCTATCATAGCATTAACCTTAAAAGGTTCCTTGCCTTCCATCAAAGGATCTGAATCAGTTACCTTCTCACTAAGCCCCTCACCTGTAAAAATTACAACAAACCTATGCTGTATACCCGCTTTTATTGTTATTTTTATATTATCTATTTCTTTTATATTATTGCTGAGAATAGTGCATATTTCTTCGCATTTTTCAGTTGATATTCTTCCGGCTCTCCTGTCTGTGATAATCCCCTTTTCATCTGCGGAAGCAAAGTTGCATCTTACAGCTATATCACCGTCTTTTATTTCCATATCCATTCCTGCAGCTTCTAAAATACCTCTGCCTATTTCATACTTCATAGGATCATACCCAAAAATCCCCAAATGACCCGGCCCGCTTCCCGGTGTAACCCCGGGTAAAACCGGTATGTGCCTGCCTAAAACAGATTCCTTGGCCAATTTATCCAAATTAGGTGTAGAAGCATATTCCAATGGCGTAAAATTCTCATAATTTTTATTCGGTATATCACCGACTCCATCCATTACTAACAAAACAATATTATTATTATTTTGTTGTATTAAGTCTCCTATTAAGTTATCTTCTTTATCCATAACGAATCCCCTTTCAATTACTGTTATACTGTTATCATTATTATAACAATTAAACAAATGATTTTGCACAGAACATTTATTATTAACAAAGATTTTAAAACTTGCTGTAATAGCCATTGAATTTCCTCATGCCATGGTCTAATATTTAATAAACAGGATGTTTAACAAATCAACCGATGTAGACACCGTGCCCGAGCAAAAGTAACAAAGGGACAAACCTGTCTGTATTGCTGAGTTTAATAAAATATCCGGCTATCTAATAATAAGGGGGTAATTTGATGAGTTTCAAAAAATATCTTACAGAAATAAAATCGGTTAGGGATTATGAACAGAATGGTATAGATAAAAACTTATTGGTAGAGATTAAAGAATCTTTAGATGAGATAAGCAATACTCAAGGAGATGCAAATAGCTTCACTTTAAAACTTTTTGAAAATGGTTTTGATATATTTGAAAAGTTTGAAGGTATCGGCGGGTACAGCGGTATTATGATAAAAAGTCCGCATTATATAGGTCTGTTCCTAAACGATGAGGATATTAAAACTGACTTTTTGGGTGCCTATTATATGCAATCAGTTGTAAAAAAGCTATATGAGCTGGGATTGGGTAGTTGCTGGGTTAATATCAGGAATGTTTCTCAAGATATAAAAAATGACTTAATAAAAGAAAAAGGAAAACTGATTAATTATTTGCTGGCTTTTGGTAAACCGGATGATAAATTAATGAAACAAAAATCTTCTGCTATCCATATTCAGTCAGGCAAATCCTATAAAACCAATCCATATGGAACAATAGTAGTAGAATCCTTGGATACTGAAACATGTCGTTTGGCTTTAAGCGAAATTGTGTATTTATATGAATGGGGACAAGAAATATCTTATGAAGAATTAGAAAATAGGGGGTTGGCAGACCTGTTTCTTCATGTACGAAATGCACCTTCCTATAAAAATAAGCAGCCGACCAGGTTTATCCTAAAGGATGGCGAAGTTTATTTGGCTATCCTGAACCCAAATAACAAGGAAAACATAACTGACGGGGGCATTATGTTATATACTATAACCGGAATGGCAAAAGACTTGGGAATTCCCGTTAAGTGGCAGTACTTAGTAGCAGATGACGATAGTTATAAAACATTGGAATATAAAATATTGGCGAAAATAGACCTATAACACTTTTGTCCTATATTAGTGAAAGCAGCTTTATATTTCTTTTCGGGACAAAGGTTTATTAATCAATTGTTATAACAATTGTCTTTAAGTATCTGAAGCTGCTTTTACGATAATGCTTAATACCCGATATAATCTTTTTTGTAAATAACCATGCCCATGGTCTTTGCAAATTTATCTTCAGATAAGTAATACTTATCTTCTTTCAGTCCACAACCCCAGCAACAATATTCGGCTCTCATATTGTCTTCTTTAAAAATCATTTTAATACAATTTAGATTAAGCTCTTCAAAGCAGTACTTTATTATCGTTCTTAGAGAATCTTTACCATAACCCTTACCGGTATATACTTTCTCTGCAATAACCATATCTATACATGCACAATTATCTTCAGGGTAAATATCAACAGTCAATCTGCCTATAACAATATTGTCCGTTGTATTTATTAAGTAAATTTTAAAGTTTTCTTTTTGTGATCCAATGCATTCTTTTAGATATGATTCCTTTAAAGAATCGCAATTATGATATGTATTGCATAGCAGAGGGTCGCATGACCAGTTATCAATAGTTTGTATATCCGATTCTTTTAACAGTGTCAGAAAGGTTTTTTGCCCGGCTAATTTTACTTCCATGAATATCCTCCACACAATAAAATATTATTATCTTGTCCTACATACCTTACAGTAAATATATAATAAAAGATAAGGATTTGCAACAATAACATTTGCACCCTTATGCTCCTATCATGGAATGTTAACATCTCACGTGTTACAATTAGCACGGGGCTTGACAAATAATAAGCGTTCCATTATTCTTTTTTTAGATTATGATACATGGAGGAAACATGATAATGGTTGATGTAGCAAAAGCGCTGAAAAAAAACGGTTACAAAATAACACCACAAAGGATAGCTGTATATAATGTTTTAAAAAATACCAAAGAGCATCCCTGTGTAGATAACATTTATAATAAATTGCAGCCCATGTTCCCAACGATGAGCTTAGCTACTGTATATAAATCTTTAGAAGTTTTTAAGTCTTTGGGGCTTATCCAGGAATTAAATATGGGGGAAGGAAGCTTTCGATATGATGCCAATACAAAACAGCACCCCCATGCCATCTGCCTAAATTGCGGAAAAGTTGATGATGCTGAGCTTGAAAATATTGACCTTCTTGAACAGGCAGAAGCTAAAACCGATTATAAGATAATAAAGCAACAGATTTACTTTTATGGTTACTGCCCTAAATGTAAAGAAAATAATAATTAATAAAACAATAAGTTATGTTTTAGCATAACCTATTGTTTTATTTTTTAACTTAATAAAGATTCGTCCAATGCATTTCTGATTGCTTTTAGAAGTTTATTAAGGACATATGAAGCCCTTTCCATATCCTCAACACTCATTAATTCTTGCGTTTTAATTATGTTATTGATAGCAGTCGTAATTTCATCTTTTACTTCTTTATTATCCTGTATATATTCCCGGGGAAAATCAATAATTTTTATGTTTTTAATTTTGTTTTTATTTATTGAAACCTCGACTTTGATTTCTCCTTTTTCAGTATTTTCTACACCTATGTATTTCCCATCCTTATATTCCAAATAAAAATACCCCACTGCGGATTTTTCCTCTTTATTACCCGTAGATTTAAGCAGTAGTATTAGGCCTAAAACAATTAAAATAATTATTCCTGCATAAATAAAGAGCCTCTTTTTTGTTAATAAGATGATTTTATGTTTAATAATAATCCCTCCTATCATACACTATTCCTATTATATAAGTTATTATAAGAGGGTTAAATATATGCAATCAATTAACAAATTTTATATAATGGCATTTGTCCATTTACCGCAACGGTCTCCCCATACGGCTACTACTTTCCCGTCCATTATTATTTTTATTACTTCGCAGGCGTTGTCACAACCGTTACAATTAAAACTTGTAGGTATAAACTCCAACTCCGCACATTCAAAACCTCTGAATTTTGTAACCTTGCCTGACCTTTCTGTGAATTCTTTCGCTAAAACCGCAGCACCGATGGCACCCATTACCCCGTAATTCTCCGGCACTATAACTTTATGATTAAGTTCTTTTTCAAATGCGGCAACAATACCTATATTTGCCGCTACACCGCCTTGAAAAACATAAGGCGGCTCCAATCTTTTGCCTCTTCCTAAATTGTTTATATAGTTTCTGACAAGTGCTTCGCACAAACCATTTATTATTTCCGCCTTTGAAAACCCGAATTGCTGCTTTGCTATCATATCCGATTCGGCAAATACAGTGCATCTGCCTGCAATCCTAACATTTCTTTCTGCTGTAAGTGCCATATCACCAAACTTTTCTATAGGTATTCCCAATCTTTCTGACTGATGCTCCAAAAATGATCCCGTACCTGCAGCACAAACCGTATTCATGGCAAAGTCAGTAACCATTCCATCTTTCAAAATTATAATTTTAGAATCCTGTCCTCCAATTTCAAATATAGTTCTGGTACCCGGTACATATGTGATTGTTGCAGTAGCATGAGCTGTGATTTCATTTTTTATTACATCCGCTCCCACCATAATACCTGTCAACTGTCTTCCGCTACCTGTAGTTCCTACCCCTAACATTTTTATTTTGCCATCGAACTCTTTAAGTAAACTTCTTAAACCAATTCTTGAAGCCTCAATGGGCTGTCCATTTGTTCTTAAATATTGGGTTGACAGTATTTTATTATCCTTATCAATTGCTACCAGATTGGTGCTGACAGAACCAACATCAATACCTAAAAATGCCTCAATCATATATATCCTCCGCTATGCAATCTTAATAATTTTTTTACTTTTAACAAGATCCAAAAAAGCTTCAATTCTTGTTTGCACATTAGCCAGGCCTGTTTGTTCATCAATGGCTAAAGTAATTACAGGTATATTGTATTCTTTGGTTATTGCAGGTATAATACTTTGACTGACTAACTCCGGTAAACATGCAAACGGCATAAGGTGGACCACACCGTCAAATCCTCTTTCCGCATAATCAACTATATGGCCTACTGTTTGCTTTGCGTGCCCCCCTATTATTTCTTTTATAAATTTCTCCCCTTTTTTCAGGATCTTCAGCTCATGAGGTTTTGTTAGCCATAAAGGTAAAAGGTTATAATCAATCCATTCTGAAATATATTGGGATCTTTCTACTTCCGCCCCCATGTTCCCTAAAATTTCTTCGATTTTTAGATTAATTGATTTTTCCATAACCACATAAATCTCGCCTACGATACCTACCCTTACTCTTTCGGAATCAGGAACAGTAATAGTTTGAATTTTTCCTATAATAACCCGACTTTCTTCCTCTGCTTTTCTAATATCATCAAAGCTTATTATATTATCGTAAATCTTTTGGATCTTCACCCATGCTATATTGCTTTCTCCTTTGACAGCTTCATAAGGTCTTATCTTTTGCAGCTTTTTTTCTACCCTATCTATAGATTTAGCCATAAAATAAACAATCTTTATGGCATTTAATAAGAATATTAGTGATTTCCCATTCTTAATTTTCCTTACGCTTTTAATTGTTCCCATGATATCTCTTTTATAAGCATCAAATACAATCAAATCTACATCATAACCCATGCTTTTAAGTATTCTGCGGTGGGTCTCTCCATAAAACCCAGCACGACAAGGGCCGTGCCCCCCGGATGTCACAATAGTTGTAGCACCCATCTCAATAGCTTCTATGTAGCTGCCTAAAATAACCTTTAAAGGATAGCATGCAAACTCTGGGCTGTTTTTAACTCCCAAATCTATAGTTCTTTGCGAAGGGATAGGAGGTTCTATAACTTCGTGTCCCAATAGCTTTAAAAGTTTTTTATAAATCACCGTTGTACCCATATGTGGAAAAGAAATTTTCATCTTTATGCCTCCTTCAGAGACCTAATCTTTTTTCTATAAATCATATCAATAAATGCTTCAACCCTTGTCTGCAAATGGTTTTCCCCGGTATGCTCATCGACTCTGATTGTCATAAAAGGTTTCTTATAATCTACCGATTCCAACTCCATGATTTTACCTATTAAAGAATCCGGCCCGCAACCGAAAGCCGTAACGTGTATTATGCCATCAATTGAGGGGTCCTCAAAGAACTTGTAGCCGGCAGCTAACAACTTATTGGAAAAGGTCCAAAACAAGATTTTTGCCATACCCTTAAGTTGATTGTCCAAAACTTTTTCATCAAACATCTCAAAAGTTTTAACCCTGATTCCTTTTTCTTTTAACATATCTACAATTCCCATGCTAACGAATTCATCATATAAATTATACACATAACCCATTAAACCTATATTTAATATAGCGTTTTCTTGTCCCGCTTTTAATCTTTTACCTGATTCTATAGAATCCAATACCTCTTTTGCATTATGTCCTTTCGCCGAAAGATTTCTACATTCCTCCCATAGCTTTTTTGCTTTTCTCAACGATTTTTTAACATCAGATAAGGAAATATCCAAGTAATCGCAGATAAATGAAAAATTTCTTATATCCGAAATATCATCTTTTAAAGAAAATACATTAGGTGTTAACAGCTTACCTTCAGCCCCCGATATACCATATTTAACCATGTCCGGAAGCCCCATGAATTTAGGACAAAAAAATTCCCCTTTCCTTATGCTCATCATCCTGGGTATAAATACATAATCAACATTTTGATCTAACAAACTCAAAACATGACCATTAAAATTTTTGATAGGTACACAAATGTCAGAAACAGAAACCTTAATCCCCCTATCAATCAGCTCCTTGGTTGTGTTTTGAGATACAATTGTTTCTACACCCAATTCTTCAAAAAAAACCTTCCAAAAGGGGTAATAGTAATAATACAACAATGCTTTAGGTATTCCTATTTTCAATATATAACACCTCACAATACCATATATATCAATTTTATAACCTGCATATCATATACTACAAATATGTCTTTATTATATATATTACCGGTTTTATTCTATTTATCAGATGGCTTCACCTTTACTTTGACTGTATTACTTTAGCACAATTTATCTTCTGTTATCGTTTAGAGGTATCATTGGATTGATATCCCAAGTATATCTATTTTTATTTACGGTTAAACAAAAATAGACCCCAAGGGTCTATTGATTGCTCACTATTGTTCTTACCTGATGGGCTATCCTGACCCCTAAAATGGAGCTTAAAGCTGCTGATAGTATATCAGTTGGAATGAAAAGCAAAGCCCCGTACCATATAGCATCCATTAAAGACAATGACTTGCCCAAATAAACAGTGGAAATCAGATACATGTACGATACTCCTATGCCGTATAAGACAAAAAGAGATATAACCATTGCAACCATCATTCTCCAAAAAAATATTTTATTGCCCATAATCTCAACCGATTTACCTATAATATATGAAGCTATAATAAATCCAATCAGATAACCAAAAGTAGGAGATAAAATATATGATATGCCCCCTCCTTTTGTAAACACAGGCAATCCCAAAAGCCCAAGAGTTATGTATACAATTACTGACATAGGAGCCAATTTCGGGTCTAACAGCATTCCTGACAAGGTGACAAACATCCATTGAAGTGTAAACGGTACAATCGGCGAAGGTATGGTAATTTTAGAACCTATTGTTATAAGTGCAACAAAAAGCGATATAAGCGTAATTTCTTTTACCGTAAATTTCATTAAATTCATCCTTTCGTTGTATTATTTAATATTTTAAATATACACCGAAGATTTTCGCTTGTCAACCTATATAAAAATATGGTTAACAATGCCGATTTAAACTATATTCGCTTTTTCCGCCTTTAGATTCTCGGCTTCCAAGCCAATAATTGAAACCCCCTCCCAAATCTTATCTATATCAACCCCGGAAAAGCTAATCCTTATATGAGAAAGACCCATACTATCCTTGTTATAAAAAACACCGGGGGATATGACTACCTTTTTCTCTAAACACCTTTTATATATTTCATCAGATGTGATCCCTTCAGGGAGTTTTACCCAAAGATTTATCCCGCCTTTGGGTTCAATTAAACTTCCCCCACGGATATGTTTTCTTATTGCCCTTACCATTTCTAAATACCTGATAGCCAATTCTTTTTTTAAATATTTTATATGCCTTTCTAAAATTCCATCCTTAATATATTCACAAAGAACCCTCTGCATAAGACCCGACGATGATATATCTGTGGCTATTTTTGCATCGGCGGTTCTGCCTCTTATTTCTTTTGGTACTATTAAGTATGCAAGTCTAAGTCCGGGCATAAAAACCTTAGAAAAACTCTTCAAATAAATAACACGACTATCTCCGTCAAATGCCTTAATGGGCAAAATTTCTTTTGCTGTATAGTTTAAATCGCCTGCATAATCATCCTCAAGTACCATAAAATTGTATTTCTTAGCTAATAAAAGCATATACTTTTTTTTCCTGTCTGAATAGGTATATCCTGTGGGATTATGAAAATTAGGCATAGCATAAAACAGCACAGGCCTAAATTGTTTTATCAACATTTCAAGTTCTTTTATGTCGGGTCCGTCAAAAAACAGGGGAATTCCTATTATCTTTGCACCCCTCGATTTAAAAACTGCCACTGCACCGCTATAAGTAGGAGATTCTACAAATATATAGTCTCCACTTTTTACCATGGCCTTTGCCACTACATCTATCCCTTGTTGTGCACCGGATACAACATAAATGTCATCTTCATTGCACTTTATTCCATAAGACTGAGAATAGCTTTCCAAAACTTTGCGAAGGGGCAGGTACCCGGTGCTGGTATGATACATAAAAGCACTTGCACCATCATCTTCCAAAACCCTATCCATGACTTTCTTAAAATCTTTTATAGGAAATAACCCGGGATCCGGTGCTGATGAAGTAAAATCAATTACTTCTTCCCCATAATCATAGCCAAACTCACGTTCAGCCGGTTCAAAATAAAAGCTATCATCATCTATTATCAATTCTTCATCCCTTGGTAATACGTAAGTACCGCTTCCTTCTTTCTTATATATCAACTTATCTTTTTCTAACATCTTGTAAGCATTAATAACAGTTAGTGTATTCACTTTTAATTCTTTTGACAATACTCTTATAGAAGGCAGCTTGCTCCCCCCCGGCAAAGCTCTGTTTAAAATCAAGCCCCTTATATGAGAATATATTTGAAAATACTTGGTATCTTCATGTTCATCATTTATTTCAAATTCTAATTCAAATCTCATTGAAGCCACCTAATCTTTTCATTATTATTAGAAATTGTACTGATACAATTTTAGCATATTTGGATTAAATTTTAAATGCTATAGAAAAGTTTCGTTTAAGAAATTTGAAATGATTACTGTTCATACTATAACTTATTTTGTGAAAATAGTTAGTTGCTATGATTGCTGAATTACAAGGCTAATTGTTTATGGTATGGGTTGGAACATCCTTTTTCCAAGGACTTTGCAATACTATTATGCCGGCAATTACCAAAACTCCGCCAATGATTTGAGGAAAAGACAAGAAATCGTTAAAAAGGATTGTCGCCATAATTGTAGTTACTACCGGTTCTATAGTACTGATTATCGCTACTTGGGAGGGACCAATTCTTTTCATCGCTTCATAATATGTCAAAATTGCTACTACAGTTGCAAATACTGCTGTAGCAATACTGTATGTCCATGCATTAAAAGACATTTTTATCAGCTCGCCGCTGATTACCCCTGCTAATGTTACTGCAATGGAACATCCTGTTGTCACATATGTTGTAACCACAATGGGATTTAGGCTTCTTGTTTTTTCTCCGGCTAATATATAAAATGAATAAAATACGGCAGCCAAACCGGCAAGTAAAACTCCCTTTGAGTTCACATTGCCTATGCAAAATCCAACTATCATCATTAATCCCGTTGATGATAGTATAAGAGCACATATTTTATCTTTTGTAACTTTATCTTTAATGATAAAAAAAGAAAGCACTGATACAATTATGGGATTTGTATAAAAAATCAAAGATACCATTGGTGCGGAAATGTAATTTAAAGCAGCAAAGTAGGCTGCAGTTGTTGAATTATATCCTATGGAGCCAAGTAAAATCAAAAATATTATTTTTTTTCTACCTATTTTATAGTCCAACTTTTTTATAATGCAAATAATCCACATAATTAATGCTGCGGTGGTAAATCTAACGTCTAATACTGTAATTGCATTACCGCCGTAACTATAAGCAAGTTTCGCAAATATAGGCAAAAATCCGAAACATGCACCGGATATGGCAGCAAACATAAATCCTATTTTTTTATCCATTACACAACCTCCCTTTGTTATAGAGAGTTTGTATATATTATACCATTATTATAAATTTATTGTATGAAAACTTTACTCCAATTCATGTATGGATAGTGTTCTTGTGTGCCTGGTATGGATCCATTCCTTATCTTTCATCATCAAGATACCTTCTATTGCGATGGGAATCCAAGTTATACAGTATAGTAAATAGGTGGGATAATAAAAAAGCAGTTTGTAAGAAAGCTTGTTATCTATATAGAGGCTTACAGGAATCAGCAATAACTGCATAACCCCATAAATTTTAAAAAATCCGGGGAATATACTGAGAGTCAATATGAACATATCATTATCAAACATGTATACATTCAGTATCGGCACTAAAATCATCAGCCCGCCTAAAAGAATTAAATACGGTTGCAATGTGTACAGTGCACAGTCCAGATAAGTCATGCTTTTTTCTTTTATACCTTTTTTAATCAATTTCATAAAATACCTTGAATTTACATCCGCAAACCCCTGCATCCATCTGCATCTTTGATTCCAAGATTGAGCCAAAGTGATAGGTTTTTCATCATAAACGACAGCGTTATGGGCCCAACCCACTTTAATACCGTTTAAAATCAGGTTTATTGTGAACTCCAAATCTTCTACAAGACAAGTGGCTTCCCAACCTACATCCTTAAGTGTGCTTGTGTCAACGCAAAAACCGGTTCCTCCAATTTCACAGCTTAAGCCCAAACTCCATCTCGAACATTGGAACAGCCTATTTGCAGCCCAAAAAGCTATGGAATAACTTGCAGTTACCCAAGAGTCCTCCGGATTTTTGCTATCAATATAACCCTGCAAAACTTTGTAACCTTGACAAAGCTTATTGTTCATCTCCCTTAAAAAGTTTTTTGATACCAGGTTATCGGCATCAAATATTACGATAGCATCGTAATCTGTATCTTTTTTAAAAATAATTTCATTAAATGCCCACTTCAAAGCGTGTCCTTTACCCCTGTTTTCCTTGTCCTTTCTTATAAGAACTTTTGCACCATTATCGGAAGCTTTATGTACGGTATTATCTGTACAGTTATCCGCAATCACGTAAACATCAAAGTACTCTCTCGGGTAATTCAAGCAATTAAGGTTTTCCACAATATTACCGATTACCTTTTCTTCATTATAAGCCGGTATAAATATTGCAAACTTTTTTTCAGGCATATAGCCCCTATAATTTTCTGTATTTAATTTCTCCAACAACCCAAAAATGGACATAAAAAAATAATATAACCCAAAGCATATAAATAAAAATTGAATAGCGGTAAAAATGATTGCCATCAAACTTTTTAACATATTAGCCTCCGATTCAGTAATAATATATTGCCTTTTTATTATTCCATTTTTATAGTTTTTATATTATTAGAATCGAAATGTTTTTATATAATGAGAATCGGAATGCTTTTATATAATGAAATTGAAAAGTCTTGTGTTATATTTTTATAAACAATAATAATATTAAGGTGCTGAGATTAAATACCAAATGTGCTGTGACGGCTGCAAAATAGCCTTTTTTTTCATAAATGTAATTGCAAAAAAGTGCTAAACCAAAAAAGGAAGGTACTCCTCCTGCATTATAATGTGCTATTGTGAAAATTGTTGCCGAGAGTATAGCCGCAAAAGCAGCAGGCATATAAGATAGGAAAACCTTGTCATAAAGATAATATCTAAAAACGTATTCTTCCACAAAAGGGGCAAAAATTACAATGAGCAAAAAATAAATGGCTTTAATATAAGAACCCGAGTTATAAAAATCTGTCACTATACTTTGGGGCATAATATCGTATTTCAAAAAATAATTAAGGATTATTATGTAAATAGAATTAATTATCGTAAGTGCAATCTTAAAAAGAAGAGTAAGTACACTGACCCCAATTACATGTTTCCTTTTAAATCTCCATATATTATCGTTTCTTAAGCTGTTAACTTCTTCGGTTTTTAGGTGATATTGCATAATAAGTATTACAACTGCTATAAAAGGAATAAAATTTTCGGTAAATACTGCACTTGTCCAATACAGCACCGATATAATAACAACCTGCCAAGCTTTATGTTTTTTCAATAAAACATTATATAGTTGAAAATAAACCGGTACATTTATAATTACAAATACGAATATAAAAACTATTGCACGGGTAATACACAAAGATTACCCCCTCCTAACACAATTTAAGCCTAATTTCATTCCATAATAGATCCCTGCCTGTATGATTTAACGAAGAATAGGGTATAAGCACATCATCATCATCCATGTATAATGTTTTTTCTATTGCTTCAATATTTCTTTTTAAAATATTCTTGCTTATCTTGTCCAATTTCGTAGCTACAATTATTGCTTTTTTGTTATAATGTTTAATAAAATTGTACATTACCACGTCTTCCTTTGAAGGCTTATGCCGTATATCCACCAGTAATATAACTGATTTCAAATTGGTTCTTTTAATTAAATAAGTCTCAATCATATCTCCCCATTTTAGCTTTTCTGCTTTGGACACGGCCGCATAGCCGTATCCGGGCAGGTCTACCAGCATTATTTCATCATTTACCGTAAAAAAATTAATTGTTCTTGTTTTGCCTGGATTTGAGCTAACCTTTACAAGCTTTTTCCTATTTAAGAGAGAGTTTATAAGGGAAGATTTTCCTACATTTGATCTTCCTGCAAAGGCTATCTCGGGCAAGTCACTTATTGGATATTGATTGAAGCTTACCGCAGATATGACAAAAGTGCAATCCTTAATGATCACTGGTTTCACCTCTGAACAAGGCTTGTTCTATCACCTGATCCATGTTTTCAGCTAAAATAAATTCAAATTCTTTTCTAACATTTGTAGGTATTTCTTCTATATCTTTTTCATTATCTCTTGGTATTATTACTTTTTTAATCCCGGCTCTTTTAGCTGCCAATACTTTTTCTTTCAGCCCCCCTATAGGCAAAATCCTACCCCTTAATGTAATTTCGCCTGTCATAGCAACGTCCTTCCTAACAGGTATGTTGCACAAAGCTGATATAAGTGCGGTGGCCATTGTTATACCGGCAGACGGACCATCCTTGGGTGTGGCACCTTCCGGAACATGTATGTGAATATCAATCTTTTTGTTGAAGTCAACATCAATCCCAAACTTTTCTGCTTTGGATCTGATATAACTAAGACCTGCTTTAGCCGATTCTTTCATTACATCGCCTAAATGTCCCGTCAACTCCAATTTCCCGCTACCTACCATTGTTGTAACTTCTATAAACAATGTATCCCCGCCAAAAGGTGTCCATGCAAGCCCTGTAGCCACACCTATTTCATTTTTTAAATTTGCCATATCATATCTATAACGGGGTATTCCAAGATACTTTCTTACATTATTCGGGTTTATCTTTATTCTTTTTTTATCCTTTTCTACTATCTCAGTAGCTGACTTTCTGATTATATTAGCTAATTCTCGTTCTAAATTACGTACACCTGATTCTTTTGTATAATTATTTATAACTGTTCTCACAGCTTTGTCTGAAATTAAAACATTCTCCGTATTAATTGAATGTTCTTTTACTTGCTTGGGTATTAAATGTTTCAATGCAATATTCAGTTTTTCTTCCTCTGTATACCCGGATAAATATATTACTTCCATCCTGTCTAAAAGGGCAGCAGGTATTGTATCAATGGTATTCGCAGTGGTAATAAACATAACTTTGGAAAGATCAAATGGTAATTCCAAATAGTGGTCCCTAAAATCTTTATTCTGCTCTGAATCTAAAACCTCTAATAAAGCAGAGGCTGGATCCCCCCTGAAATCGCTGCTCATTTTATCTATTTCATCAAATAAAAATATAGGATTTTTGGTTTCCGCCTGTTTTATATAATATATTATTCTCCCCGGTATTGCACCGATATAGGTTCTTCTATGCCCTCTTATTTCCGCTTCGTCTCTGACCCCGCCTAAGGACATGCGTACAAATTTTCTTTCCATAGCCCTTGCAATTGATTTAGCTATTGACGTTTTGCCTACTCCGGGAGGTCCAACAAAGCAAAGTATAGGGCCTTTCATATTCTTTGCAAGCTTTCTTATAGCCAAGTATTCTAAGATTCTTTCCTTTACCTTTTTTAACCCGTAATGATCTTCTTCTAAAATTTTGCGTGCATTTTTGATATCCAAATTGTCCTGGGTTTCGTTATTCCACGGTAAATCAAATATCCAATCTAAATAAGACCTGATTACACCTGACTCAGGGGATGCAGGGGACAGCTTTGAAAGCCGGTCAATCTCCTTTTTTACCTTAATCACTACCTCGTCAGGTAATTTTAATTTTGTGAGTTTATCTTCATATTCTAAAATTTCTTCTTCAAAACTATCTTTATCACCTAATTCTTTTTGCATAGCCTTGATTTGTTCTCTCAGGTAATACTCTTTTTGTGTTTTATCAATCTGCTTTCTTACTCTATTATTAATTTTCCGTTCTAACTCTAATATTTCAATTTCCTTCAGCAAAACGAGATATAATTTTTCTAATCTGACTTTTACATCAAATTGGGATAATATTTCCTGCTTCTGTTCAATTTTTATCGTAAGGTTAGAAGCAACAATATCTGCAAACCTATCAACATCTTCAATTCCGGATATAGTAATTAAAATTTCCGGTGTAATCCTGGAATTAAGTTTTACGTATTCTTCAAAAGCTTCTGAAACACTACGCCTTAATGCTTCAATTTCCAAGCTATCCTCTTTCAGACTTTCTGTATATTCTGCCACTTCAACTACGAAATATGGATCATCTGAAATAATTGATTGAATTTCTGCCCTTGCAACACCTTCCACAAGAACCCTTATGGTATCTCCGGGAAGTTTTAATAGCTGTTTGATTTTGGATATTGTACCTACATTATAAAAATCCTCTTTTTCAGGTATGTCCGTAGTGGGATCAATTTGGGTAACAAGAAAAATCATTTGATCGTTTATCATTGCTTCTTCTAATGCTTTTATAGATTTTTCCCTGCCAACATCAAAATGAAGCAGCATATAAGGAAAAATACTCAAACCCCGGAGGGGAATAAGCGGTAAATTTTTTTTATTTTCTGACATTTATTTCACTCCTGTATGCGGTATTATTTCTTTTTGGCTATGTCTAATACATTATATAGTTATACAGTTCTTTAATCAACTTTTATTTCTTTCGTCTATACTGCGGCAGATGCTCGTCCCAGACACAACTGCCTCATTATTTGAAATATTATTATGTAGATTTAGTTATGTACAGAAGTGATATTAGAGTTGTTTTTATTTATACATGCAATTCCTTTGGCAGCCAAATAACCAACATCAGAGATTGTTGTCAAGCATGTTTTAGGTCCTTGTTCTTTTATCAAAGCACACTCAATAGCTTCTTGTATATCATCCAAAGCTACCACATCAATACCCATGTTATTAAACATTTCTTGAAAGTTATCTTTAGGTATTATTACTTTTAGTGCACCTGCAGCTTTGGCAGCTTCCAATTTTGCCACTACCCCTCCCACGGGCATAACCTTGCCTCTTATAGACACTTCGCCGGTAATAGCTACACTGTTGTCAACAGGTACATTAATAATAGCAGAATAAATAGCTACTGCTATACTTACACCTGCTGAAGGCCCGTCGATGGGGGTACCACCGGGGAAATTAAGATGTATATCATAATCATAGGGATTTATATCCAAATATTTTTTAATTACCGTTAGTACGTTTTCTACTGATGATCTGGCCATACTTTTCCTTCTAATAGTTCTGCTTTGATTGGAGCTCAGCTCTTCTTCATCCACTATACCCGTTACAATTAATTTTCCTTCTCCCTTTGCAGTGATAGATGCCGAAGCCTCAATCTCTAACAACGCACCTATATTAGGCCCATAAACTGCAAGTCCGTTTACATAACCTACTTGAGGCTTTGTACTTATTTTCTTTTCCGGCCTGGGGCTATACTGACCGCTATTTAACACCCATTCGATATCTTGTACTGTAACCTTATCTCTGCATTCACTTATATTGATTCCAACAGCAGTCTGTAGAATATTCACTGCTTCTCTTGCGTTTGTTGCGTATCTTGCTATAGTTTCAGGTACGTTTTCTTCCATGTTAAAGTATATTTTATTCATCGTGTTAACACAAACCGTTATTATCTCGTCTGGTGTTAATGACTTAAAATATATTTCCAAACACCTGGATCTGAGAGCCGGTGGTATGGATTCCGTCCCTCTTGTTGTTGCAGCAATAAGTCTGAAATCTGCAGGTAGGCCATTTTGAAAAATATCATGTATATGAAACGGTATGTTTGTGTCCTCCGAATTATAATATGCACTTTCCAATAAAACCTTTCTATCTTCTAATACTTTTAACAGCTTATTCATTTGCATAGGATGAAGTTCACCGATTTCGTCAATAAATAAAATTCCCCCATGTGCCTTTGTTACGGCACCGGGTTTTGGCTGAGGGATGCCCGCAGTACCCATTGCACCCGCACCCTGGTAAATGGGGTCATGCACCGAGCCGATAAGCAAATCGGCAATACACCTTTCATCAAATCTTATTGTAGTAGCATCCATTTCAATAAATTTTGCATCTTGCCTAAAAGGTGATTTGGGAGATTTTTTTGCTACTTCCAATACCAGTCTGGCCGCTGCCGTTTTTCCTATTCCGGGTGGTCCATAAATAATAACATGTTGAGGATTTGGGCTGCATAAAGCTGCTTTGAGAGCTTTTATTCCATTTTCCTGTCCTATTATCTCCGCAAAGCTTGAAGGTCTTGTAAGTTCGGACAAAGGTTTGCTTAGTTTTATATCCCTTAGTTTTTGAAGCTTATCCATTTCTTTTTTGCTTTCTTTTTCTACTACTACTTTGCTGCCTTGTTGTCTTTTCATCATGCTAATAAAATAAGCTCCTATTATAATGATAAAGAGCATTTGTAACCAGAAGTATGTTTGAGACAAGCTATTAGCTCCCTTCCGTTTTAATCATCTACCACAATAATATTATTCGCTCGACATGGTATTTTATCCTGTACTTTTTGCCTTGTTAAAAATTTCAAGTTTAATTTTATATAAGTTAAAAAACAGCTTCGTCCCATTAAATATAACAAAAATGATTGTATGCAACTTGTTAGCTCTGTGACATAAATAATGAAGGTATAATGGCAATACATAGCATAAGATTATTTTTTAATAGTAAGATAGGACTAACAACGCCAAGTTTGTGACCCTGCCAGTGCATAAGAAAACCGATTGGTTTCCCAATCGGTTAAGATGCAGTTCCTCTTTTTGTTTTGCTTCCTTTTTTACTTTGCTTTTTCACTGTCTTTTTCGTTCCTGAATCCAAATACACTATTATAGGTTCTATGTGATCCCTTATTGTCTCTCTCGTGATTATGCATTTATCAATATCTTCTCTTGAAGGAATATCAAACATAACGTTAACCATAGCACTCTCTAATATTGACCTCAGACCTCTGGCACCTGTTTTTCTGTTCATGGCCAATAGTGCAATTTCATTTAATGCATCTTTTTCAAATATTAATTCTACATTATCCATTTCGAATAACTTTTGATACTGTTTAACTAATGCATTTTTTGGTTCGGTAAGAATTTTTACCAAAGCATCCTCATCCAAGGAGCCTAATGTCACCATTATCGGAAGTCTACCTACAAATTCCGGTATCAATCCATATTTCAATAGATCTTCCGGAAGTAATTTTTTTAATATTTCTCCGACATCCTTTTCTTCTTTTTTTTGTATGTCGGCCATAAATCCCATAGTTTTCTTGCCTATTCTGTTCATTATAATCTTATCCAAGCCATCAAAAGCCCCACCACATATAAAAAGAATATTTGTAGTGTCTATTTGTATGAACTCCTGATGAGGATGTTTTCTTCCACCTTGAGGGGGTACACTAGCCGTAGTTCCTTCCAAAATTTTAAGAAGTGCCTGTTGTACACCTTCACCGGAAACATCTCTTGTTATTGAAGGGTTCTCAAGCTTCCTGGCAATTTTATCAATCTCATCAATATAAACTATACCTTTTTCGGCTCTTTCTATATCATAATCCGCATTTTGTATTAATTTCAACAAAATATTTTCTACATCTTCCCCTACATAACCTGCTTCAGTCAATGATGTGGCATCAGCTATTGCAAAAGGAACATTAAGCATCTTGGCTAAGGTTTGGGCTAATAAAGTTTTGCCTGAACCCGTAGGCCCTACAAGAACAATATTGCTTTTTTGTAACTCTACATCATCATACTTGGACTCTGAATTAATTCTTTTATAATGATTGTAAACTGCCACCGATAAAGATTTCTTTGCTTCATCTTGGCCTATAACATATTTATTAAGAAAATCCATTATCTCTAAAGGTTTGGGAGTATCCTGAGCATCCGGGTCCACATCTTCTTCAAATTCCTCATCTATTATTTCCTGGCATAATTCAATGCACTCATCACATATATATACCCCCGGGCCTGCTATGAGCCTTCTTACCTGATCTTGGTTTTTCCCGCAAAATGAACATTTAAGCTGCTTTTTATCCTCATATTTGGCCATTACTACACCTCTTCCTATCTCCTCTTATATAAAACTTCATCAATCAAACCGTAAGCATTAGCTTCTTCCGCTGACATAAAAAAGTCTCTTTCCACGTCTTTTTCAATTTTTTCTAAGGGTTGCCCTGTTTTTTCGCTTAAAATTTTGTTTAAAGTTTTTTTAGTTCTAATAAGTCTTTCAGCGTGTATGATAACATCTGTTGCCTGACCCCTTGCACCGCCTAAAGGTTGGTGAATCATAATCTCACTGTTAGGTAAAGCGTATCTTTTGCCTTTTGTTCCCGCAGCCAATAAAAATGCCCCCATACTTGCTGCCATACCAACACAAATGGTAGATACATCGGGTTTGATGTGTTGCATAGTATCATATATGGCTAATCCGGCAGAAACTGAACCGCCGGGGCTATTTATATAAATATTAATATCCTTTTCCGGATCTTCTGCCTCTAAAAAAAGTAATTGTGCAATAACCAAAGATGCTGTTATATCATGGATTTCTTCTCCCATAAATACAATCCTATCTTTTAAAAGCCTGGAATATATATCATAGGACCTTTCTCCTCTATTTGTTTGCTCTACAACAATTGGTACTAAACTCATTTTTTCCCTCCTACTAAGTATTTTTTATTTAGGGTTACTGTTTTCTATTAAAAAATCTATAGTTTTTTGAACTAATAAACCGTCTTTAATATGGTTAATATTTTCTTCCTTTAGAGTTGCCTTAAATTTTTCTACTTCTTGATTATATTGATTTGCAATTCTCTCTATTTCTACATTTATATCATCATCGGTTACATCAATAGCCTCTTCTTTCATGATAGCTTCAAGAACCAACTGCGTTTTAACACTTTTTAATGCCACTCCCCTATAAGATTTTTTGATTTCATCTATTGTAATGCTTGTATACTTTAAATATGTTTCTAAATTAAAACCTTGATATCTTAACTGATAATCAAAATCTTTTAACATGGAATTTGTTTGGTTCTCTATCATTATTTCGGGTATGTCAACTTCCGAATTTTCAGCTACTTTATTAATAACCGAATCTTCATATTCCTGTTTTGCTTTTAAATTTGCTTCCTCAATCTTTTTGTTCTTGATGCTCTCTTTTAACTCGCCTAATGTGTCAAATTCACTGACATCCTTCGCAAATTCATCGTCCAAAGGCAATAATTCTTTTTCTTTAATTTCTTTTACAGTGACTTTGAAAATTACCGGTTTGCCCGCAAGGTTTTCTTCCCTGTAATCATCAGGAAAGCTGACATTTATATCAATTTCTTTACCTATTTCAACACCTATTAGCTGTTCTTCAAAACCGGGAATGAATTGCCCTGATCCTATTACCAATTCGTGGTTTTCCGACGACCCGCCTTCAAATTCTTTTTCATCCACAAAACCTTTAAAGTCAATTATTGTTTTGTCTTCTAATTTTACGGGTCTATCTGTTATATCAATAATTCTCGCATTTTTGTCTCTCATTATTTCTATCTCATTCAAAACATCTTCATCTGTTACATTATACTCCTTTTTTTCTGCTTCTATACTCTTGTAATCTCCCAAAACAACCTGGGGTTTCACAGTAACCTCAGCCTTAAAAACAAAACCCTTACCGCTTTCAATATCAATAATATCAACCTCCGGAGTATCTACAGGTTCCAGCTTGTGCTCGTCTACTGCTCTTTCATATGCGTCGGGCCAAACCTCATTTATCGCATCTTCATAGAACACTCCTTCTCCATAATATTTCTCTATCAGGGATTTTGGTGCCTTTCCTTTTCTAAAACCTGGAATATTAAATCTTTTAACATTCTTAATGTAGGCTTTCATTATGCCTTTATCCAATTCTTCGGATGAAACATCAATCTCTAATGTAGCGATATTATTTTCAACCTTATCTAATTTTGAGCTCATCAA
>CAZQHS010000006.1:0-34798 GCA_964593485.1 uncultured Clostridiaceae bacterium
TTCATTTCCTCCAAAAGAATTTATATCGGAGTCCAGAGTTTTACCAAGATTCTTCGCTATCGCTCAGAATGACACATTCCAGAGAACAGTGTCCGGAAACCAGAGAACAGATGCTTGGGTCACGTCTATAGGGTCAAGATTGTACCAGAGAACAGTATCCAGAAACCAGAGAACAGATGCTTAGGTCACGTCTTTAGGGTCAAAGATTCTTCGCTGTCGCTCAGAATGACACGTTACGATATTGTCATCCTGAGGCTTTGCCGAAGGATCTTGGTTCCAGAGCCCGGTGCCAAGTGCCCGGTGCCAAGTGCCCGGTGCCAAGTGCCCGGTGCCAAGTGCCCGGTGCCTGTATCATACGACACAGGAGAACCGTCCCCTTGTGTTCCTGTATCATATCTCCATAATTATAGGCAGTATCATGGGGTTTCTTTTTGTTTTTTCATACATAAAGTTTCTCAGGCTATCTTTGATATATGATTTAATGGTACTCCATTCCGTTGTTTTTCTCTCTTCACATTTATGCAATGCTTCTTTTATTACCAGCCTTGCTTCTTCCATCAGGTCCTCGGATTCCCTTACATATACAAATCCTCTTGATATTATATCAGGCCCTGCAACTACAAGCCCGGATTCTTTGCTTATGGTCACAACCACAACGATCAATCCGTCGGAGGATAGATGTTTTCTATCTCTTAATACGATATTGCCTACATCACCTACGCCTAATCCGTCCACCAGAACCTTTCCGGCCATGACTGACCCGGCAAGTTTTACGTTATCTTTTGCAAATTCTACGACGGAACCGTTATCCAATACAAAAATATTATTTTTATTAACGCCCATTTCCTCTGCCAATTGAGCATGTTGCACCAAATGTCTGTATTCACCGTGCACCGGTATGAAGTATTTTGGTTTTACCAAAGCTTGCATGAGTTTTAGTTCTTCCTGGTAGGCGTGGCCGGAAACATGAACATCGGCCAAAGCTTCGTATATGACTATTGCACCTTTTTTAAAAAGTTGATTTATTACTCTTAGTACCAGCTTTTCATTACCTGGTATGGGTGTTGCGGATATTATCACCGTATCTCCCGGTGTGATTTCCACTTTTCTATGGTCTGAATTCGCCATTCTGGTAAGGGCGGACATTGCCTCTCCCTGGCTACCTGTTGTTATAATTGTTATTTTGTCCGGCGGATACTTATCTATGGAGTCAATGTCAATTGTTATGTTTTCCGGTATATCCAAATAACCTATTTCTGTTGCCACACCGATTACGTTTACCATACTCCGCCCCGATATTGCAACTTTTCTGCCGCACACGGCGGATGCATTTATTACTTGCTGAATCCTATGAATGTTTGAGGCAAAGGTTGCCACAATGATTCTTTGTTTGGCATCCCTGAAGATTTCAGTAAAATTATGTCCCACGGTGCTTTCCGACATGGAATATCCTTCTCTTTCTACGTTTGTACTGTCAGAAAGCAATGCAAGTACACCCTTTTTCCCTAATTCTGAAAATCTGTGTAAATCTATTAGCTCCCCATCTACCGGACGGTAGTCCACTTTAAAATCACTTGTGTGTACAATCACTCCCACAGGGGTGTGAAGTGCAACTGCAACAGAGTCGGCAATACTATGGTTTGTTTTTATAAACTCTACTTCAATTTCCCCAAATTTTAATCTATCCTTGGGTTTAATTATATTCATTTCCGTTTCCGAGAATATTCCGAATTCCTTTAGTTTATTGCCTATTAATCCTAAGGTCAACCTTGTTCCGTATATTGGTATATTTAGTTGTTTTAAGACATAAGGCAAAGCACCGATATGGTCTTCGTGACCGTGGGTTAGAATTATAGCTTTTACTTTTTCTTTGTTTTTTATCAAATATGTGATATCAGGTATCACCAAGTCAATTCCCAGCATGTCTTCATCTGGGAACATGAGTCCACAATCAATTACAATAATCACATCACGGTATTCTACAACCATCATGTTTTTTCCTATTTCCTGCAGACCTCCCAAAGGGATTAATTTAAGTTTTGCTTTAGTGCTTGACAAAATCATACTTCCTTTCGTTTTTTGTTGTTCCGTATCAAAAAATTATATATTTATTAGATTAAAGCAAATCATCCTTTTTTACACTTATAAGTTTGGCTTTATTGATCTGACGAACATCAATAATAGTCATACCTATTATTAGCGGTAAAGGCTTTTTAATATTTTTGCGTATTAATCTAAATACATACTGTTTAAAATATTTTTACAGTCCTTATTGTTTATTTTTGCATTTATTGCAATAACCATAAAACTTCACGTTATGGTTTAATATTTCGAAATCATATTTGTTTTCTATTTCGTGTTCAGTGTTTTCCAACAAATCTTCTTCTACCTCTATTATCATACCACATTTTGTGCAAATTAAATGATGGTGCTGATATTCTATATAAAAAAAGCCGGCAAACCGACTTTTTAATTAGATTCTTCCAATATCAATTCTTCGTAGGCCGCAATAACATCATTTAACTCATCTTCGTCTTCTATCCCGACTAAAACATCATCACCGTTTTCATCCTGTTCCACTCTTAAAACATATACTTCTTCTACCTCATCCGATGTAGGTTCAATATCTATGTCTTCACCTATATCTTCACCTGTGGGCAGAAGTATTGCATATTCAATATCATTTACTTCCAAAGTAGCAATTATTTCAAATTCGGTTTCATTGCCCTCTTCGTCGTAAAGAACGATATAATCCATATCTTCGCTCATTTTTTCACCCCATTTCTATAACATATTGTTTATTCTATCTCACGAATTATTCTATGTCAATCACCACTAATTTTTGATTTTTATGCCAAATATTTTTAGTTTTGGTTTACACAGTCTTTGCATCATCCTATGGTTATTGTTCACACTATGTATATTTTCAGCCTTATTATTATAACAAGATTACAGTAAAGAGTTTTGTGAATCCAGATAGCTTTGCAAAATAAACACAGCAGCTATTTTATCAATATAACTTTTTCTTTTCTTTCTTTTTACATCGGCTTCCAACAGAACTCTTTCAGCAGACACCGTTGTTAATCTTTCATCCCATAAAACTATTTCCATTTCATCAAAATAATCTTTAAGTGTTTCTGCAAATTCTATAGACTTATTGCCTCTTTCACCTATAGTATTGTTCATATTTTTGGGCAATCCCAATACTATTTTATTTATTTGTTTCTCATTTATTATTTCAGCCAAATCATTTAAATCTTTTGCCAAGCTTTTTCTTTTTATTGTGCTATATCCTTGGGCAATTAATTTTGTCTCGTCTGAAACAGCTACACCGATTGTTTTATCCCCTAAATCAAGCCCCATTATTCGCAAAGTAGTTTACCCCCTTTTATAGAGAACAAAGACCAGAGAACAGAAAGATTCTTCACTTCGTTCAGAATGACAGGTTTCGTCACTGCCCCCCTGAGTTCTGAGTTCTGAGTTCTGAGATCTAAATCCTAATAGTTGTCATCCTGAGGCACCGCCGAAGGATCTTGACCCCATAGGAATACCCGGTCAAAAAAGCAAGAGGCAAGAAGCAAGAGACTGATACATAGATTCTTCACTTCGTTCAGAATGACACGTTTCGTTACTGTCCCCTAGTGCCCGGTGCCCGGTGCCCAGAATCCAGATGCCTATATCACCTTAATGCAAAATTGTTTGCAATATCTGCTACAGTATCCGCAGAGCACACATTTGTCCATATCCACAAATGCTTTTCCGTCTATTATCCTTATGGCTTTTTGACCACAGGCATCGGCACAAGCACCGCAGCCTTCGCACCAAAAATCTATAAGAAGCTTTCTTTTTCTATTGCCAAGTCTCGATTTTAATTCATTGGAAGGTTCATAGCCTTCTATAACAGCCACGTTAAAATCTATTTCGTCGGTATTTTGCATCCCTATAGCAACGGAATGTATATGTTTATCATTCAATACAAATTTTATGCAGTCTTCGGCACTATCCATCAAGTTCCCGCCTCCTAAGGGCTTCATGGAATATATACCTTTCCCCTTTTTATAAGCATCGGCTATTGCATTCTTCATTTCTTCTGTTGTACCGTCAATTATACCAAGGCCTGCTTTGTTATATATGGGATGCAGTACCGCAATTTCATCATGCTTTAATGATGCCTTTACTGCAGATATATTATGTGTAGATATGCCAAAGGTTCTTATAAAACCTTTTTCTTTTGCTTTCAAAAAATATTCTATGGCTTCCCAATGTCCCATTATAGTGTATTCATCTTCCTGCTCATGAAGTGAAAAAATATCTATATAATCCGTATTCAATTCTTTTAAAGCTTTGTTTAAGCTTTCTTTGGCACCTTCTTTTGTATAAGCATAACATTTGGTTGATAAGATGAAGTCCTTCCGCCGACCTTTTATTGCTTTTTTTATATACTCGTAATTATCATACAGTTCCGCTGTATCTATAAAGTTAACTCCCTTTTCAAAGGCTTTGTTGATTAATTCGGCACCTTGACTGATGGATAGGTTGGATTGCAGCGGACTTAGGGTCAAGCTACCAAAGCATAGTTTTGATACTTTAATTCCTGTATTGCCCAAAATTTCATATTCCATTGTGTACCCCTCTAACGGCTCATATAAGTAATAAGCCGGAAGAATGTTTGCTCCTTCCGGTTATTAATAAAGTAAATTATTTTAGCTTTATTATTCTTTATCTTCTACATAAGCCTTAACCAGTTCTTCTAAAAGCTCATCTCTTTCTATCTTTCTGATTAAGCTTCTTGCATTATTGTAACTGGTAATATATGTAGGATCTCCTGAAAGAATATATCCGACTATTTGGTTAATCGGGTTATAACCTTTTTCAAGCAAAGCTTTATAGACTGTTATCAATATTTCAGATGGTTTATAAACTTTGTCTTTATCAACTTTGAATTTCATGGTTTCGTCATGGTTTGACAGCATGCTTCCCACACCACCCTCCAAGTTATCTATTAAATTAATGATAATACAGATGTATCATTTTTTCAATGTTTAGTGATTTTTTATTTCTTGCTGTTCACATACTGTTATAGTTCACACTATAGCTAACCCATTATAACAGAATATTGTATTTGACGCGATTGCTGAGTTACAAGGCTAAATGTCTGTAAGCTTATTACGGGCGAAATCAAACCCTCCCCGTTAACCCACAAATTGAGTTTAAAAAACTCCTTAAGTCACATGTGATTTCGCTTTTCCTCCATTTCGCTAACAGACCTTAAGCCCTTCCACAACGCAATCTCTATCAAATACAAATAATTGTAGAAAGTTAAAAGCAATTGTGAACAGTAAACACGCATTATCTAACTGCCTTATATTGCTAAGGTAAATGTCACTGTCGAGGCTTGCCGAAGAGTCTTAAGATCCTTCGCAATGCTCAGGATGACACCAAGACCATATGAATAGCAATAACAGATTATTGTATTTGGTTTTCTATAATTTTAGGTATCTTTGTAACAATCTCCTCTATTTTCTTTAAATCTTTTATGCCCCCCTGAGCCATGTCAGGTCTGCCACCCCCGCTGCCACCGCCAAGTTTTGCTATTTCTTTTATCACGTTGCCGGCATGAATACCTGAGGCTGTTGCTTTTTTATCAGCCATAACCAAAACTACGGCTTTGTCTGCATCCTTTTGATATAAAACTACAACGCCTTTTTCTATCTTATCCCTCAATTTATCTCCTAATTGTCTCATGGCATCCATATCCAAACCGTTAACTTCTGTAATAAGATACTTTATGCCTTTCGTTTCTTCAACTTTCGAAATATAATCTTGGACTGAATCTCCGGAAATCCGGTTTTTTAATTGTGCAATCTCTTTTTCCGACTCTTTTATCTGCTTTATATTCAGCTCAATTCTTTTTACTAAATCTTGTTCACTGACTCTTAACAAGGAACCAATTTCTTTTAAAGTATTTTCCTTCTCCAATAAATGTTCATAAAGCCCGATACCGGTTATAGCCTCAATTCTTCTTACCCCCGCGGCAATACCGCCTTCAGATATAATTTTGAACATTCCTATTTGTGAAGTGTTCTCCAAATGAGTTCCACCACATAGCTCCGTGCTATAATCTCCAACTTTTATAACCCTTACGTTGTTACCGTATTTTTCTCCGAATAAGGCCATTGCACCCATTTTTTTTGCACTGTCCATATCCATCTCTGTGGCGGTTACTTCCTTGCTATCCCATATTGCTTCATTAACTTTTCTTTCTATTTCACTCAATTCTTCAAGGGTCAATGGTTTGAAATGTGTAAAATCAAATCTCAGCCTATCACTGCTGACCAATGAACCTGCCTGTTCCACGTGATTGCCTAATGTATTTCTCAGGGATTTATGAAGAAGGTGGGTTGATGTATGGTTCCTGGCCGTCGATAATCTGTTTTGCTTATTAATTTGTGCAATACAGGGGTTACCCAATGCCGCTTCCCCTTCTATAACCTTGCATTTATGGATATAGAGCACATCATTCATTTTCTTGCAATCGTATACTTCTATGGAAAAGTTTTCAGATTTCAAATTGCCTATATCAGCTAACTGACCGCCACTTTCAGCATAAAAAGGTGTTTTGTCAAGTATAATACTTACTTCCATTCCTTTATTTGCTTTTTCCACTATTTTATTATCTGCAATTATTCCTCTGATAATACTATTCGCCATATAACTGTCATACCCAACGAATTCCGTTGCTTCAATGCTTTTGCTTAGTTTTGAATATATTTCTTCTTTCCAAGCCTCTGCATCAGTATCTTCTCTTGCGGTTCTTGCTCTTTCTTGCTGTAATCTCATCTCTTTTTCAAATCCAGCCTCATCCACCTTAAAACCGTTTTCCTCCAATATATCTTTTGTTAAATCCAAAGGAAAACCATAGGTATCATAAAGTTTAAAAGCAGATTCCCCGGTCAAAGTACCTTTTTTATCTAATAGATTCATATAATCTTCCAATATATGGAGGCCTTGTTCTAAAGTCTCTTCAAACCGTTTTTCTTCAATGTCTATAATGCTTAAAATATATTCTTCTCTTTCTTTTAATTCAGGGTATGCACCACTGCTTATTTCAATCACTTTCCTTGCGACTTTACCCAGAAAGTGCCCTTTGATATTAAGCAGTTTACCATGCCTTACAGCCCTTCTTAACAGTCTTCTGAGTATATAGCCTCTTCCTTCGTTGCCGGGTAGGATTCCATCGGACACCATAAAAGCAACGCTCCTTATGTGGTCCGTTATTACTCTGATTGAAACATCTGTCTTTTCATTTTCCCTGTAGGTAACATTTGAAAGTTCACATATATATTCTAATATATATTTTAATGTATCCACTTCAAATATACTTTTTGCATCTTGCATTATTGCGGCCATTCTTTCCAATCCCATGCCTGTATCTATGTTAGGATGCTCCAGCTTGTTGTAGTTTCCTTCATCGTCTTTGTCAAATTGGGTAAATACCAAATTCCAAAATTCGATATACCTGTCACATTCACAACCGACGGCACAATCAGGACTTCCGCAACCATATTTTTCACCGCGATCATAGTATATTTCAGAGCAAGGGCCGCAAGGGCCTAATCCTATTTCCCAAAAATTGTCTTCTTTCCCCATCCTTACAATCTTTTCTTTTGGTATGCCGATTTTTTTATGCCATATTTCAAGAGCTTCATCATCGTCTTCATAGATGGTTATCCAAAGTTTATCTTCGGGGAGCTTAATCCACTCAGTACAAAACTCCCAGGCCCATTTGATTGCTTCATCCTTGAAATAGTCACCAAAGGAAAAGTTACCTAACATTTCAAAGAAAGTCCCGTGTCTGTCGGTTTTCCCCACCCTTTCTATGTCAGGGGTTCTTATGCATTTTTGACAGGTGGTTACTCTTTTGTGGGGCGGGGTTTTTTGTCCGGTGAAATAGGGTTTTAAAGGGGCCATCCCGGAATTTATTAACAACAGACTTTTATCATTTTCAGGTATTAAAGAAGCCGACTTTAACCTCAAATGGTCTTTTGATTCAAAAAATTCTAAAAAAAGTTCTCTTATCTCATTTAATCCGTATTTTTTCATAGTTATCCTCCTCTTATATATAAAAATCCCTCATCCCCAGATAGGGACGAAGGATTTGCTTCGTGGTACCACCCTAATTGCCAAAAAGGCCGCTTAGCCGGTTAAAACCGGTGCAGTATAACGGCTGCTCCGTCTTTTTGATAGCTCAGCGGTAGCTTCGACTGCCCTTTTAGGGACTTACACCGTCCATCCCCTCTCTGTTATGTTTGACAGTCTACTTATCCGCCTCAAAGCCATGTATTAAATTATCTCAAATTATATAGCAGTGCCTAATGGTTGTCAACTAATCAATATGGCACTTTTTTAATTAAATCTGTTATACATTTCCCTTAAATTACTTGCCTGTATTCCCTGTTCTTCGGAATATTTTTTGAAAAGGCATGCAACTTCTTCATCATCGATTCTTTTTGAATACATTTCAAAATCCCTGACCAATTCCATTGTGTTCATCCAGGCTCTTTGCAAGCAGTCCCTGCTATTCATTTTATCCGACATAAAAATACCTCCATATTTTTTATTTATGGAGATATTTTATGCAAATATTCTTTTATGATACTATTATTCCGCCGCCAACTAATATATCTTCATTATAAAATACAACGGATTGTCCTTTTGTTATTGCTCTTTGCTCATTGTCAAAAATAACTTTTACCTTGGAATTATCAAGAGGTATAACTATGGCATCCGCTTCCTTCGCCGTATATCGTATTTTTGCTTTGATGCTCATAGGTTTATCCAATTTGTCAAAAGGTATAAAATTCACGTTGTCAATGATAAGTTCCTTCTTAAATATGAATTCTTCGTCACCCAAAACAACCAAATTCTTTTGGGCAATTATATCAACAACATATAATGGCCTGCCCACAGCTATACCCAGGCCTTTCCTCTGTCCAATGGTATAATTAATAATCCCCTTATGTCTGCCTAAAATGTTGCCATCCATATCAATATAGTTTCCTGGCGGTGGTTCTTTGCCGGTTTTTTCTCTTATAAATCTCACGTAGTCATTATCTTCTATAAAGCAAATTTCCTGGCTATCAGGTTTATGGGCAACATCCAGCCCTATTTCCTCAGCTAATCCCCTGATTTCATCCTTGGTGTAATCCCCCAAAGGCAATAGTATATGTTTCAATTGACTTTGGGTAAGGTTATATAATACATAAGTCTGGTCTTTGTCTTGGGATAGAGATTTTTTAATCAGGTATCGCCCCAATGTCGGATCATATTCCACCTTAGCATAATGCCCCGTTGAAATATAATCTGCACCTAATTCTACGGCTTTTTTATAAAACATATCAAATTTTATATATTTATTACAAGCGACGCACGGGTTTGGCGTGCGTCCCATAGAGTATTCGTTTATAAAATAATTCATTATTCTTACTTCGAATATCTCCCTGAAGTCAAATTCATAAAAGGGGATATTCAATGCATCACAAACCTTTTTTGCATCCTGGGCGGCAGGGCTTAGTGAACACATGCTGTTTCCTTGCCCCTTAGTATCTTTTAGCTTCATTATGGCACCTATTACATTATAACCTTTTTCTTTCAGCAAATAGGCTGCCACGGAACTGTCAACGCCCCCGCTCATACCGAGTAAAACTTTATTGTTCAAATATAACACCTACTAATATTATTGCTTTATTTATTATGCTTCTTTTTGTAGTCTTCTATAGCTGCACTTATTGCCTCTTCCGCAAGGACGGAACAGTGAACTTTTTGCGGCGGCAAACCGTCCAAAGCCTCTACAACCGCCTTGTTGGTCAGTTTTAATGCCTCATCAATACTTTTACCTTTAATCAATTCAGTAGCTATGCTGCTTGTTGCTATGGCAGCACCGCAGCCATAAGTTTTAAATTTAACATCGGTTATAATATTGTCCTTGACTTTTATATAAAATCTCATAATATCACCGCATTTGGGATTTCCAACTTCACCCATTCCATCTGCATCTTCTATTACACCAACATTTCGAGGTGATGTAAAATGATCCATAACTTTTTCTGTATACATTTATTTTCCTCCTTTTATATCTTCATAAAGTGGGGACATATCTCTAAGTTTTTGCACGATTCCCGGCAAAACTTTTATTACGTAATCAATGTCCTCTTCAGTATTTACATGCCCTAATGTCAGTCTCAGGGAACCGTGAGCTATCTCATGGGGCAATCCTATGGACAAAAGAACATGTGACGGGTCCAAGGAGCCTGATGTGCATGCAGAGCCGCTGGAACCTGCTATACCTTTTAAGTCAAGGTTTAGCAACAGGGCTTCTCCTTCTATATATTTAAAGCAAAAACTTGCACTTCCGGGAAGTCTTTTTTCTGGATGTCCTGTCAGAATTGTGTGAGGTATGTTCTCCATTATGCCTTTTATCAACTTATCCCGGAGATATGTCATCTTTTTGTTATATTCATCTATGTTTTCATTGGCTATTTCAATGGCTTTGCCAAGACCAATTATGCCGGGGACATTTTCTGTTCCCGCTCTTTTACCCTTTTCCTGTCCGCCTCCGTAAATAAGGTTATTTGCTTTTACGCCTTTTCTTATATAGAGAACGCCTACGCCTTTGGGTCCATAAAATTTATGAGCGGAAAGGGACAAGGAATCAATGTTTTGTTCTTTTACATTTATTTTTATATTGCCTATAGCCTGGACTGCATCGGTATGGAAATATATTTTATTTGCTTTCGCTATTTCTCCGATTTCATTAACCGGCTGTATGGTGCCGATTTCATTATTCGCATACATTATGGAAATAAGTATGGTATCGTCGCTGATGGCTTGTTTTAATTCTTCTATATCTATCATTCCGTATTTGTCAACGTTCAAATAAGTAACCCTATACCCTTCCTTTTCCAAGCTTTCACAGGTATAAAGGGAAGCGTGGTGTTCTATTTTTGTTGTTATAATATGATTGCCTTTGTTTTTGTTTGCGTAGGTTATACCTCTTATAGCCCAGTTGTCGGATTCGGACCCGCCGGCTGTAAAAAAGATTTCTTCCGGCTGTGCCCCTATGGCTTTTGCAACTCTGCTTCTTGCAATATCTATTTGTTTTTTTACTTCTCTGCCAAAAGAATGTATGCTGGACGGGTTACCATAAATTTCGGAAAAATAGGGCAACATTTCTTTTAATACTTCCCCATCCGTATAGGTTGTTGCCGCGTGATCCAAATATACTCTTTTTTCCATAATCACTACTCCTCACTTGTTATGTTTTTGCTTGGGTTAAGTTTGTTAAAATCATTTACCATATCGCCTAATGTAATTGAATCTATTACATTATCAATGCTCTCGGATATTTTTTCCCAAAGAAGGCGGGTTGCACAGTTATCGGCATTTATGCATTCAAACTCTTTCTTATCTAAGACGCACTCTGACGGTGCCAAAGGACCTTCCAATATCCTGATTACCTCACCAACTGTTATTTCCTTGGGACTTTTTGCAAGGACATAACCACCTTTAGAACCTCTTATCCCTTCTACAAGACCTTTCTTGCGTAGTGGTGCTATAAGCTGTTCTAAATAGGTCAGGGAAAGCTGTTGCCTTTCGGCTATTTTACTCAAGGAGATAGAGCCGTATTCGTAGTTCAAAGCTAATTCAAGCATCATTTTTAAACCGTATCTGCTTCGAGTGGATAATATCAAAATTTTACCTCCTTTTAATTCATACTAATTAAGTCGGATTTCATTTCTATTGTTAGATTATCACCTTTTATAGTGACTGTCAATTTGTTTTTAAAATCTTTATTATATAGTAGGAAAGTAGAACTTTCCTACTATATAATAAAACAATTTAATTTAAGAAAAACACCGGTTCTATTCACACTATGTGAATTTTCAGTCTTATTATTAGTGTTTGATATGATTGCTGAGTTACAAGGCTAAAGGACTGTAGGCTCACTACGGGCGAAATCAAAATTTCTCAGTTAAATTATATATATAGCATATGGTAATTCCTTTAGCTGGTCTGATTTCGCTTTTCCTTCATTTCGCTAACAGTCCCTAATCCTTTCCACAACGCAATCTTTATCAAATACTAATAATTGTAGAATGTTAAAAACAAGTGTAAATAATAGGAATGCTGCAATAACTCCTGTTTCGTGTACCTGGCACCGAAAGGAGAACTTATTAACTCCTGTTTCGTGTACCTGGCACCGGAGACCTGGCACCGGAAAGAGAACTTATTGCCTGACGCCAAAAAATTAAGGCACGGTTTTAAACCGTGCCCATCTATTTTAAATTGTTGACATCACCCCAGTAATATCAACAATGTGGGATATTTCCCCTTACTCTATTGTTTACTTGGTAATATTTTAAATTCAATGGCTTGTTGTTGATTTCTACATAGTATATAGTATGAAGAGTTGGATTTTTTGTGTAAATCATTTTATATATTTTTTTATGAGGAAAAGCCGTTAACTTGTAACGGCTTGTAATGTGATTGATATATCAATTTATTTATCTTTACTTTATAACTTTATGCACATATCCGGATGTAGATAGTGCTAAAAGAGCACCGTAATCCAAGAGAAAATCTATAACATCCCCTACTTTATAGTCTTTTTCACTATCGGTTACGTCTATTATCATATGGTCGCTGCTGGCTCCCAATATGATTAATCTATCATCTATAGGTGTTAGGCCGTCAACTTTGACATCTTGTTTGCCCGCTGCCACAATAGCACGCTTTCTTATTCCTCTGTCTTCAAAAACCGGTTTTGTGCCAAAGGCATCTACTCCGATTTCCCCAATGGGTATTGAAGGTTTTTCTTTTAATTCCACTATTTCCGCCGACAGGGTAAAACAATCGTTATGGGAGCCTTCTATCCTTGCTCCATAAGCTGTTTCATTGCCCAATACCACGGATTCGCCAAATCTCAGATTATTAATGCCCTTGGGTATAGTATTATTGTCCATGAGATATATACTGCTGGAATTCCCACCGGATATAATATCCAGCTTGATATTATATTTGTTTTCGATTTCCCTAGCGATATTAATAAGGTTTGTCAAATTGTCAACCTTGGGTATGACAGCCCCATAGCAGGTAAGGTTGGTTCCGATGCCTTTTAGGTTCACTCCCTTTAAATCCGTAAGTTTACCCACGTATTCTACCGCTTCATCCATCCATACGCCTTCTCGCAAATCGCCCAAATCAATCATGAGTATAATATCATGAACTATGCCTTTTTTTATTGCCGCTTCCGACAAAGCCTTTATAACAACGTATTCAGAATTAAGGCTGATGTCTGCATATTCCACAACATCATCTACCTGGGACAGCATGGGGATTCTTAACAGCATTTTTGGTATGTTCAAGTGCTTTATTCTTTTTAGGTTTTCAATCCTTGAGTCAGCCACATAAGAGGTACCCCCGTCTATTAATGCTTGAACGAGTTCAGGTATGGCACAAAACACCTTTGATACCGCTGCTACGGTGATGTCTTTGCCGGAACATTTTTCAACCAATAACCTGGTGTTATGTTCCAATTTCATTAAATCAATATTCAAAGAGGGATAATTCATCCTTTTCCTCCTCTCTTTTCTTATTCTTTGTAATCAATGCTTTCTTTCATTAGCAATACCGCATCTTCCGGATATTTTTTGGAAAGTACCCCCAATGAGGCGAAAATATAGTTTCTGTCAATGAGTATTTTTGCTTCCTTTGTGGGATACAATTCAAGGCCTTTACCATGACCTGCGGCATTTTTTAGAATTTCAAATCTGTTAGGCAATCGTGTCAGGGCACCACCGGTACCTATAATATATTTTATATTTGATAAGTCCTTACCTTCCGCAATGGTTTTTTTACCAGAGGGTCCGTAAATATATCTGAATCTGCCTGCATGTCTTTCCAAAGAGGTCAGTACCGCCTCTTTCGTTAGCCTTTCAACAAATATTTTCTCTTCTTCCGTTTCCGGGATGGGATGAGTCTTTTTAATCAATTCTTCCGCATTTGCAAATTCTTCTTTTAATTCTTTTAATCCTATTTTTTCTACTATATGCTTTAGATTTATGTATACGCCCAAGTCTCCTTCTACAGTTCTTTTTGCATAAGGTTCGGGACTTATTAAAAGCTTACTGACTTCCTCGGAGCCTTCGGTTACGGAGTGTACATCGGTTGTAGCACCGCCCACATCAAAGACTACCAGGTCACCTATGCTTTCCTTTAATAGTTTTGCAGCTTCCATAACTGCACCGGGTGTAGGTATTATAGGGCCGTTAACCATTTCTCTGACTGTGGTCATTCCCGATGCATGTATGATATGTTCTTCAAAAACTTCCTGGATAATCCTTCTTGTAGGTTCAATATTTAAAAAGTCTATTCGAGGATAGACATTTTCCACGATATATAGCTTTATACCGGCTTCTTCACATATTAAAGCCACTTCTTCATCATTTTCCATATTGCCTGCATAGATTATGGGTATGTTAAGATTTGAAGATGCAATGAGTTCCATGTTGTATATAGCCGTTTCTCTTTCACCGTAGTCTACTCCCCCCGCAATAAGAATTATATTGGGGTTAATGTCTATTATTTTTTTTAAATCTAATCTTCGCAGTTTGCCGGCAGTAACCATTTTTATTATCCCACCGGCACCTAATGCAGCTTCTTTTGCCGCCCGCACAGTCATATCATATACCAAGCCGTGCACCGTCATCCTGAGGCCTCCTGCGGCACTGCTGGTTGCAAGCATTTCACCGTATTCTATGTCATCGATTTTTAAGCTTTGCTTTAAATCGTCTATGGCACCTTTTAACCCGACGGTTACATCACCTTCCAAAACCGTGGTAGGGGCTTGACCCTGCCCGACAAATCTCGGGCAGGGTGTCCCTATATCCGTAAATGCGTTTATTACCGTCGTGGTGCTTCCTATTTCAGCTACTAAAACGTCAATTTTCATAGCTATTACTTCATTTCCCTTCTTTTCTTCACAAGGTAGCTTGCAACTTCATTTCCATGGGTTCCTCTTCCAAAGCCTGCATCCATTCCCGCTTCTTTTGCTATTTCATTAGTCACCTGAGTACCTCCGCAAGCCAAGATCACTTTATCCCTTATGCCTTTTTCCACACATAGTTCATGTATTTTTCTCATGTTTTTAAGATGAACATCATCGTGGGTTATTATTGTACTTGCAAGTATGGCATCCGCTTTGGTTTCTATAGCGGCATCTACTAATTTTTCCACAGGAACGGAAGTTCCCATATATAGATACTTGACACCGAAGCCTTCTATACCCCCATGCTTGATATCCAAGGTTTCTTTAAGACCTACGGAGTGTTCATCTTCACCCACTGTAGCGGCTACAACAAACATAGGTTCTTTCGCAATGGCCTCTCTGATTTCTTCATCAGACATTATCGGTACTTTTTCCGGTATTATGAGTTCATCTACATTGATATCAAATTTAACTTTACCTTTGATTTCAACAAGGGTTCCTTCGGATGGGTGCATGATATTCTTATTTATAACAGTTACATCTTCCAGTCCCATTTTTTCGCCACATTTGATTGCTGCAAATTCCGCCGTTCTTTCATCTAAGGGTAGGAAAATCGTTACTGCAACTACACCGTCGGCTCTCCACTCCACTTCGGGTTTGACATAACTGGTGTCATAGTATCTTTCAATTTCTTCAAGTCTCACATCAACATTGTCGAATTCATCCAACTCGTCGATATAAATAATCTTTGACGGTTCTTCAAAGGTATCGCCGCCTATAGCATCGGATGCTTTTTCAAATTCTTCGGGTATGTTGTTATATCCGTAATGTACGGAAACGGGTGCGAAATAATCTTTGTCTCTTTCAAATATCATTCCCACACCGATGCCACCATCTATTTGTCTTGGTATTCCGTCGCCGTTTCTTTCCGGGTAGTAACCGCTATCGATAAAGAATCCTTCTTCAACGGCCTTGAAATAACCGCCTACTTCCAACATTTCTTCCATAAAGAGAACGGCTCTTTCTTTGATTTCCCTTACTTTTTCACCTAATACACCGTCTCTATCCAGCTTAACCATTTCTCTCAGTCCGTCCATACCGTTTAATGCCTGTTTTGCTGTATCGCAGGCAGCTACGTTGTAATAGTGCCACGGTACGTTTCTTCCTTCGTCGGGAGTTATGGTGGATTGTATATCGGCACTTGTAAGCCTTGATATTATCATGTTTAATGTATGAGTTACCGTTGCTTCTTTTGCATCGGATTCCATGTATTTTGTATTTTGCTGAGCCCTCATTTTGTATTCACTAAAGAAATCTCTGAGTGCCACCGCATAGGGTAAATCCAGTCTCATACACGGTGCCGGGGTCCCTGTCGGCGGAACTGTTGACAGTGCAATGTTTTCAGGTTTCATACCTATTTTTCTTGAAAAAGCGGAGTTGATAGCATGTTGTACCATAAGCTCGGGCATTACTTTCCAAGCCTTCATAGCTGTAGCGTTGGCATTGTGGGCACCGTCAATCTGCAGCATATCCGCCCATACCATTACCTTTTTTGCTTCGCATGCATCAACAAAACTTCTAATCATGTTTATGTTTCTGTATAAAATATTATATTGAGGGTCTTGATGTGCTCCGTTTATGCCTTCTTCCGCAAACATAACGGCAATATCAGGTCCTGCTACACCGGATACATAGGAGTGGAAGTTAATGGGTCTTCCTACTTCATCTTCTATCATATCAAGTGCTTTTCTGCTTGCCCTTACTTGTTTTCTTGTAACCATTATTCCGCCTATTCCCTGGTTTGTACCTTCTAATAGGGAATCTATATGAGATTGGCCTGCCGTTCTTATTACCATGATGTGGTCAGCACCGTGCCAAGCTGCCATCCTCATTCTTCTCAAGTCATCTTCGAATCTGCCTGATGCTATTTCAGTGGTTATTACACAATCCGGTTGGGGATCAATATAGCCAAAGCCCCTGCTTCCCGGCAAAGGAATGTAGTTTTTTAAGCCTTCGGAGGTCTCTAAAAATTCAAAATCTCCTATGGTTCTTTTTTCATTTGCACCTTCTCTCCAGTGCCAACCTCGCCTTCTTGGCCTATAACTGTCCAAATCCTTTAGAATTTCTTTTATATCCATCTTTTTGTTTGGGTCTAATTTCATTAGTTTTCCCCTCCTTCAAAAAGAGCATTTACTTCGTCCCAATATTTGTCTTCTGCTAATGCAAGACCGGCTTCTCTAACAGAAACACCCAACTTTTTTGATAATCTCCATATAACGTTACCTGCACCTTTACCCATCAAGCCTTTTTTCATAACGCCTTCTACAATAGGTTTGGCTTCAAGGCTTGAAAATCCCATACGTAAAAGTACGCTTCTTTCTATTGCAGGAGTGGTATTTTTATAACCCATATCAAGCATTGGCTCTACGATTTTATCGGCTAATTCCCAGAACTTGTCTTTTAATTGTTCTTCGGTCATATTTTCTAAATGTTTTCGCCTTGTTAAATAATCGTCAGGTCTTTTCAATTCTAACCCTCCATTCAAAATTATTTCACACTTACTCCCAATTCCTTTAACGCTTCCGTAACAAACTTTTCGTTGCTCTTTGCGTCTTTAACTATAAAATCAAAGTCTTCTTTGCTGATTTCTTTTTTATTATAATTGTTAATAGCGTTTTTGACATAGGATGTTCTCGCTTTATCCAAATCAAAATCTCTCACTTTAATTCTTCCGGGGCTATCGGGGAATATGATGTTTTGTCCCGGTTTTTCTTCTTCCGTATCACCTATTAATACTTCGATTCCGTTTTGTTTGGCAAAACTGATTTGGGGCATGGGATGTTTTCCTGCTCCTGTGTATTCTGTTTCCTGTACAATTATAGTCTGATCCTCATCCATTTCTTGAGCCAAGGCAAAAGCCGCAGTAAGGGATGTATTTCCTGCAGGGCCTCTTTCTATTCCTTCCAAGACGGAGAGAGCTTCTGTGATATAGAATACTTCCCCTTGTTTTACAAATATATATCTGTCCAAATATCTCAAAGGTCTTGCCGCATTTCTCGGTACATCGGCTCTGTCCGGCCAAGTTGCAAAAGGAATACCAAATCCTGTATGGCCTGTGGTAAAGGATTTTCTGTTAAAATCGTGGTCAGAGGCCATATGCAAACCGGACAGGTCAACACTTGCCCCGACAATTTCAACATTTTCAGCACCGGACTTTATTATCCCTCTTGCTGTTCCCGTCACATTTCCTCCGCCTGCGTGAGTGATAAGCACTTTGTCCGGATCCTTGCCTAATTTTTCTCTGAACTGCATTACCAATTCATAACCTAAGGTTTCAACTCCCGCTATTCCAAAGGGTGTATAAAGTGATGCATTGAAATATCCTGTATCTTCAAGTAGAAGAAGGAAGGTATAGAAGAGCTCGGGACCTACGGATAACTGAACTACTTCAGCACCATAAGCTTCACAGACTCTTTGTTTTTCCAATATTTCAGGTTGTCCTATCATTTTACTGTCATAGCACTCCTGAACAACAATACATTTCAGTCCTGCCATGGCAGCCTGGGATGCTACAGCAGCACCATAGTTACCGCTTGTGGCCGCGATTACACCTTTATAGCCCATTTTCTTTGCATGATAGACAGCAGTTGCCGCTCTTCTTGCTTTGAAGCTTCCTGAAGGGTTGGCTGCTTCGTCTTTTATGAAAATTCTTGCACCTTTTCCCTTGGGGGAATATTTTCTTGCCAATGCGGTTAGGTTTCTCATTTCCAAAATAGGGGTGTTACCTACTCCGGTTCTACCCTGTATTTCCTGGATTTCATCCAAGGAATAACCGGCTTCTCTCATCATTCTTTCGTAATCAAAAGCTATGCTGCCGGACTCGAATACGCTGTAGTCTATACCGATAGCGTCTTTCATTATTTCATTTTTTCTACCCATGACGGCAGAATATGATATATCTCTACTCATTAATTTTCACCTCCAAATAATTCATCTTTGAGCTGTATATCTACCTTAGTCAGTTCCGGTACATAATTTCCGAAGTCATGAATGTACCTGGGATTTATTGCAAACAATTCTCCTACAACTGTTCTTCCGGTGACAGTTTTAATTTCCATTTCTTCACCGATTTTTGCATCATTTTGTGCAAAACCTTTTACCCATAATTCCAAAGGAACCTTTTTCGTATCTTCAGGAAGATGTTCTGCTCTTTCTTCTGGTTTTAAGACTATTTGATGAATCTGCACCCAATCGCCTTTTTTTGCAATTTCCATTTGAATACCTCACTTTCACTTTATATTAATTCTAAACTTTTAAGTAATGTTAAATTAGGTTGCTTTTTTAAGAAGAGGAGACTATGCTCCTCTATATTATTATTCTTCAATTAAATCTCTTACGTCCCCCATCATTGCTCTGGGTACAGGAAGATCTATCATGGTCTTAAGTCCCGGGCGTGCATTTATTACGTGGGGTATCATATTTACACACATAGCTATGGTACCGATTCCGCCGGGTACTTCAGGTTGATTGGCTACATTAACATTTGGAGTACCTTTGATGATAACATAATCTCCGGTATTAGTTCCTTCCAATTCAGGCTCTATCTGCTGGGGGTGATCCATTTCGATTTTTAGTTCACCGTCAACATAGCCAAAACCTTTCATGGCACATCCTGCTACATCACCGGGTTGAACTTCCGCATGAGGGGCTTTTCTATATACATTTGAAACGATGGGTTCCATAGTTTGCTTTACTTCTCCGCTTAACTTCCAGCCTAAAGCTCCTGCAATCATAGCTATGGATTCATTGAAACCGACGTGTCCTGCGATTTTGCCTGTTGCGGCACCTTCTTTGAATTCCTCTACTGTTGTTCCAATTCCCTGTTCATGCATTACTAAAGGTCCAAAAGGTGACAAGCTGTTTACTCTTCTTGCCAAAACGTGTTCTACATCAATACAGCAACCGGTTAAACATACAACAAGTAAATCCATTATAAGTCCGGGGTTGATACCGGTTCCCAATACCGTTACTCCATTTTCCTTTGCTATTCTATCCATTTCTGCCGACAATTCAGGTTCCTGTTGCATAGGATAAGCCATTTCCTCTGCACTTGAGATTACATTGATTTTCTTTTCCAAACAGTATTTTATTTTATCAAAAGTGTTTTTAACAAAGGAGTCAGTGCAAATAAGCACAACATCTGCAGCTTTTTCGGTAATTACTTCTTCATAAGTACCTATTATTACATCCGGATTGTCTCCTCTTTCTACGCTTAAATAGTCATACATGCTTTTTCCCAGTTTTGCACCTCTGCCCACAACGCCGACAACCTCGATGCCTTTTTTCTTAAGTATCATCTCGGCCATCCCGCCGCCCATTGAGCCAAGTCCCCAAATAATTACTTTTACATTTTTTCGCTCCATATTAAATCCTCCTTGCGTTTTTAGTTGTTTACATATATTTATTATGCAACTTTCATGCCAAATAATAGGCAAAAGATTGTGATATTTAGACATTATAACCTCTGATAGACCTTGTTTAACGGGTTTTAATGTATAATTTTTTTGTTTATCTTCTAAATATTCAAAAAACAACATCATACGCAAATATACTTGCAGTTGCTGCAAATATATTTGCTCATGGGTTATATCTTGCCAATGCAGATATTGTCATTGTGTATACCAATAAATCCCTTAGTGCAAATATTCTTGCATTAAAGAAGATTAATGATATTTTATCCTCAATATCCTTTTAAATACTTAAATCTTCCTGTTTGATATCAATTTTGAACTTTTTTATTTTATGCTGGAGACTTTGCCTTTTGATACCTAAGCTTTTGGCTGCTTTGGTTATGTTGTAAGAATTGTCTTTTAATGAATTGCTGATAAGTTCCTTTTCTATACTGCTGAGTACTTCATCCAATGTGTTGTTATCGTTCAGTAACTGCTCTATGTTATGAGTTCCTTTATCTTTTATTATCATTTCTTTGGTTTTTACCGATAGATGCTCAGGTTTCAATATATGTTCTTTGTCTATCATATTCATGGCACTTTCTATTATGTTTTCCAATTCTCTTACATTGCCGGGCCAATCATATTTCATAAAAGAAGCCTCAACTTCTTTGGAAAGATTCCAAACGTCTTTTTGTAGTATTAAGTTGTATTTTTTTATAAAATGCTCCGCCAATAGCGAAATATCTTTTTTTCTGTCTTTAAGGGATGGAATTCGAATGTTGATTACATTTAATCTATAATACAAATCTTTTCTCAGGGCATTTCTTTCTATAGCTATTATCGGGTCCTCATTTGTAGTGGCTATTATTCTCACATCACAGGGTATATCCGTCAAACCGCCTAATCTTCTGATAAATCCTTCTTGCAAAACCCTGAGAAGCTTTGCCTGAAGGGGAAGGCTCATGGAATTAATCTCATCTAATAGCAAGGTACCTCCATCCGCCTGCTCAAAAAGACCGGGTCTGTTTATAGCGCCGGTAAAGCTCCCTTTTGTTGTACCAAACAGTATACCTTCCAAAAGTGATTCCGGTAATGCAGCACAGTTTTGTGCAATAAAAGGTTTGTTGTATCTGTTGCTTTCATTGTGAATGCTCTGGGCAAAAAGCTCTTTACCCGTACCTGTTTCTCCGTAGATAAATACTGTGGAAGATGACTTGGAAGCAGATTTTGCATAGGATATTGTATCCAAAAACCCGTCGTCTTCCCCTATAATGCATTTGAAGGTATATCCCTTTACATTTTTTCTTTCTATATCATTGGAAACTAATTCCTGTTGTAGTATTTGCAGTTTTCTTAAAAGTTCTTTTTCTTTAGTGATGTCCTTGGCTATTTCAACCGCCCCATATTTATCCGGAGATATCCTAAACGGTATGGTGCTGTTTATAGTGTTGATTTGTTTGCCATAAGTATTAAGATATGTTTGGCTACTCAAAAAAATAGGCTTTTTAGTTTTTAAAACTGTTAATACAGTGCTTGTCTCCTCCGTAAGGAAAGGAAAGATTTCCATAATGCTTTTGCCCATTACTTCGTCAACATCTAAGCCTTCCAATTCACTCATAAATTTATTGTAGAAAATCGTTCTGCTTTTATTATCAACAACGTGTATTCCAGCATTTATATTTTCTATTATGGTTTCCAATATTGATTTATAGATTAAATTTACACCCATAATCCACCTCGTTTCTAGAGAACAGAGAACAGTTATCAGTGAACAGAGTAAGATTCTTCGCTACGCTCAGAATGACATTTTACGATACGTTTATAAGCCACGATACTGTCATCCTGAGGCACCGCCGAAGGATCTTGACCCAAAAGACACGACCCTGACACCAGTGTCCAGAGTCAAGAGTCAAGAGTCAAGAGTCAAGAGTCCAGAGCCCAGTGTCCAGTGCCCGGTGTCCAGTGCCCAGCGCCCGGTGTCCAGTGCCCAGCGCCCGGTGTCCAGAGTCCAGAGCCCAGTGCCCGGTGCCCAGAGCCCGGCGCCCCTAAAATATATATTTATCGGATAAAGCTTTTACCCTCTCCTTGGTTTTATGTATATCCATTGGATTGTCTATTATATAAGATATTATTCTTCCTATTTCTTTCATGTGGTCTTCTTTCAGGCCTCTTGTGGTAACCGCGGGAGTACCTATTCTAATACCGCTTGTTACAAAAGGGCTTTGGGTATCAAAGGGTATGGTGTTTTTATTCACGGTAATGCCTATTTGATCCAACAAATGCTCCGCTTCTTTCCCGGTAGTATTTTTATTTCTCAAGTCAATTAAAATTAAATGGTTATCAGTGCCGCCGGATATAAGATTAAATCCTTCATCTATAAGCTGTTCTGCTAAGGCCTTTGAGTTCTTTATTACTTGTTTTTGGTATTCAAAGAAATCTTCTTCCATGGCTTCTTTAAAGCAGATGGCTTTAGCTGCTATTACATGCATCAAAGGTCCTCCCTGAGTACCCGGGAATATTGCCTTGTCTATTGCTTTTGCATATTGTTCTTTGCATAATATTGCACCACCTCTGGGACCCCTGAGGGTTTTATGAGTAGTGGTGGTTACAAAATCAGCATGTTCTACGGGACTGGGATGCAGACCTGCCGCTATAAGGCCGGCTATATGTGCCATATCCACCATAAGCAAGGAGCCTGACTCGTTTGCTATATCTCTAAATCTTTTAAAATCAATTGTTCTTGGATATGCACTTCCGCCTGCTATAATAAGTTTCGGTTTATTTTTCAGAGCAAGTTCTCTCACGGCATCATAATCAATCCTGCCACTTTTTTCATCCACACCATAAGAGAAAAATTTATAATATTTCCCCGAAATGTTTACGGGACTCCCGTGGGTTAAGTGACCCCCATGAGATAGGTCCATTCCTAAAACTGAATCTCCAGGGTTCAATACGGAAAAGTATACGCCGATATTTGCATTTGTTCCCGAGTGAGGCTGAACATTTGCATGTTCCCCTTTAAAAACTTTCTTTAATCTGTCCCTTGCGATATTTTCTACTATATCAACAAATTCGCATCCGCCGTAGTATCTATTTCCAGGGTAGCCTTCCGCATATTTATTTGTAAGGATTGTACTCATTGCAGCCATAACAGCATTGCTGACAAAGTTTTCCGAAGCAATAAGTTCTATATTTCGTCTTTGCCTTTTTTCCTCTAATTCAATGGCTTCAGCAATTTGGGGATCCGCTTTATATATTTCTTGCATTTCCAATTAGACCTACCTCCGCAATTATTTAATAATTTTTATCATTTTTGATTTAAACCTGCCCATATTTCTAAAGGATGATTCCTTGCTTTTTATTAAAATATAAGATACGGCTAATAATAATAAACCGGTTATTGATGCTATTACTTGTACAAAGTTATTTGAATAACCCAAATGTCTTAGTATATAGTAAGGAAGAGCTATTCCCGCTATAAGAGCAAACAAAGGAATACCATAAAAAATAACGCTGGCCAATAAAAAGTTTTCCGTATTCAGCTCCAATAATACATTGTCATTTTTTTGTGCCCCAATATTATTATCAGCCGTTATAATCAGGTTCAAGTTATCTCTTCCTACCTGGCAAGCCCCGCATTCGCCGCAAGCCGTATTACGAGCTATTAAAATTCTTACTGTATTTTTCCCTACTTCTATTACTTTACCTGTTTCTATCATGATTAGCCCTTCTATTTTACATATTTGACTATAGTATCTATTAAGTCATCTAATTTATCGTCGTTTTCATTGTTTTTCAATGAAGAAATCAAACAATCTTTAATATAAGTATCCAGTATCATGCCGCCAACCTTATTAATAGCAGACCTTATGGCGGATATTTGAATCATTATGTCATCACAGCATTTACCGCTTTCCACCATTCTCTGAATTCCCTTTACCTGTCCCTCAATCTTTTTCAGTCTATTTATAATATTAACTTGATTTTCTGATTTTTTATCATCCATAATTATACCCCCTATCGGTATAAATAATACTATAGTTAATGGTTAGTGTCAACCGGTACGCCAATCATGTCTCTCACTGCTATTGAGGCAAGCATCAGTCCTGCAACGGAAGGCACAAAAGAAATACTTCCCACGGGGGGCCTAAGGCGTACTTTAGCGGATACATTATCAGTTTTTGAGGATATTTCCGTTATGTGATTGTTTTCGTTTATATTCAGTGGTTTTTCCGTGGAATATACCACTTTTAACGCCTGTATCCCTTGCTTTTTAAGTTCATGCCTTATAACCTTTGCAAGGGGGCACATTTTTGTTTCATAAATATCCCCAATTTTTAATCTTGACGGATCCAGTTTATTCCCTGCACCCATGGAGCTCACTATGGGGATTTTCATATCTGTACAACTGACTATCAAATTAATCTTTGATGTAACTGTATCTATGGCATCTATAACATAATCATAGTTGTTTTTTAGCAGTAGGTTTTTCGTGTCTTCATTATAGGTTTCCTTATAAGTTTGAACTTCAATCCAAGGATTTATTTCCTCTAATCTTTCTTTCATTACATCAACTTTGTATCTGCCTATTGTTTTACCCGTTGAATGTATTTGCCTGTTTATATTGGAAATGTTTATTCTATCAAAATCTATTAAAACCAAATTACCTACGCCACACCTGCCCAACGCCTCTGCGGCAAAAGAACCAACACCCCCGATTCCAAATATGGCTACGGTACTGTTTTTTAATTTTAGCAAGGCCTCGTCGCCTATCAGTATTCTTGTTCTTGATAAAAAATCCATAAGCATAGCCTCTGTTTATTTCTCTAATTTAATATTCAGTTCTTTGAGTTGTTTTTCATCCGCTTCCGAAGGTGCTTCCGTCATGAGGCAGGTTGCACTCTGGGTCTTGGGAAAAGCTATGACATCTTTTATATTATCAGTATCGGTAAGAAGCATTATCAGTCTGTCTATGCCCAAGGCAATTCCCCCGTGAGGCGGTGTTCCGTATTTAAAAGCTTCAAGTAAAAAACCAAATTTGCTCCAAGCGTCTTCCATTGTGAAACCTAACACGCCGAACATTTTTTCCTGCAGCTTGCTATTGTGTATTCTGATGCTACCTCCCCCTAATTCGTAACCGTTAAGAACTATATCATAGGCTTTTGCCCTTACCTTTTCGGGGTTTGTATCAAGGAGTGTTATATCTTCATCTACCGGTGATGTAAAGGGGTGATGTTTTGCAATATACCTTTTTTCTTCTTCATCAAATTCCAATAAGGGAAAATCCGTAACCCATAAAAGACCGATTTCATCCTTTTTAATCAAATCAAATCTGTGTGCCAATTCCAATCTTAATTGTCCCAATGAATCATAAACGATTTCTTTTTCATCTGCCACTATAAGTATGATATCGCCTTCCGTGGCATTCAATTTTTCAATTATCTCTTCTATCTCATTTTCAGTTAAAAATTTTGTTATGGGTGATTTTATACCGTCTTTTGTAATGTTAATCCATGCCAGTCCTTTAGCTTTGTAGGTTTTTATGAATTCCCCAAGGCCGTCTATGTCTTTCCTGCTCAGTTTTGCACCGCAGCCTGATGCATTTATTGCCTTTATGGAACCCCCGGTGTTTAATACATTTGAAAATACTTTAAACTCGGTGTTTATCAATATATCGCCCAAATCTGTCAGTTCCAAACCAAATCTTATATCCGGCTTATCAGTTCCGTATCTATCCATTGCTTCTTGATATTTCAGCCTTTTAAATGGCGGTTTTAACTCTGTTCCTTTAATGCTTTTAAAAATTTCTGTCATCAAGCCCTCAATAATTTTTATTACATCATCCCTTTCAACAAAGGACATTTCCATATCAAGTTGAGTAAATTCCGGTTGCCTGTCAGCTCTTAAATCCTCATCCCTAAAACATTTAACTATCTGAAAGTATTTATCAAACCCTGAAACCATCAGTATTTGTTTAAATAATTGAGGAGACTGGGGGAGAGCGTAGAATTTGCCCGGTTGCACCCTGCTGGGGACTAAATAATCTCTGGCACCTTCAGGTGTGGTCTTAGATAGGAATGGAGTTTCAACCTCCGTGAATCCGTTATCATAAAAATAATCTCTTATCAATTTGTAAACCTTGTTTCTGATAAAAAGCCTTTTTTGCATAACAGGCCTTCTTAAATCCAAATATCTATATTTAAGCCTTATACTTTCAGATGCATTTAAATCATCTTCAATGTAAATAGGCGGTGTTTCGGATTTGCTGAGGGTTTCAATATGAGTTGCAATGATCTCGATTTCGCCGGTTTTTATTTTAGTATTAATGGCACCTTCTCTTTTTTGCACTGTGCCGGATACAGATACTACATATTCACTTTTTATCTCTTGGGCAATTTTAAAAAGATTTTCATTTATATCTTTATTAAATGTTACTTGCACTAATCCTGTTTTATCTCTTAAATCTAAGAACAGTAAACCTCCCAAATCTCTGTTTTTTTGAACCCAGCCGGCTAAGGACACTTCTTTTCCTGTGTCATTTGTTGTTATTTCACCGCACATATGCGTCCTTTCGTATTTTGGCATTATAATTCCTCCTGTAATTTAATGGTTAATAATTCATTGCAAGAACGGGTTGCTTTCCTTTTCTTCTTTGATAGTTGTAGAAGGTCCGTGACCCGGGTATACTATTGTATCATGGGGCAGGACTGTCAATTTATTTTTTATGGATTTTATTATTTCCGTATAGGAACCGCCCTCCAAGTCCGTTCTTCCAATTGAACCGGCAAATAACGTATCACCGGTGAACAGCACCTTGTCGGCCTTTAAACATATGCTTCCTTTGGAATGCCCCGGTGTGTGTATAACATTAAGCTTTGTGTTTCCTATAATAATTTCATCCCCATCATAGAGTTTTCTATCCGCTTTAAGCTCAATAACTTTGTTTCCCATAACATCGGAGTGATTGATTCTTTTATTTCTCAACATATCATAATCTTCATCGTGCACCAAAACTTTTACATTATAATCGTTTTTTAAATCCCCAACGGCACCGATATGGTCCGCATGGGCGTGGGTCAAAACCACATACTCAATATCCAAATCTTTCTTCTCAATCATTTGTTTCAACACCTTATAATCCCCGCCGGGGTCAATTATAGCGGTTTTTTTTGTTTCTTCATCCCATACTATATAACAATTTGCCTGATAAACGCCTAAAGGAATCCTTGTAAATTTCATTTAATAACCTCCATTACTTTGAAAAATATCGGTATGGTTCACTCATAATTATAGCCTTTGCTGCTTCATCAAGATAATGTCACTTTAAGGCTTACCGAAAAGGTCTAAAGCCCCGGCATTTTTCCCGGGATGACCCTATGAGCTGTAGCTATATATCCTATGCTTTGTATAATAAAAAACTATATGGTTTTTTCGCTGTCCAGCATAATTGTAACGGGACCGTCATTCTCAATACTGACAATCATTTCGGCCTGAAAAACACCTGTCTTTGTGTTAATACCTGCCTGAGAACATTTTTTTACGAATGTATCATAATATTCTTCAGCTTTTTCCGGCCGGGCTGCTTTAACAAAGCTTGGCCTTCGTCCCTTTTTGCAGTCACCGTATAATGTAAATTGGGAAACAACTAAAAGCTCCCCTTTTATATCAAAAAGAGAAAGGTTCATTTTTCCCTCTGCATCTTCAAATATCCTTAAATTGGTTATCTTGTCCACCATATAGTCTATATCGCTGTGCTCATCGTCTTCACTAATGCCCAACAATACGGTAAGACCTTTATTTATTTCGCTGATTATTTTATTTTCTATTTTGACACTGCTTTTATTAACTCTTTGTACTACCGCCCTCAATTTTTTCCCTCCAATTATTTTGTTCTATACACATCTATGACTCCTTCAAGCCTTCTGAACCTTTTTATCAGTTTGTTTAATTGTTCAATATCGTTAATTTCCAAAATAAAGCTGATGTTTGCTATTTTGTCTTTAGAAGTCTTGGAATAAAAGGATACTATGTTTATTTTATTCTCATTTATAATTGATGTTATTTCTGCTAATAGTCCCTGCCTATCGTTTGCTTTTACTTGTAAATCAGCGTTATATGAAACAAGACTTTTGGTATCCCATTGTACTTCTATCAGTCTTTCCTTATCACCCAATAAATCTTTTGCATTGGGGCAATCATTTCTGTGTATGGAAACTCCTCTGCCTTTTGTTATATAACCTAATATATCGTCACCGGGCACGGGGTTGCAGCATTTTGAAAACCTGACGAGAACATTATCCACACCTTTTACTATTACACCCGTCTCGGACCTTTTCCTTTTTTGAGTTTCTACTTTTAATAATTGCTTTTCTAATTCTTCTTCTACTTTTATATCCGTCTTTTGGCTTTTCTTGATTTCATCTTTTAATTTCATCATCACCTGATTTAAGGTAAGCCCCCCATAACCCAAGGAGGCATACAAATCATCTAATGTGTGCAGGCCTAATTTTTTATATGTTTGTTCCAGCCAATCATTTTTCGTCATTTGAGATTGTGTATATCCCAGTTTTCTTATTTCTTTATCCAATAGTTCTTTACCTTTTGGAATATTCTCTTCTCTTTTATCTCTTCTGAACCACTGTCTGATTTTATTCTTTGCCTGAGAACTCTTAACAATCTTTAACCAATCTCTGCTGGGCCCGCCGGATGCCGCTGAAGTAATTATTTCTACTATGTCTCCGTTTTGCAGCTTATAATCTATAGGAACAATCTTGCCGTTTATCTTGGCACCGATACATTTGTTCCCGATAGCACTGTGAATTTTATATGCAAAATCTATAGGGGTGGAGTCCACGGGTAAATCAATAACATCGCCTTTTGGAGTGAAGACATATACTTCGTCGATTACCAAATCGATTTTCAAGGTTTCCATGAACTCTTTGGTATCTTTAACTTCATTTTGCCACTCCAACATTTGCCTTAACCACTTAAATTTATCATCAAATTCGTTTTGTGATGTTCTGCCTTCTTTGTACTTCCAGTGGGCTGCTATACCGAATTCTGAAGTTCTATGCATTTCCCAGGTTCTTATTTGTACTTCGAAAGGCTCGCCGTCAGGCCCGATAACAGTAGTATGCAATGATTGATACATATTGGGCTTGGGCATTGCAATATAATCTTTGAACCTGCCGGGTATTGGTTTCCATAGTGTATGTACTATGCCTAAAACCCCATAACAATCTCTGACGGTGTCTACGATAACCCTTACAGCCGTAATATCAAATATCTGCTCAAAAGTTTTGTTCTGAAGATACATTTTTTTATAAATGCTGTAAAAGTTTTTAGGGCGTCCCTCTATCTGTGATTCTATACCTGCTTCTTTATTCTTTTTCTTTATTTCTTCCATGACGACATTAATATATTCTTCTCTTTCTTCTCTCTTTTTTGAAACCTTTTCCCCCAAGTCGTTATATATATCAGGTTCTAAAAGCCTTAAAGACAAATCCTCCATTTCCCATTTCATTTTTGAAATACCAAGTCTATGGGCAATGGGGGCATATATCTCCAATGTTTCTGTGGCTTTTTCTATTTGTTTTCCTTTTGACATGCATTTCATGGTTCTCAAGTTATGTAGCCTATCAGCTAATTTTATCAAAACAACTCGTATATCCTTAGCCATGGCCACAAACATTTTTCTAAGACTTTCCGCTTGTTGTTCTTCTTTTGTTTTGTACTCCAATTTTCCTAATTTGGTTACGCCATCCACAAGCATTGCAATTTCAAAACCAAAGGTTTCTTTTATATCGTCAAAACTATAATTTGTATCTTCTATAACATCGTGCAATATTCCCGCTACAATGGTTATATTATCCATGTTCAAGTCCGCCAATATTTCAGCTACGGAAGTAGGGTGAGAAATATAAGCTTCACCGGAGACCCTTTTCTGACCTTGGTGGGCATTTAATGCATATTCATATGCTTTTTCAATTAAAGAAAAGTCCGCGGTGGGATTATAGGTCTTTATTTTGTTTTCTAATTCCTGTAGCATCATATCACCTGCTTTTATGTCAATTTAATTATTATAGTATCATATTCTTTTAAATTATAATACTACTTACAAGCATTAGTAAATCAGTATTTCCCCGACATTGCACTTCAAACTATATAAATATTGAAAAAAGCTTCAAATGTCATTTATGAAGCCTTTTTCAAATAATTACAAAATCCTATTAATTTTTAATGTGCATATTTAATTATTGAGCTAATGTTATAATCTGCAAAGCAATTTCTGCCTTTTAGGTCCTCCAATTCAATGAGGAATCCGATATGGACTACTTCGCCACCTAACATTTCCGCCATTTTTATAACGGATAGTATAGTCCCGCCTGTAGCCAGCAAATCATCGATTATCGCAACTTTATCCCCTTTTTTTATTGCGTCTTTATGGAGTTCCAAGATATCAGTGCCATATTCTAATTCATATTCGTATCTGATGGTTTCTGCGGGTAGTTTGCCGGGTTTTCTTACAGGAATAAAACCCACGCCCAATTCATAGGCTATGGCAGCACCAAATATAAATCCCCTGGCTTCAGGGCCGATTATCACATCCACATTTAAATCTTTTAATTCTGCCGCCATTACCTTTATTGTATGCTTAAAGGCTTCGCCGTCTTTCAACAGCGTAGTTACATCTTTAAAACTGATTCCTTCTTTGGGAAAGTCTTCGATAACCCTTATGTATTCCTCTAATTTCATTTACCTTTACCCCCAAATCATTACTGCCAAAAACCCCTCACAAATTGCATAGGTGCTATCCTTGTGAGTTTGACGGTTTAAAATCTTTCATATGCAATTGCATGGTTTCGTTACCATTCCAAGCATTCACTTCCACACTACATATTATATCAATCTTTTGGTTAACTTCAATATAATTAATTGCATACCCCATATTAAAACCTATGACATTCAGATACTCTCGTTCATTATATAGTTTCATATACAAATGTTTACCTTCTTTGCCCACAGCTCTCAGGTCTATTGTCTTCAACCCTCTATAAACGAAAACAGGCTTGGGGTTTCCCTCTCCAAAAGGTTCGAGTTTTATGAGATCATTATAAACATTTCTTAAATCATCGTTTTTATCAAGCTTATAATCCACAAAAATCTCCTGATAAGAAGATTTATCTTTTTGTATCTCTATAATAGCCTCATTTATTTTTTTTCTGAATTTACCGATAGAACTTTCTTCGATAGTCAGGCCAGCCGCCATTTCATGTCCGCCAAACCCTAGGAGCAATTCTTCACATTGACTTATGGCCTCAAAAATATTTAACCCCATTACGCTTCTTGCAGAACCTTTGCCTATTTTATCTTCAATAGATATTATTATAGACGGTACATTAAATCTTTCCGTAATTTTAGATGCAGTTATACCGATAACACCTACATGCCATGAATGGTCTTCCAAAACTATTATTTTGTCTTTATCAAGGTCTATTTCTTTTTGTATTCTTTCCAAAGCCGATTCAAATATGGTGCTTTCTATGGCCTGCCTGTTCATGTTTAGTTCATTTAATTCTTCTGCAATTTCATTTGCTCTTTGAATGTCATCCGTAGTTAAAAGTTCAACAACGATGCTTGCATCCTTTAGCCTTCCCGCAGCATTAATCCTTGGTGCGATATTGAATCCTAAATGATATATGTTTAAATCAGAAAGGTTAATGTTGCAGATTTTTATTAATGTGCTTAATCCTATATTTGATGTTCGTTTTATTGCTTCTAAACCATTTTTAACTATTATTCTGTTTTCTCCTATAAGAGGAACTACATCGGCGACTGTGGCTAATGCCACTAAATCCAAAAAATCATAAGCACTATCCCCCAGGCCAAACCTTTCAGATAGAGCTGTTATAAGTTTAAAAACCACCCCGGCCCCTGCCAGATATTTAAAAGGGTAATGGCATCCGGATTGATTGGGATTAATAATTGCATAAGCATGGGGTAGGCTTTCGCCGCATTTATGATGATCCGTTATTATTATGTCCACACCGACTTTATTTACCGCTTCTACTTCGGAAACGGACCTGATTCCGCAATCAACAGTAATTATTAAATCCACGTTCAGGCTTAGTATTTTTTCTATGGACTCAATATTTAATCCGTAGCCTTCTTCGATTCTGTTGGGTATATAATAAATAATATTTCCGTCTAATTTTTTTATAAAACTATACAGCATTGCAACGCTTGTTATACCGTCGACGTCATAATCGCCGTAGATGCATATTTTTTCATTGTTCTTTATTGCAGCAACAATTCGTTCCACAGTATTTGACATGCCAGCCATTTGATATGGATTATGCAAAAACTTCATATCCGGGTTCAAAAATATTTTTGCATCTTCTATATCCACTACATCCCTATTTATAAGCAGCCTTGCCACGATATCTGTCACGTTTAGTTCTTTCTTTAAAAAATTCTTATTTGAATAGCTTCTTTTATAAGGCACCCACTTTTTCAAACCATCACCTACATTTGTTTCTAAAGCTTTACATCTTCATTTAACTTCTCTTCCATTTCTTTTATATCATCAGTTAAATGAGGAACCTTATCTTTTTTAAAAGTTTCCAATTCTACGTTTAGTTTTTTAATTTGATTATTTAAATCCGATATTTTCTTGCTGTTTTTAATTCTTTTTATTACGTCAAAGGGTATCATAACCAGTATTCCGAATAAAGCAGAACCTAATATGACAACGGCCTGAGAAAGATTGAGCTTGTACCACAAAAAGTTAATTGTTATAACAGAGGCGTTTTGAAGGGCAAATACAGCAATAAAAATTGCAAAAATCATGGACACCACAATAATAATTTGCATTTGTTCCACACCTTTCATTTATTATAAATATATTATACTTTAATGTGCCGTTCTTGTCTTAGCCCCCGAATCTTTCAAAAATAACCATACGGGACTTGCAATGAATACTGAGGAATAGGTCCCGCTTATTAATCCTACCATTAAAGGCAGAGCAAATTCTTTTATTGCGGGTACGCCCAAAATATAAAGCGTTGCAATAGTAATAAAAGTAGTTAAGGATGTATTTATAGAACGTGCTAATGTTTGGCTGATACTTTCATTAACTATTTGAGTAGGATTAATCTTCCTTGCTAATTTCATGTTTTCTCTTATTCTGTCAAAAATAACTATTGTCGCATTTATGGAGTAACCTACAATAGTCAGTATAGCAGCAATAAATGAACTGTTAACGGGTATCTTCATAGCCCCGTAAAAAACAGTCATTATAGCCACATCATGAAGCAAAGCAAATATGGATGCTAATCCAAATCTCCATTCAAATCTGATTGAAATATAAATAAGTATGCCTATATTTGCAATTACCAAAGCCAGCAAAGCTTGCTTTTTAAGTTCAGAACCGATGGCAGGCCCGATGGACTCGAAGTTTAGATTGCTTGAATTAACATTCAAAATATTGTTGAAATCTTCTAAAATTTCGCCTCTTACTTTATCATCCAATTCATATTTTGTTCTCACTATTACTTCATCTTTTTCGTTGCCTGCATATGTTATGGTTGCCTCTTTATCGTATTTATCCATTATGTCTCTGACTTCTTTTACTTCGAATTTCCGCCCTATCTTTGCCTGCAACGAGGTACCCCCGGTAAAATCAATCCCCAAGTTAAATCCCCCGTTGATGAATGTAAGCAGCAATCCCAAAACAACAATAATACCGGAAATTGCAAACCAGGTTTTCTTGTATTTTATAAAATCATATATTTTCATAAGTTCATCCTCCTATACCCCGTAAAACTTTTTATCTTTAAGTATATTGGTTCCTTCGAAAGTTCGCATTAGGAATCTTGTAATAACTATTGCAGTGAACATACTTGCCAATATACCTATAGATAAAGTTATAGCAAACCCTTTAATAGGTCCGGCTCCCAAATAAAAAAGTACGATTGCTGCAATCAATGTAGTTATATTTGAATCAAGTATGGCTAAAAATGCTCTTCTAAAACCCGAATCCGTAGCTGCCCTTATGGTCTTGCCCATTTTTAGTTCTTCTTTTATTCTTTCAAATATAATAACATTGGCGTCAACAGCCATACCTATAGATAAAATAAGTCCCGCAATTCCCGGCAATGTTAAGGTGGCTTTCAGTGCGGCCAATGTTAATAGTACAATACAAATATACAGCACCAAAGCAATGCTCGCTATAAATCCCGGTACTCTATAATATATAATCATAAACAAAAATACCAACAATATCCCGATCTGACCAGCT
>CAZQHS010000007.1:0-34081 GCA_964593485.1 uncultured Clostridiaceae bacterium
ATGCCAGTCCTATAGTATAAAGCCGTAGATATGAATATAAATGGCCAAATTCCATAAAATAATTAAGTATTTACCCGTTTTTTTCTTTGAAAAAATTTTAATTGCTAAACGCGTAAAAGATATTTTATGGATAGAGATAGGAGTGGTAATTATCAAGGCTATAATAATGGCCGGAGGAAAAGGAACCAGATTACGGCCTTTAACTTGTGGCATACCTAAACCCATGGTCCCATTATTTGACAAGCCGGTTATGGAATATACGTTGAATTTGCTCAAAGAGCATGGTTTTTATGATGTGGGCATTACTTTATCTTATTTGCCCCAGGTTATAATTGATTATTTTGGAGAAGGCAAAGATTATGATCTAAGAATTAAATATTTTATTGAAAAAACTGCACTGGGAACAGGCGGTTCGGTAAGAAACGCTGATAATTATTTGGACAGCACTTTTATTGTAATAAGCGGGGATGCGATTACCGATTTGGATCTTGAAAAAGCAATTGACTTTCATAGGAGAAAGAACTCAAAGGCAACCATTGTTTTAAAAAGAGTGCCTATTCCCATTGAGTATGGAGTAGTCATTACAATGCCGGATGGAAGAATAGTACGATTTTTGGAAAAGCCCGGCTGGAGTGAGGTTTTTAGCGATACTGTGAATACAGGAATATACATTTTAGAACCGGAGGTCTTGAACTATTATTCTAAAGGCCAGGTTTTTGACTTTAGCAAGGATTTGTTTCCAAGACTCCTAAAAGACGAGATACCTATGTATGGTTATATAATGGATGATTATTGGTGCGATATAGGTGATTTAGTTTCTTATCGCCAGACACACTTTGATATATTGGATGGAAAAGTAAAAATTAAGTTGGAAGGAAATGAAATAGAAAAGGGAATTTGGATGTGTAATGGTGTCTTTGTAAGTGGAAGTGCAAAATTAATTTCACCCTTATATATAGGTAATGGTTCAATAATTGAAGATGATGCTTACGTTGATTCTTATTCAGTAATATCAAATAACTGCAGGATAGGACCTAGGAGCAAGATAAAAAGAAGCATAATGTGGAAAAGCACGGAAATAGGTGAAGATACAAAAATAAGCGGAACGGTGCTTTGTAGCAATTCCGTAATAAAAAACGGTGTAAACATATTTGAAAATACAGTTATAGGCGAAAATACGGTTATATTGGATAATTCTGTTATAAAACCGGAAGTAAAGATTTGGCCGGAGAAAAAGGTATATGAAAATACAACAGTCTCACAGAATATAGTTTGGGGAACAAAGGCGTCAAAAAATATTTTTGGCATGAAAGGTGTTTCGGGGATTATAAATATGGAGATAACACCGGAGTTTTGTTCTCGATTAGGATCTGCCTATGGATTAACCATAGGTTCCGGCAATGTTTTGATAGTAAGCAGTGATAACGGCAGTCAGTCTGAAATAGTTAAAAATTCTCTTATCTCGGGTATTTTATCCGTTGGTGGGCAATGTATAAAGCTAAAAAGCAGTACCCTTCCCATGACAAAATTCGGTATAGTTTATCATAAGGCTTCCGGAGGCATTCACATTTATACTGAAAAAAATAAACCATATAAAACATTTATAGAATTTTTTGACGGTGAAGGAATTAATATTGATAGAAATACAGAAAGAAGCATTGAAAATCTTTTAAACAGCGGAGACTTTGAACGCTGCAAAATAGAAGATATAAAGTTCCAAACTGAAATCGAGAATTTTAAGGAAATTTACATTAAACACGGTATCAGTCTTATTCCTAATATAGATGCAATCAGAAGAAAAAACTTCAATCTGTTACTTGCATCAAACTCGGAAGGAATCATCTCTATTGCAAATGCATATCTAAAATCCCTGGGATGTAATATCAGCTCCATTTGGGGGAATACTGATATTAATTCTTTTTCTCGGGATTTACTAAATATAAAAGCTGATTTGGGAATAATAATAAGCGAAAGTGGAGAAAACCTAACTTTAATGGATGAGAAAGGAACCCTCATAGAAAATGAAAAATATTTATTATTATCAGAGTTAATTGCAATTAAAGGTTATGATGTGAAAAAGTATGTCTTACCTCATGCATTCCCTTCTGTTGCAGATAAGATTGCAAATAACAACAGAGCTGATACAGTAAGAACATCTTCCAACATTTCAAGTATTATCAGGAAAATATATGAATTAAATAGTGGTATGGATATTTATCCCATACAATATATATTGAATTTTGATGCCATTTGGGCTTTAGGTTTAATAATGAATTATTTAGTGGTGCAAAAACTCAGTTTAAACGATATGCTTTCAGAAATTCCCGTATTTCATTTTACAAAAAATGAAATACCCTGTGATTGGGAAGATAAAGGTCGTGTTATCAGAAAAATGGCAATTGACAGAATAAAAAAAGAACGTGATATGAACGAAGGAGTAAAAATTATAGACCGAAGGGGTTGGGCTATTGTATTGCCTGACAACGAAAAGCCAAAGTTTAATATTTATACTGAAGGGTTCAGCGAAGAAATGGCAAAAGAACTGTCATCAGAATTAATCGATAAAATATCAGATTTGTTAAAAAAGCAAGGTTTCAAAAAAGAATAAAACATTAAAGAGGTGTGAATTAAGGAAATGACAGACTTGATAGTGAATAAATCTAAAATCCTTAATGATAACGTCTATGATATAAAAGATGTACTTTTAAAAAAAGAGGAATTGTTAAGTCATGGGATTTTATTAGCACAAAATCATAGAATAGAATCAAAAATGAGATCAACTAAAGTGTTAATCAAAAGAATGGATAAAAACTATGATGATATTTTTGTAATATATAAATATTTAAACATATTAGCTAATGCCGGCGGTGATTTATCTCCGGCTTCCGAATGGCTTTTAGACAATTTTTATAAAATAGAAGAACAAGTAAAAGACGTAAAGCAGAGTCTGAGTACTGACAGATTTGTTAAGTTACCTACCCTTGCCAATAGTTATTTAAAAGGCTATCCAAGGGCTTATGCCATCGCGTTGGAATTGGTATCACATACGGATGGAAGGGTTGAAGAAGAAACTTTGATAGACTTTGCAAAAGTGTACCAAAACAATCAAATACTATCTATAGCGGAAATTTGGTCATTATCTTTAATGATTAGAATAGCATTGATTGAGAATATAAGAATTATATGCGGTAACATTTACAATACTCAAATTCAGTGGTCCTTAGCCGAAGAAACGTTGAAACTAAAAAAAGAGGACATTTTTAAAGACATTGATGATAATGTAGATGAAGGGCTTGATATATCTTACATAGAGCATATATTGGCAAAGGTAAGAAGAGAAGGCTTGGATCTCCCGGATATTGTTGATTATATTGAAGTTAAGTTAGATGAGCACAATACCACTATTAATGACATTATTCAAAATGAACATAAACGACATGCTATAAGAAGGATATCCATTGGCAATTCAATAACCAGTCTTCACAGTATATCTACATTAAATTGGAACGACATTTTTGAATCAATTAGTGTAGTGGAAGAGAAGCTGCGAAACGATCCCATAAAGGTTTATTCAGAAATGGATTTTGAATCAAGAGATTATTATAGAAAAGCTGTGGAAAAGATTGGGAAGCAATGGAAGATATCTGAAGTTAAAATAGCGAATCAAGCTGTTAATCTATCAATAGAGGCCTTTAAGAAAGGAGATTCGTGGAAAAAGAGCCATGTTGGTTATTATTTGATAGACAAAGGCAGAGACAAACTTTTTGAGCTATTAAAAATAGGTAAAGATAACCATAGATTGGAATCCACGAGACTTTATATTTCTGCTGTTTTGATTTCAACTACTCTTTTAACCTTGCTTTATACAAGTATTTTATCGGTTAATTTAAAAGATTTGCACACATTATTATTTGTGCCGCTTTTATTTGTTTCCTTATCAGAAATAACCGTTTATTTTGTAAATTATTTATTCATGAAAGTTTATCCGGTAACTCTTTTGCCCGGGTTGGATTTAAAAGCCGGCATACCGAAAAAGGCTTTTACAATGGTTATTATACCGGCACTATTAGTTGACGGAAAAAACGTAAAAGATTTGATAGAAAAAATGGAAGTATATTATTTAGCTAATAAGGATGATAATCTTCTATTTGCTTTAGTGGGGGATTTTGCTGATTCAAATAAAGAAGAAGAGGAAAATGACAAAAAGATAGTATCAACGGCTTTAAGAAGAATAAAAAAATTAAATGAAACTTATTCAAAAGATAAGGAAATATTCTATTATTTTCATAGGAAAAGAATTTTCAATGAAAAACAAAATAAATGGATGGGTTGGGAACGTAAAAGAGGTGCGATAATAGAGCTAAACAATCTGTTAAAAGGCAAAGACAATACATTTTACATAAAATCAGGGTATTCGGATTGTTTAAAAGAATTGAAATACGTTATTACCATTGATTCCGATACAAACTTAAAAATGAACAGTGCAAAAAAGCTCATTGGAATCATGTTGCATCCCCTCAACAAAGCAATTTTTAATGAAGAAAAAAAGGTGATCGTTGAAGGTTACGGCATCATTCAGCCTCGAATTGGTATTAACATAGAAGATGCAAATAAAACTTTGTTCACAAGAATATTTGCATACAGTAAAGGTATTGACCCCTATACCACAGCAGTATCAGATATATATCAAGATGTGTTCGGTGAAGGGATTTTTACGGGAAAAGGTATATACAATTTAGATTATTTCAATTTGGTAATGAAGGGGAAAATAGAGGAAAACACAATTCTAAGCCATGACCTATTGGAAGGAAGCTTGATGAGGACAGGTTTGGCAACGGATATAGAGTTAATAGACGGGTATCCGACAAAATACAAATCTTATATTATGCGTACCCATAGATGGGTAAGAGGGGATTGGCAATTAATTAAATGGTTGTTTAAAGGTGATTACTTAAACTCTCTTTCAAAATTAAAAATTGTGGATAATTTAAGAAGGAGTCTCATAGCTCCTTCGTTATTTCATACTATACTTATTGGTTCAGTACTTTTAAAAATAAACATCTTAGCACTTATTGCCGTAGCTTCTTCTGTTTTCTTTTTTCCCGTTCTCTTAGCCTTAATAGATACGATTTGTAGTAAAAGAAGGTTTATAACGGAATTATTAATGATTACTAAACAAGGGTTATGGCAACTTCTTATACAGATAGTTTTTCTTCCTTATAATGCGTATGTAATGGCGGATGCCATAATCCGAACTTTGTATCGAGTTTTTATTTCAAAAAAAGGTTTGTTGGAATGGGTAACGGCGGCGGAAGCGGAAAAGAAATCTGTAGAAGGAAAAACAGATTACTTTAAGAGAATGAAGTCAGCATATGTTTTAACAGCATTATTATTTATCCTTTTGCTAATCTTTGACAGGGCAAACATACCTTATTCGATGCCTATAGCTGTTATTTGGCTGGCCTCACCTTTAATCGCATATAAAATCAGTGAAGTCGTTGATACAAAAGATTACCATCTGAGCAAACATGATTTACGTGATTTGAAACGCATCACCAGAAAGACATGGGCTTATTTTGAAGATCTTGTAAAAGAAGAATATAATTATTTGCCTCCGGATAATTATCAAGAATATCCTTTTAGAGGAATAGCTGCAAGATCTTCGCCAACAAATATAGGATTATACTTGGTTTCAATACTGTCTGCAAGGGATTTTGGATATATTACAACTTCAAAATTAGTGGAAAAAGTAGAAAGAACTTTGAAAACAATTGTAAAAATGGAAAGCTGGAAAGGCCATTTATTTAATTGGTATGACATCAAAACTTTAGAAGTCTTGAGACCATCATACGTATCCACTGTTGATAGCGGGAATTTCATAACTTATTTGCTACTGCTTAGGCAAGGTTTGAAGGAGTATTTGAATAAACCTATTATGGATAATAATATAATGAGCGGACTAAGCGATACCTATACAATTTACAACAAAGATACGGAAGGCTTGGACAGGATTTTAAATAGAACGGACCTTGGTAAAATGCCTCAAGTGGTATATTTAATTAATGTAATGGAAGAAATCAATAAATCCAAGAATCATTTTGAGGGTATGGAGAAGGTCCTTAAATTAATTGATATGACAGAAACGGATTTTGGGAAATATTATTTATCCGGTGATATGATAAATGATATAAACAGGGTTTACCTTGAAAAAGACGAAAACAACGGCTTGGCGGCATACATGGAAGAACTTTTAACTAATCCTCCCATAAAAAAACTTAAGGAAATCTATGGAAGTATAGCTGATATAGTATCGTCTGCAATAGATAAGACAGGGGATGAATCGAACCGACAAAATCTCATTGCTATTAAAGAAAATATACTTGAAGCTTCTCTTAATTTAAAGCTTTTAATTGAATCAGCAGAAAAGTTAATCCGTGACATTGATAGTATTATACAAAACACTGAATTCAGCCCTTTATATGACGAAAAGAGAAACCTTTTTTCCATAGGTTATGATGTGGAAAAAGAAAAGATAACCAACTCATACTACGATTTATTGGCTTCTGAAGCACGCATAGCGAGTTACTGGGCAATTGTTAACGGCAATGTACCATTAAAGCATTGGTACAGGTTAGGCAGGGCTTTGACTAAGATTGACGGCTCAAGGGCTTTGGTATCATGGACAGGTACAATGTTTGAATATTTTATGCCCGGCCTCATTTTAAAAAACTATAGCGATACTTTAATAAATGAAACCTATGATACCGTTATAAAATCACAAAAATATCACGGCGAAAGGATGAGTACGCCTTGGGGTGTTTCCGAATCCGGTTTTTTTTCTTTTGACTTTAACCTGAATTATCAATATAAAGCATTTGGCATCCCGGACTTGGGTTTAAAAAGAGGTTTGATTGAAGATATAGTAATTTCCCCATATTCAACACTATTGGTGCTTAAAGATGACCCTGAAAGTTCAGTGGAAAACATAAAGAAACTGCTGCACTTAGGAATGGAAGGCAAATATGGCTTTTATGAATCTCTTGACTTTACTCCTAAAAGATTAAGAAAAGATATGAAAAAAGAAATAGTAAAAAGTTTTATGGCCCATCATTTAGGCATGAGTATGCTTGCTTTAAGTAATTTCTTGGATGATGATGTGATGGTCAAGAGATTTCATAGTCATCCATTGATAAAAGCCGGGGAATTTTTATTACAGGAAAAGGTTCCGGTAAAATCCATAATTACAAAAGAATATAAAGAATGGTTAGAGGAAAAGGATGGACTTAACAAAGATTATGTTGAGCCCGTGAGAACCTATGAGGAGCCGAACTTTTTGCCACCACCTTGCCATTTGTTATCCAATGGGGTCTACTCCCTTATGATTAATACCAAAGGAGAAGGCTACAGTAAATGTAATGAAACTTTTATTAACAGATGGAGAAACGATTACCTAAGAAACAGCTATGGAAACTTTGTCTTTATTAAAAATATGTCCACAGGCAAGTCATGGTCAACTACACATAAAATACTTGACAATGAACCCGATGGATATAAAGTTACTTTTTTACCTTCAAGGGCTGAGTACATCAGAAGAGATGAAGAGATAAACAGTATTACGGAAGTATTTATATCCCCGGAAGACAATGTGGAAATCAGAAGGTTAAAGATAGAGAACCATAGTACGGAAGATGCAACTTTTGAGATTACAAGTTTTTTTGAATTATCACTTAACAATTTGCACAATGATTTGGCTCATAGGGCTTTTTATAATTTGTTTATAAGAACGGAATTCTTAGAGGAACATGAAAGCATTATTGCAGTGCGAAGACCCAGAGAAAAAAAGGAAAATGAGATGTTGGCTTTTCATACTGCAATTTGTGAAGGAGATACAGTAGGTCAAACACAGTTTGAGACAAGCAGACAAAACTTCATTGGAAGAGGGAGAAATATAAGAAGCTTTGCTCTAATGGATCAACCTTTAACAAATACCGCAGGGATTGTCTTGGATCCGTGTATGAGTTTGAGGAAAAGGATTAAAGTTGAAGCGGGGAAATCCGGGGTGTTATCATTTGTTATAGGATATGGAGATAGCAGAGCACAAATAATGGATTTATGCAGTAAATATAAAGAGTTGTCTGCTATTCAGAGGGCTTACGAATTATCAATTACCCGAAGCCAGGTGGAATCTGCCTACTTGTCTCTTACAGCCAAAGAAATACTATCCTACGATAATATGATTTCTCACATTATATATAAAAGTCCTACGAAGAGGCAATTTGAAAATATGATAATAAAGAACAATAAAAATCAATCATCTCTTTGGGCTTATGGAATTTCCGGTGATTTGCCCATTGTGCTTTTATCAGTTAAACAAGAACAGGATATACCAATGGTAAGACAAGGTTTGAAAGCTCATGAGTACTTAGGCATTAAAGGTTTGAAAGCAGATTTGGTAATACTAAATGAGGATGAATCAAATTATTTACAACCTTTAAGAACCATGATAAATGATATAGTGGAGAAAAGTAGTGGAAGGCATTTAATGGGCAGGGAAGGCGGGATTTTTATAAAAAATGTTTCCAATATGCCTTATGAAGATATTTTGTTATTGTATGCTGCGTCAGCGATTGCATTAAGGGGAGGAGAAGGACCTTTTCATAAACAATTAAAAAACATTAAGTGGGACTGCAATAATAAAAAGATGCCCATGGATGAAGTTAATATTATAGAACAGCGTAATGTGAAAGATGAAGGGTTGTTGTACTTTAACGGATACGGTGGTTTTGACTTATCTGGCGATGAATATGTAATAAATAATACAAATACACCTGCACCATGGATTAATGTAATTAGCAATAGCAATTTCGGTTTCATAGTATCTGAAAGTGGCGGCGGATATGTATGGGCAGAAAACAGCCGTGAAAACAGATTAACGCCCTGGAGTAATGATCCGGTTATGGATGATATTAACGAGGTAGTCTATTTTAAGGATTTAAAAACTGATGATTTATGGACTGTTACTGATAAACCTATGTTGAAAAAATCGCCATCCACAGTGAAACACGGATGGGGTTATACCGTATTCGAAAAGGATTATAATGAGATTGAACATGAAATGACGGTTTTTGTTCCTGTTACAGATAGTATTAAGGCTACTCTAATAAAACTAAGAAATAAAAGCCATATCAAAAAAGAGATTAAAGTCACTTACTATATGGATCCTGTTTTAGGTGTGCATGAATATTTCACAAAACAACATATTATTACAGAATTTGATTATGAGAATAGCTTATTTTTATTTAAAAACAGTTATAATAATGATTTCCCCCATAGGAAGGTATTTATGTTTACAACTGAAAAAATCAGTTCTTTTACTGGTGATAAATGCAAATTCTTTGGTTCTTTGGGTAGAAAGGATTATCCCTGGGGACTTTTGGCCAATGAATTGGATGGGGATGTAGGCGTAGGCTATGAATCTTGTGGTGCAATACAAATAGGAGTTGATATAGAACCAGGGGAAGAAAAGGAATTAGCATTTTATATAGGCCAAGTCACAAATAATGAAATGCTGGAAAATTATATTAAAAGATATTACAGATTAAATTATGCAAAGACTCAGCTTAATAAGGTAAAAGATCAATGGAAGGAAATAACCGATATCATAAAAATAAAAACTCCAGACCCTTCAATGGATTTGATGCTGAACGGATGGATGGTTTATCAGACACTTAGCTGCAGAATTTGGGGCAGATCAGCATTTTATCAATCCGGAGGTGCCTATGGGTTTAGAGATCAATTGCAGGATGCAATGAATATCGGTTTGATATCATCTCAGATATTTAAAAATCAAATATTGATTCATGCGAGACATCAGTTTAAAGAGGGAGATGTTCAACATTGGTGGCATCCGGCTGACAGAAGCAAAGGCGTAAGAACAAAGTTTTCCGACGATTTGTTATGGCTTCCTTTTGCGGTGATAGAATATATTGATATAACCGGTGACTATTCTATATTGAAATTGGAGGAGACGTTTTTGGAGGATCGGCTTTTAAAAGAAGATGAAGACGAAAGATACGGGGTAACCGATTCTTCCGACGAAAAGGGTACAATATATGAGCATTGTAACAAGGCATTGGATAAAAGCCTGAAATACGGAGAACATCAATTGCCACTTATGGGGTCCGGGGATTGGAATGACGGTATGAACAGAGTAGGCAATAAGGGAAAGGGAGAAAGCGTCTGGCTTGCTTTTTTCCTGTATTCCATACTTGTTAGATACACTTCCCTATGCGATATGATGAATGATAAAGAAAGGTCCCACAGATATAAAGATGAAGCAGATAGGCTAAACCAGGCTATTGATGAATATGGATGGGATGGCAATTGGTATAGAAGGGCTTATTACGATGACGGTACTCCTTTGGGTTCAGCAGAAAATAGTGAATGTACTATAGATTCTATAGCACAAAGTTGGGCAGTTCTTTCAGGAGCAGGAGGCAAAAAGAAGATATAGGAATAATACTTCTTTTTGCACCTCCCTTTGATAAAGGAGAAAAGGATCCAGGTTATATTAAATCTTATGTACCGGGTGTGAGAGAAAACGGCGGACAATACACTCACGCCGCCTCTTGGGTTATAAGTGCATTTGCGTCCTTGGGGCATGGTGATACCGCATGGAAGCTGTTTAATATGATAAATCCTATTAACCATACACGAACTTTAAAGGAATGCAGTATTTATAAAACAGAGCCATATGTTTTGGCGGCTGATGTTTATTCGGTAAATCCTCACGCCGGCCGGGGAGGTTGGTCTTGGTATACTGGTGCTGCGGGTTGGTTTTTTAAGGCAGGGTTGGAATATATATTGGGGTTTAAAAAAAGAAATGACATGATATTCATAAACCCATGCATACCCAGCTATTGGGAAGGTTTTCAGATATTTTACAGATATAATGAAACAAGATACTCAATAAGAGTGGAAAATCCAGATAAAGTCAGTACTGGTGTAAAAGTCGTAACCATGGATGGTGTGATTACTAAAACAGAAGGGATTAAATTAGTTGATGATGGAAACGAGCATGAAATCACAATAATAATGGGAGAAAAAAGCGAGTCATAGACTTAATGGGATTGTGTAAAACATAGTAAAACAGTAGAATATAAATTAATGATAAATGTTAGGGGGGGTTATTTTGTTATCAGAAACCGTTAAAAAATACTATGGAGATAATTCCGATTTAAACTGTGCCGAGTCCTTATTATATGCGGCAAATGAAGAATATAAGTTGAATATAGATAAAACCGGACTAAAAACCATGGCAGCTTTTGGTGGCGGAATGGGAGTAGAGGAAGCATGCGGTGCAATGACAGGAGGACTGGCAGCTCTTGGAGTTATTTTTGTAAAAGATAGAGCCCGGGAAAGCGATAAAATAAAGAAGTTATCAAAAGAGTTTATAGTAACATTTAAAGAAAAATTGAATACTGATAATTGTAAAAAACTAAAGGACATTTATAAAGATGACAAAAATAAATGTGAATACATAGTGGTGACAGCAGCACAAATACTTGATGAAATAGTCCGTAAAGAATCTACTACTTACACGGTCGTGATGTCATCCTGAAGAAAGTGAAGGATCTTAAGACTTTTCGGCAAGCCTCGGAAGTGACATTTATCGTAGCAATTAATCTGTTTCCACACTATGTGTATTTTCAGCCTTATCAAATACTAATAATTGCAGAAAGTTAAAAACACCAAGAATCCACCAATAAAACAAGCATATACACTTTTACCATAATTTTACTCTCACTTTATGTTACAATCTTTAATGTAAAATGCAAATCAGAAGAAACCTTGTTAATATTTTTTATAAGATATAGAATAAATATATAAAGCGTATAAAAAATTTCATTTTGATGAAAAAAGCGAAGATAAAATTTTTTTATTACGTCTTATTTATTGTGTGGAATAAAGGGGGTGACCTTCATAGATTCATTGATGAGTTTGAGGGATGTGAGAAAAGTTTACAGAGTAGGCAACGAAAAGGTGGTAGCTCTGGATTCCATTGATTTGGATATAGAAAAAGGGGAAATATGCTGTATATTGGGCACATCCGGTTCAGGGAAATCCACATTGTTGAATTTAATGGCAGGATTGGAAAGACCTACTCGAGGGAACATAAAAATAAAGGATAAACCCATAGAAAAAATGAGCGAAAACGCATTGGCCAAATTCCGCAGGAAGAATATAGGATTTGTTTTTCAATCATACAATCTGATTCCAACGCTTACTGCTTTGGAAAATGTAAGCCTGCCGTTAATTTTTATGGGAATTGATAAAAAAATAAGAAATGAAAGAGCCAGGAAGTTATTACAACAAGTGGGATTAGACAAGCATTTAAAACACAAACCCAGTCAAATGAGCGGTGGACAACAACAAAGAGTCGGCATAGCAAGAGCCTTTGTAGGAAACCCCGGTGTTGTTTTCGCTGATGAACTCACGGGGAATTTGGATTCAAAAACTTCAGGGGATATAATGGAGTTGATTACAAATATTACAAAGGAAAACAATCAGACTTTGGTAATAGTAACGCATGATATTAATATAGCAAAGTATGCTGACAGAATTGTTTATATCAAAGATGGAAGTATAGAAAAAACAGAAAGAGCTATGAGTGTATAGGGGGTAAAATATTTGAAAAAAAGAATTATATTTTTAATTGTGATGATAATGTTGCTGCAAGGCTTTTTATCTATTGGCAGTATCGGTTGGGCTGATGTCAGAGAACCGAAACTGATTGTATCCGGAGGTAAAATACCTGTGGTAAATGGAGGAGAAGAAGCTAAACTATATATACCTATAGAAAATATAGGTCCTGCCGCCGCAAAAAATATTCAAATTATAATGCAGCTTGATGATGACTCTCCTTTTGTACTTGAAGAGCTTAATGCTACATACACAATAAGTAAGATAAATGCAAGAAAAACCGACACTGGGGTTTTCAAAATAAAAGTATCCGATGATGCCATAGATAAAGTGTATTCTATAAAATTGCTTTATTATTACAGCAATATGTCCGGTTCCATTTTTGAGGGCTCGGATATCATTAAAGTCAAGGTGGAAAACTCAAAAAAACCGCCCAAATTAATTCTTTCCACAATCGGCTATGGTGATAATCCCCTTATTGCCGGAGATAACAAAGCTGTCTCAGCAATAATAAGAAACACTGGTGACTTGGAAGCCAAAGATGTAAAGGTTTATTTAAAGGGTTTAAGCCCAAACGGGTTTACATTGCTTAAATCACCTGATGTTAAGCAACTACCAGATGTAGGAGCAAATAAGGTTGTGCAAGTCGATTATAATCTTATACCTTCTTTGAGTATGGAAACGGGTAATTATGATTTAACTTTAAAAATTGATTATAAAGACAGCAAGAACAACCCATATTCGGAGGAAGTAACCTTTTTTCTTCCCGTCAAAGGTTTAGATACTAATTTATCCAACCTGGTGATTAAAAACATATATGTGCCTGATAAGGAAATGAACATAGAAGAAAACTTTAAAATTTCTTTTGATGTAATTAATGAAAGCGGCATAGAGGCGGAGGATGTAAAAGTAAGCCTAAATATGGAAAAGGATATTATTTGCAAATCACTTAATATCATAAGTTTAGGCAGATTAGCAAAAGACCAAATAAAAAGTGTTGAATTTGAGCTTTTTCCAACTGGAGAAGCTATTACAAAGAACTATCCCATTCAAATAAATGTGGATTTTGAAAGTGGTATAGGGGGCAAAAAAGTTAAAAACAGTATGAGCCGATATGTAGGAGTGTTTGTGAAAGGAGGGACAGGAAGCAGCACCCCTAAGATTATTGTAGACAGATACAATATTGAACCATCCACAATAAAAGCAGGCGACAGCTTTCAGCTTACTATGTCCCTATTGAATACAAGTTCCGTTAATACAGTTAGCAACATAAAGGTTTCCCTGGTAAGCGATGATGGGGTTTTTAATCCCGTTGACAGCAGCAATACCATATATATAGAAAGTATCCGACCTAAAGAAAATGTTCAAAAAATATTTACTTTAATGCCGAAAAGGGATGCGGAGCATAAGACTTATGGGATAGCCGTTAATATAGACTATGAAGATGAAAAGGGGAATCAGTTAGGTTCCAAGGATATCATCAGTGTACCTGTTATTCAGCAAGTAAAATTAGTATTAGGTGACTTGATGTTACCTCCGGAAGTTTATTTGGGACAACCGTTTCCTGTTTCAATAGAGTTTTTCAACATGGGAAAAACCATCCTTTATAATTTGATGATAAAGACAGAGGGTAACTTCACAACACAGAACTCCAATTATTATGTAGGCAATTTTGAGGCAGGCAAAACAGACAGCTATGATGTGGGAATTATACCCAATGAAGAAGGAACTTTAAAGGGCAGTATAATTTTTTCTTTCGAGAATGCCGTGGGAGAAACCTTCGATGTTGTAAAAGAATTTGAAGCAAATGCAATAGCAATGCCTATGGAGCCCATGCCGGAACACGGATTTGAAGAGAATATGGGAGAAGGCAATGACGGAAAATTTAAAAAACTTGTAAAAAACCCTTATATAATAGGTGGCTTTGTAACACTTGTAATAGGTGCCATTGTAATCGTAAAGAAAAAACATAAAAAGAATAAAGAGATGTGGTTAGATGAATAGTGCAGATATAGTAAATATGGGCATAAGAAACATGTGGAGACGCAAAACAAGAACGATACTGACGGTATTGGGTGTTATTATCGGTACTTCCTCCATAGTTATAATGCTTTCCCTTGGCATTGGGATGAATGAAAATTTTAAAAAAGAAATAGAGCGGATGGGCAGCCTTAATATTATAAATGTTGATGCTAATTATATATCTCCTGATATGAATATGGGGGGCGGCGGTGCTAATAAAGAAATTAAATTAGATGATGCAACCTTGGCTAAAATCAATGCCATAAACGGCGTTGATGCGGTTACTCCGATAATGTATAGTTATTGGAAGTTCGGTTTAGGCAAACTGATAGGCGGTTTTAGTGTTATAGGAATAGATTCTTCTGTAATGGAGAAGTTTGATTTTAAAATTGAAGAGGGAAGGTTATTAAACGATAGCGATAAAGCAGCCTTGGTTTTTGGCTGTTATTTGCCTGATTGGTTTTATAATCCAAAAGCAAACTATTATTACGGGGGGCCCATGGAAAAACCCAACCTTATAACTGATAAATTAATTATGACTATGAATATGGAGTATGGCGAGAAAAGGGTAGGGGGTCCAAGAGGCGGCGGGAGTAAACCGGCACCTGAATATAAAGTTAAAGGTGTAGGTATACTAAAGCAAAGCAATAATGATAAGGATTATAATGCTTATATGGATATAACCCAATTAAAAAAGATGGTTGAGGAAAGCAATAAAGCACAAGGCAGGCAAGGGGGATTTGACTATTATCCTCAAGTATCCAAGGATAGTTATCAAAACGCTATGGTGAAGGTTAAAAATATAAAGAACGTTAAAAAAATTCAAGAACAAATAAAAGAAATGGGATTTGGTACCTTTAGCTTGACAGACATTCTTGATTCCATGCAAAAAGCTTCTGCAGGTATTCAGGCGGTATTGGGTGGAATAGGTGCTGTTTCTCTGTTAGTTGCAGCAATCGGAATAGCTAACACTATGATAATGTCCATTTATGAACGAACAAGGGAAATTGGTGTTATGAAAGTTTTGGGTGCTGAATTGTCTGATATAAAAAGGTTATTTTTGCTTGAAGCCGGTCTCATAGGTCTATCTGGAGGAATTATTGGAATCATTTTCAGTATACTTATTTCCTTTTTGCTGAACAACGCGGGCTTATCCTTGTTTATTAATCTTTTTGGGTATATGGAGCCCGGAAGCAAAATTTCAATTATACCTATATGGTTAGCTTTGTCATCAATTGTGTTTGCAACATTAATTGGTATTATTTCCGGATATTATCCTGCTCGCAGGGCAATGAGATTAAGTGCATTAGAGGCAATCAGGTCAGAATGACGATATTCTCACCTTGACATAAGATACGGCTTATTGCTATAAATAATGTAGAACTTATAACAAGATTAAAGTAAAGAGTTTTGTAAAAAAACAAAACTCTACCCGGGCGTTTCAACGAGGTGGGAGATATGCTCACCACCTATTTTGCAAAAATGAACTGGAAATCCATGGATTTCCCTTATAAAAGCGGGAGATATCTTTACACCTCGTTATAAATTGCCGTGCAAATTAATTATAAAATAGGAGGATGTTATATGGGCATTAAAGTTGCTATAAACGGGTTTGGAAGAATCGGAAGGCAGATAACGCGAATGGCAGCAGATGACTGGAAGGATGGTGATATAGAATTAGTTGCAATCAATGCAAGGGCGGACACCGGTACCTTGGCACATTTGTTGAAATATGACTCTGCTTATGGAATATTCGGAGGTACGGTAGAAGTAAAGGAAGATGCCTTGATTATAAACGGAAAAGAAATTAAGGTATTTGCAATATCAGAGGCTATTAATCTTCCATGGGATGAATTGGGAATAGATATAGTAGTTGAATCAACAGGTGTATATACACAAAGAGAAAAAGCTATGGAACATATTAAAGCCGGAGCAAAAAAGGTAATTATCACCGCACCGGGCAAAAACGAAGATGTCACAGTAGTTTTGGGTGTAAACGAAGGAGATTATGATCCCGAAAAACATATTATTATATCCAACGCGTCTTGCACAACAAATTGTTTGGCACCCGTTGCCAAAGTGCTGCACGAAAAGTTTGGAATAATCAACGGATTTATGACCACCGTTCATTCATATACCAATGATCAAAAAATTCTTGATAAAACCCATAAGGATCTTAGAAGAGCGAGATCGGCAGCCGAATCTATTATCCCTACCACAACAGGGGCTGCAAAGGCTGTAGGCAAAGTATTGCCGGATTTGAACGGAAAACTGAACGGATTGTCCTTGCGGGTACCTACTCCCACTGTTTCTATAACAGACCTTGTATGCAATTTTGAAAAAGAAGTCTCCGTGGAGTCAATCAACGGTGCATTAAAGGAAGCCTCTGAAAACGAACTTAAAGGTATTATGGGGTATTCCGATGAACCGTTGGTGTCCATTGATTATAAAGGTGATAACCGTTCTTCTATAGTAGATGCCCTGTCAACCATGGTAATGGGCGATAAAATGGCAAAAATCATGGCATGGTATGACAATGAATGGGGCTATTCACGAAGGACAGTGGACTTGGTTGAATATATAGCAAAAAAAATGTAAAACGATAAATTAAAGGGGAGCAATGCTCCCCTTTAATTATGACTGATTAAACATTCACACAGTCTTGGTGTCATCTTGAAAAAGTGAAAGCTCTTAAGATGTTATCATAGCAATATAAGGAAAAGAGATAACATATGAACAGCAATATTTTTATAAATAATTTTTAAAAATATTACTACTTTTTAATAATGCTGAAATATGTGATAATATAAGTTGAAGATATAAAAATATAGGAAGTGATTTGTTGGAAGAATCAAAAGAATGGTTAGCAACATTGAAGAAAATGCCGCAATTATTTTTCGGGTTATTTTTATACGCCTTGGGGATATTGGCAATGTTATATGCTAATATAGGCACAAGTCCTTGGGATACTTTTAACTTAGGCGTCATAAATTACATTCCCATAACTCTTGGCCAGGGATCCCAAATCATCGGGTTTTTTGTTTTGGCAGCTTCATACTTCATTGGTGTGGTTCCCGGAATAGGAAGTATCTTTAATATGTATTTTATAGGTTTTTTTATTGATGTTATTGATAACACAGGTTTACTAAAAACCCCGGGAAGTTTTATAGGAAAACTGGCACTGTTATTGGTAGGTATAGCTACTATAGGATGGGCAACTTATTTTTATTTAAAGATGGAATTGGGGGCAGGACCGAGAGATGGGCTTATGGAGGGTCTTGTTAAAAAGTTAAACAAACCTGTTTGGGCTATCAGAGGCACTATAGAACTCACAGTTTTAATTATCGGCTATCTATTAGGCGGACCTGTAGGTATAGGCACTTTGATTACAGCCTTTACCATTGGTTTTTCTGTACAGTTAGCTTTTAAAATAGGGAAATATGATTCAAAAACAGTGGAGCATGAGAATATAATTCAAATGGTAAAAAGACTAAAACCGAAAGAAAAAGAAGTTTTATAACAAGATTCTGAACTATCGGGATTTAAATACTGATTCAAATTAGGAGGTGCAGAATTGGCAGAACTATTGGATGGAAGAGAGCTGGCAAAAACTCTCTATATGGAAATAAGAGAAGAATGCGATTTATTAAAGACTGAGAATGTGTTGCCTACAATTGGTATAATAAGGGTTGGTAATAAAGAAGATGATATAGCATACGAAAGAGGGATACTCAGGAATTGTGAAAAAGTCGGCATTAAAAGTAAAGTTGTAGAATTGGACGAAAGCGTTTCTTTTGATAATTTTATCAAGGCGTTAGACTCACTAAATAATAATTCCCAAATACATGGCATATTGATTTTTAGACCATTGCCTAATCATTTGGATGAGAATAAGATAAAACATTTATTAAATCCGGAGAAGGATATAGATTGTATGAATCCCCTCAATTTGGCAAAGGTATTCCAGGGAGATATATCCGGTTTTCCCCCTTGTACTCCGCAAGCTGTAATGGAGATTATAAAAAGGTACGAAATAGACTTAGTGGGTAAAAAAACAGTGGTAATCGGCAGAAGCATAGTTGTGGGAAAACCCCTTAGTATGATGCTTTTAAAAGAAAATGCCACAATAACTATATGTCATTCAAAGACAGCAAATCTATCAGCCGTGTCAAAAGAGGCAGATGTGTTAGTTGCGGCTATAGGAAAAGCTAAGTTTGTGACGGATGAATTTGTCAAACCCGGAGCTGTTGTTATAGATGTGGGGATCAATATAGATGAAGATGGAAAACTATGCGGAGATGTTGAGTTTGAGCCTGTTTCAAATATAGCATCTTTTATAACGCCTGTTCCGGGTGGAGTAGGTTCCGTCACCACGGCTGTTTTGCTAAAACATGTGATTAAAGCGGTTAAAAACAATTTGTAGTAATCAATTTTGATAGAGACTCCTCGTTAACCTTGCTGCAGACAGTATTTTCGGAAGATAATGTTAATGCTGCCGCAGCAAGTCCATATTTGCAAGCTGTTTCAATATTTTTATGCCCCAATAACCCGTATATTAGCCCTGCAGTCAGGGAGTCTCCTGCACCGGTTACGTTTTTGATTTTTGTCTTATAAGCAGGAAACTTTTTTGTTCCTTTCTTATTAATAAGTAAAAGCCCTTCACTTCCCAATGTCAATAATATATTCTTTACTCCTTTATTTAAAAGCAAAGAGGATGCTTCATTTATATTATCCTTGTTCGGATATTGCCCGGACAAGGAAAAAAGCTCATCTTTATTGGGCGTAATAATATCTATACCATCTAATAGTCCTTGAAGTTTTTTAGATTTGGAAACAGATACTGGTTCAATGCAAATGGGAATATGATTCCTCTTCGCCAATTCAATAAGAAAAAGCAAAGACTCTCTTTCTATATTCGTATCACAAACAATGTACTTAGCCTTTAACAAGGTGCTACTTTTTTCTTTCAGGTAATCCACATTCACTTCTTTTATAACTTCCATGCCCGATAGCCCCAAATTTAACTCACCATCATAATTTAATATTGCGAGATATATGCCTGTTGTATATTTTTTGGATACTGTAATATGACTTGTATCAATTCCTTTATCAATGAAATCTTTTAACAGGAATTCGCCGAATCCATCTTTCCCTATTGAACTCAAAATTGTAGTTCTGACACCCAATTGAGAAAGATTTTGTGCAATATTTCCACTTACGCCCCCGGAAGTAATCTTTACTGCCCCAGGATTGGAAGTAGCTGAAACAATACTATCAAAGGATTTACCTGTTATGTCGCAATTTATCCCACCTATTATAACAACCTCAACTAATTCATTCATAAAAGGCTTCCTTTCATAACAGTTTACTTTGTGGTAAAGCGTTTATATATATTTTAGCATCGGATGGGCACTTCGTATATATAATTTTTATAGTCAAACAGTCAAACATGAAAAATAACCCTGGTGGAAGTTTATGGAACCTTTTAAAGAAAACAGGGCTACACTCTGGGAATTAAGGGTTTCATAGGTTATCGTGTTTTTTTGACATAATAGGACATGCAGTCTATAATGTTATGTAAACTAAACAACTATGCTGAATCCCGGTTTTGCCGGGTACGGAGGAACCATTAATGGGGTTAATCCAAATAAATTTGGTAGGGAACCTTCTTTCCCGAACCCGTCAGCTAACTTCGGAAGCAATTATAGAAGGAGAGTGTACTTAAAATGAAAACTGCATTGAAGAAAATTTCAGGTGCAGCCATTATAGTGGGTTGCGTCGGTATTCTATTTACGGGAGTTTTGGCGGATGGACTTTTAAAAGAAGGAGTTAGAGGGAATGAGGTAAGCTTATTGCAAAACAAACTAAGAAGTATTTCTTACGCCAATTACAATTCCACAGGCTATTACGGTAGTTCAACAAAAGAATCGGTAAGAAAGTATCAAAAGGATCATGGCCTTGCAGCAGACGGTATGGCAGGATATAGAACCTTATCAAATTTGGGTCTGGCAAATGCTGCATCCTATTTAAAACAAGGCAGCAGGGGCAGTGAAGTTGTTAAATTACAAAATACCTTAAATAGCAAGGGATTTACCGTAGGTAAAGCTGATGGAATCTTTGGTAGCAGGACCCATAACGGTGTTATAGGTTTCCAAAAATCCAACGGATTAACCTTGGACGGGATAGCGGGTCCTATAACGCAAACAAATCTTTATAAGACAAGCTCTGCATCGAGAGGCGTAACAGCAGCTTCATATTCTTCAGATGACCTTTATTGGATGTCCAGAATTATCCATGCGGAATCTGAGGCCGAGCCTTATTCGGGCAAGGTTGCCGTTGGAAATGTGATTATGAATAGAGTAAAACTGTCCGATTATCCCAATACAGTTAAGGGTGTAATATTTGACTATTGGGATGGAATACCGCAATTCTCCCCGGTTGCAAGCGGTACCATATATAATAATCCCAATGAGGATAGTATAAAGGCCGCCAAAGAAGCAATGAACGGATTAAGGCCTGTTGAGGATTGCACACATTTTTTCAACCCTGATAAAGCAGCGGGCAGCTGGATTGTAAAGAATAAAACATATTATACACGAATAGGAAATCATGTATTTTATAAATAGCAGGCATTAAAAACATTAAAAGAGAAAGCGATGGGGAGGAACCTTCTCCATCGTTTTTTCATCGTTTTTTTATTGTTAGAAAATCTATAGTTTAGTATACTGTAAATAAGAAAATAAGAATCTGCGAGTGAATTTATTTTGGAAAAAAGAACAATAATCCACGTTGATATGGATGCTTTTTTTGCATCCGTTGAACAAATCGATAACCCAATACTAAAAGGAAAACCTGTTATTGTCTGTGGTGAAGGAGCAAGGTCCGTTGTAAGCACTTGTTCCTACGAAGCCAGAAAGTTCGGGGTTCATTCAGCTATGCCTTATTTTATGGCAAAACAATTATGCCCTAACGGGATTTTTGTGCCTGTCAGACATAAAAGATACAGCCAAATCTCTCAAGAAATATTCGAGATCTTGGAATCTATAACCAAGGTGGTTGAACCGGTTTCTATAGACGAGGCCTATCTTGATATCAGCGATTTAAAAACAAACCCCGTTAATGTGGTTAATATCATAAAAAAAAGAATAAAAGAAAGTTTCGGATTAACGTTATCTGCAGGTATTTCCTATAATAAATTTTTAGCAAAAATCGCTTCAGATTGGAATAAACCCAATGGCTTAATGATAATAAGAGGAGATATGGTACCTGAAATATTGAAACCCTTACCCGTAAAAAAAGTCCACGGTATCGGAGAAAAATCAATAGAAAAATTAAATTCCATAGGCATATTTACGATAAAACAGCTTTTAAAACTTACGGAAGAAGAAATGGTATATTATTTTGGGAAATACGGCGTAGAAATATATAATCGTATAAGGGGTGTTGATAACAGAGCTGTTTCCAGTAATAGGGAAATAAAATCAATCGGCAGGGAAACAACCTTTGATAAAGATACAAAAAATAGAGTGGTTTTAAAAAATGTACTTAAAGATTTTGCGTTGGAAATACAAGAAAATTTAAAAAAAGAGTCGATTTACGCCAAGACCGTAACAGTTAAAATTAAAACTGAAGACTTTAAAAGCTATTCCCGGAGCAATACTTTGAAAGAACATATAAGGAGTTCCTTTGAGATAGAAAAAGCAGCTATGGAAATACTTGATAATTATGAAATTAAGAAAAAGATCAGACTTATTGGTTTATCACTATCAAATATAAGTGATACTAAATTTGAACAATTATCCTTCTTTGATAAAGATTATAATTGCGGTTTAAATTAACTTAAGAAATTATCACTCCGCATATTTGTGGCGAGTCTAATAAATACTTTGAACGAGTTTTGCCTATAATAGAGAATAATATAGAAGCTTATAGAGGAAAGGGTAATTATATAAATTTAGTTAGCTTTGAAAAAGGATATTAAATTAAGCAATTCTACAGAAATTGAATTTAAATAAAAATTACCTTATGTGTTTACATTGATTTTTTAGTCGTTTTTGTTTATACTATAATAAGAAAGAGCCTGAAATGTTTGTTAGCTTGATAACCTTAACCTACAGATAGTATACGGGAGTTTATGTATGCATATGGAAATCGTGCCGTACAGGTGGATTGAATTATGTATCAGGACACCCACCTGCGTGAGTGCAGGTGTAAGGTTACAGCGGACGGCATTTTGGGTTATTTTTGGTGTCATATATGCGGCTGTTGCCGGGATTATGGTATATATATCTTTTGATGAATTGCTCCCGTCAGCAAGGGAATATGGGGAACACCATTTATCAATATTAGGGCTGATTATCGGTATGTTTGTTATGGCAGTAAGTTTAATATTTGTTTAGCTCCCTATAATACGAAATCCTTCTGGGAGAGGATCCTTAGGATCTAATACTAATTGATTAAAACCTGTGATTTGAGCCGTTCCGGATACTTCGGTGATAATAGCATCAAACTCTCCCTCTTTGGTATTCTTTATAATTCTACCTTCAAAAGGAGTATCAATAATACTGTAATTTACTAAGATATCATCTTCTTTCATTTCACCCTTATAAAAATGCAAAGCAAGCCTGCCACCTGTACCTGTTCCGGTGGGAGAACGGTCTACCTGACCTTCCGCAAAAATACATATATTCTTGGTAATAAGTTTGTTTTCTTTTCTTATGGGCTTTTCAAACAATATAGTCCCATATAACCAGTTTATGTCTGAAGTAGGATGGTTGAAATCCATCATTGAGGCAACTTTATTTTTGATTTCCATACCTACATTAACTAATTTTTCCGTATTATCCGTTGTGACAGTGAGATTGACTTCTTTTACGTCAAGATAGGCATAAAATGCACCGCAGTATGCTACATCAACAGATATCCCACCTATTCCTTCAACATTTATTGAAATATTTTCTTTATATACAAAGCAAGGTACGTTTTGAAATCTTACTTTTTCTACTTCTCCGTTGATAACATCCGCGTAGGCTGTAACTCTTCCTGCAGGGGTATCAATATTTACAACATTTACCCCTTCTTTGGCAACCATCATACCCGTTTCCAAAACTACTTTTGTTACCCCGATAATCCCGTGGCCGCACATGGAACTTAACCCCTCATTATGTGTGAACAGTACCCCGAAGTCTCCGTCTTTTGTTACTGCCGGGACCAGGATGCAACCGTACATTCCGCTATGTCCCCGTGGTTCAAGCATCATCATTTTTCTTAAATGATCATAGTTTTCTAACATATAGTCTCTTTTTTCCAAGATGGTGTTACCGTGAATAGGTGGCAAGCCTGAGGTAATAATCCGCAGCGGCTCGCCTGCCGTGTGGGTGTCTATACAGTTTATGTAATGTTTAAATTTCATCATATGAATCACTCCTCATTTTTTTTACCATTTATTAATTATTAGTTTTGTTACAAACAAAACTCTACCCGAGCGTTGGGAGCGAGGTGGGAGATATGCTCACCACCTGTTTTACAAAAATGAACTCGCCGCTTATAGAAGCGGGAGATATCATTACGCCTCGGCATAAGTAGCATATTTTGTGTCAGCAAAATCAGTTGAAATTATAATTGTAACCTATTCTGCCAGCAACGGCCTTTTTGTAAATCTCGTAGGCAGTATATACATCTTGCACAGCAATTCCCACAGTTTTAAATAATGTTATTTCATCTTCGTGTTCCCGACCTTTGACAGTACCTGCAATGATTTGCCCTAACTCGCCATTTACCCTTTCTTTAGTTATTATGCCTTTTTTAAAAGGTATGATAAAATCGCCGGATTCAGCAAGTACCGCATCTATAGAATCAACGAAAATTTTGTCGGCTCTTTTTATAATCTCTACATCCAATTCCTGCATATGAGGCATAAAAGACCCTACTCCGTTCACATGGGCTCCGGGTTTAACCGCTTTACCATTAAACACAGGTTCAAAGGATGTTGTTACAGCCGTAATTATATCTGCATCAATAATTGCCTCGTGGGACGAGGTTACAGGTTTTAATATTGTTCTATAATTCTTCAACTCTGCTTGTGCCTTGTCTATAAAAGTCTTCGCTTTCTCAAGACTTTTATTATATATGCGGACTTCCTTAAGTTCTCTAACTGTCAGCATAGCCTCCAACTGAGACAGGGCTTGGCCACCAATACCTATAAGTGCACCGATTTTGGCATCAGGGCGGGCCAAAATGTCCGTTGCCGCACCCGCCGCCGCTCCGGTGCGCAATCGGGTGAGGTAAGTGCCGTCTAAAACACAGCAGACTTCTCCGGTTGTGCTGTCTATAAGTACCATGGTAGCAGGGACTACAGGTTTTCCCACTTTGGCGTTATTTGGATATACGGAAACTATTTTAATTCCTGCCGTATCCAAAGCTTCAATATAGCCGGGCATAAACAAGGTAGCACCTTCATGCTTTGAAACTTCGATTTTGGTTCTAAGAGGAACAACACTTTCGCCGGTGGAGAAAGTATGAAAAGCTGATTTGCATGCCTCAACGGCTTCACTCATAGAAAAAATATTATTCATGTCTATACTATCAAGCAACAACATAAATACCCTCCTTCCGTTTTTATAGCACAAACTATATAATCAGATTATATCAAATAAAATATAGATTTGCTTTGTTTATCAATAAATAACCTCGTTGACCCGACACATGTAAAACATTATAATAAAAGGCGTATAAGTCCAAGCTTGTAAATTTTAATTCAAGGGAGAGGACGGAAGATATTTGAATTTATTAGAAAAGACTTTATCAGGTATAAAGCCTGCTTATATAGATAGCAAGGCTCTTGCCAAGGAAAGATTGGATAGTTTGGTTAAACCCTTGGGAAGCTTAGGAAAACTTGAAGAAACAGCCATTAAACTATCGGGGATTACAGGCTCCTTATTTAACCCAATGGAAAAAAAATGCGTTATTATCATGTCTTCTGATAACGGTATAGTTGAAGAAGGTGTAAGTAGTTCTCCTCAATATGTAACGGCGTCACAAACCATTAACTTTGTAAAAGGAATAGCCGGAATCAGTGTTTTGGCAAAACAATCAAAAGCGGATATAAAGGTTATTGATATTGGCATAAATGCAGATATCTCCTACCCGGGATTAATTGATAAGAAAATAAGAAAAGGCACATGGAATATGGCGAAAGGTCCGGCAATGAGTTATGATGAAGCCATAAAATCCATGGAAACGGGAATAGAGATTGTAGCGGAATTAGCCGGTGAAGGGTATTCGCTTTTAGGGACTGGAGAAATGGGGATAGGCAATACCAGCACAAGCAGTGCGTTGGTCATGGTTCTTGCGGGCTGCGACACGGAAGCTGCAGTAGGCAAGGGTGCCGGACTAACAGAGGATGACTTTGCCAGGAAAAAAGAAATAATTAAAAGATCAATAAGCATTAACAAACCGGAAAGAAACAATCCAATAGATGTGCTTTCGAAGGTAGGTGGGTTTGATATAGGAGGAATGGCCGGATGTTTTATCGGTGCCGCCTATTATAGAATACCGATTTTGGTTGATGGATTTATATCGGCTGCCTCTGCTTTGCTTGCATGTAAGTTAAACCCACTAATTAGCGATTTTATCTTTCCATCTCATTGTTCAGCGGAACCCGGATTTAAAGAAATAATGAAAGAATTAGGAATAACACCTTTTTTAAATCTTGACATGAGGCTTGGTGAAGGCACGGGAACTGCCCTTGCTTTTAATATATTAGAAGCAGCAAATGCCATTGCAGTAAATATGGCAACTTTTGAAGAAGCATCAATAGCTGACGGTTTTTTAATTGATATCAGATAGGTGGATTAGATTATGGGTAAGTGTATTTTAGTAACAGGAGGAGCCAGAAGCGGAAAAAGCACTTTTTCTGAAACCATGGCAGAACCCTTTGGAGAAAAGGTTTTATACATAGCAACTGCAATGCCTTTTGATGATGAAATGAAAGAACGTATAGAAAAGCATAAAATGAAAAGAAATAAGAAATGGACGACCATCGAGGACTTTAAGGATGTTGCAGGGATTATAAGTAAGACGGGTGATAAATACGATTGTATTATTCTTGATTGTATAACCGTAATGCTAACAAATCAAATATTGAATTACTTTGATTATGACGTGGAAGGCTTGAGTATTGAAGATTATAATGAAGTTGAAAAGGTCCTGACAGGCAAAATGGATGATATGTTAGTTGCAATAACCAAAACAAAATCTGTTGCTATTTTGGTGACAAATGAAGTTGGCTGGGGTATTGTACCGGAAAATTTTACTGCAAGAGCTTTTAGAGATATTTATGGAAGAGTGAATCAAATATTGGGTGAAGGTGCCGATGAAGTGTATCTGACGGTATGCGGTATTCCTATAAAAATCAAAGGATAGAATATGAAATACTTTTTTTTAATGATTCGTTTTTTTACAAGGATTCCTATAAAAATAAATAATTTATCAGAAGAAAAGGACTTTGCAAAGGGCCTCCCATATTTTCCTTTTGTGGGATTGGTCATAGGAGTTTTTAACTTCCTGGCATTTTATTTCTTTTCTTTTTTTGGTGATTTACTGCTTTCGGTTATGTTTTGGATTTTTGCAAACATTTTAATAACTGGAGCCTTGCATATAGACGGCTTGGCAGATACATGTGATGGATTGTTATCATATAAAGACAAGGAAACAATGCTGAAAATTATGAAGGATAGCAGGATCGGTACAAATGGAGTGATAGCTATATTTATGGATATCCTATTGCGATTATCCTTAATGTTCGCCCTATCTCCCGGTATCAGACCCTATGCCATACTGATCAGTCCTATCTTAGGAAAAACAGTTTTGTTGATTCTCATATGGGTAACCCCTTATGCCCGAAAAGACGGGGGAATAGGGGGGTTGTTTTATAAAGATATTTCAAAAAAATATATGATGGTAGGGGTGCTTTCCGGGATTCTAATGATATTTTTCATTTATTCATGGAGATTATATCTCGTTTTAGCATTGTGCTTTATTAAAATATTATTCTTCAGAAGATTTGCAGTAAGTAAAATAGGAGGAATGACCGGAGATACATTGGGTGCTGCCAATGAAATAACAGAACTAAGCTTTTTATTATTCATTTTCTTTTTCGAAAGGGTAGGATTATTTTGAAGACAAAGCTTTATTTGATAAGACATGGGGAAACTGCATTAAACAAATTAGGTGTTTTACTGGGGAAAACGGATAATGATTTAAATGAAATGGGAACAAAACAGGCCGTTGCCCTGGCTAATGTGTTTAGGGAGATTGAGTTGGATGCTATTATAAGCAGTCCCCTTAAAAGAGCTTATATTACCGCATTTTATATTGCAAAGGAGAAAAACCTCAATATCGTAGAATCCGACGATTTAAAGGAAATCAACTTTGGCGTATGGGAAGGATTGCATTATAAGGAAATAATAAAATTAAATCCTAAGGAATGGGAGAAAAGAGGGGAAAATTGGATGGATTTTTCTCCCGAAGATGGTGAAAAATTTCGTTCTTTTTATTCCAGGGTATCGAAGGCTATAACAGATATATTAGAATTATATAAAGGTAAAAGATTAGCCATAATAACACATGACGGTGTTATGAAGGTAATGATGTCCAAATTGTTGAATATGGGGAAAGAAGGGTTTTGGAGTTTTTATTTTGAACATGGAAAGTATAGTCTTTTAGAAATTTATGGTGAGCATTGTACTGTGAGAAAGATAAACGTAATAGAATAAGCCTATGAACCTTTAGCCTTGTAACTCAGCAATCGCGTCAAATACAATAAATCTGCTATTATGGATAAACTGTAGTGTGAACTGTAACCTATGAACATATAAATTTTTTAGATTCTCTAATTTTGACATATTTTTAACAGGCTATTGTGATATAATTATTAAGGAAAGAATAAACACAATTTTTAGGGAGGTAAATGTTGTGATAAATTTTCACGAGTTTTCGGATTTAAAGGGTATTAAGTGTAAAAAACTTCATTACAATTTAAGTCCGGGAAAATTAGAAGATATTTCTGTTGAAAAGGAAGGGGGTGTAATTGCTTCAAACGGTGCTTTATCCATCTATACTGGGAAATATACGGGTAGATCTCCCAAAGATAGATTTGTGGTCTATGAAGAGTCGGTACATAACACTGTTAATTGGAATAAAAATAATGTACCCATTAGCGAAGAAAATTTTGAAAAGTTATACAAAAAAGTTTTGGAATATGTAAAAGATAAAGAATTATATGTTTTCGACGGTTTTGTAGGTGCGGATAAAAAATATCGTTTGCCTATAAGGGTTGTAAACGAACTTGCATCTCAGAATATGTTTGCCCATCAAATGCTGTTAAAGGGAACAAAAGAAGAGCTAAATGATTTCCACCCCGGGTTTACAGTGATTACATTGCCATACCTGATGGCTGTGCCTGAGGAAGATGGGACCAACTCTGAAGCATTTATTGTAATAAACTTTGAGAAAAAAGTTGTTCTTATCGGGGCTTCCATGTACTGTGGAGAAATTAAAAAAGCGATTTTTACTGTTATGAATTATTTACTTCCTTTCAAGGATGTATTACCCATGCATTGTTCTGCTAACATGGGGCCAAAAGGTGACGTTGCTTTATTCTTTGGACTTTCCGGTACCGGTAAAACAACGCTTTCCGCGGATCAGGACAGGAAGCTGATTGGCGATGATGAACATGGCTGGACAGAAAATGATATATTTAATTTTGAAGGCGGATGTTATGCAAAATGTATAAACCTTTCCAAAGAACATGAGCCCCAAATATGGAATGCTATCAGGAAAGGCGCACTTTTGGAAAATGTGGTGTTGGTGGGTGAAAACAAAGCACCTGATTATGATGATAATAAATACACCGAAAATACCAGAGCGGCCTTCCCCGTTACACATATTGATAATGCAATAGAGAGTGGTCTTGGTGAGATACCCAAAACTATTCTTTTCTTAACAGCGGATGCCACCGGTGTACTGCCTCCTATTTCAAGACTGACGAAGGAACAGGCAATGTACCATTTCATGTCCGGATACACGAGCAAATTGGCTGGCACCGAAAGAGGTATAATAGACCCAACAGCGACCTTTTCAACCTGCTTTGGTGCACCATTCATGTTATTGCAACCACAAGTATATGCGAAGCTTTTAGGTGAGAAGATAGATAAATATCATGTCAGTGTTTTTTTGGTTAACACAGGCTGGACAGGAGGCCCTTATGGGGTGGGAAGCAGAATGAAGCTGAAGTATACAAGGGCTATGGTAAGGGCGGCGATGAACGGAGAGTTGGACGAAGTTGAATATGCCACAGATCCTATATTCAAATTAGCCATTCCCAAGGAATGTCCGAATGTTCCCGATGAAGTGTTAAATCCATCAAATAGCTGGGATATAGATGAATATCATAAAATGGCAAATAAGCTTGCTTGGGATTTCACTGAGAACTTTAAACAATTTGATGATGTACCGGAGGATATTCTAAATGCCAGTCCGGTTCAATTAAAATAGAGAAGTTTTAAATGTTTTTAAGGCATGTGTATCAAACGGTACCCATGCCTTAAATCGTATATGACTATAAAAGCCCCTTTTGTTCTTTTTTTATTTATTGGTATTAATAAAGCCGTTTTCTTTTATGGGATTAATAATTTTAAATAATAATAGGAAGAAAAAATATATTGCCAGGCCGGCAGTATATGAAAGAATCATATTATAACGGGTGGGACTGTATAGAATTAAGTAATTGTTCAGCGACTTTATGGAAGTTAACATGAGTAAAGAACAAAATAAGGGTTTTAAAACAATTTCATTTAAGTTAAGCTTGATTTCCATTTGTTTTCTAAGTATGGATATGCCTTTCAAAACTACATAACCTGAGCTTATAGCAAATCCTATCACATAACCATAAATATTAAGCCTTTGAATGGGCACAAAAAAAAGGATACTGAAAGTCATAATTAAGATGTTTGCTAAAGTGCATTGCAAAACCTTGCGTTGAAATCCTGCACCGTTTAATATTGCCATTATTGTAAACAACCAATATTCAAGCACACAAGGAAAAGCCGACCAATAAAGTAAATCGCCAGCTTCAGGACAATTATAAAGAACACGGCATAGCTCTTGGGGATAAGTCAAAAAGATTACAGAAGATGCAAAACCTACTATGGATGCTATGGCTAAAGAATCATTACATTTTTTATTTAATTCTTTTCGGTTCTTTGATGTATGTGAATAGGCTATGGCCGGCACCAAGGTAGTTGATAAAGAACCGATTATAATCATAGGAAAATAAAGCAGTGGTATAACCATGCCTGTTAACTCGCCGAATATGGATAAAGCTTCAGATTTTGTAAAACCCGCTTCCACGAGTTTAGACGGAATAAGAACAGCATCCAGCATATCCAATATGCTTTCAATATTACCACCTATAGATAATGGTATAAGGGGAGTCAATATACTTTTAATCAAAAAAATGTTTTTATGCTTTTTAATTACAACCATTTTTCTTTTGCTCTTATATTTATAAAATGAGAAAAGCAAAATCAGGCTAAGCAGTTCACCGCAAACCATGGCAAGCATTGCACCGACACAAACAAATTCAATACCCAAATTAATAAAATACTTTGTAGCAAAAATCAAAAAGACTAACCTGATTGCTTTCTCTCCTATATCTATAATTGATGGGATACTGACTTTTTCCATTCCATAAAAGTATCCTTTTAAAACTGCTGATAAAGCAATAAAGATAATGGCAGGTGTAAAAACCATAATAGAATAAGCAGTTCTTGAATCTTTCAATATGTAATTTGCCAAAAAGTTCGCATTAAAGGTTATTAGAACAGCTAATAAAGAACTCCATAAACCTGATATAATCAATGCGATTTTGATTAAACTATAAATGTTTGAATAGTTATTTTTAAATCTACTTTCGGCAACTAATTTTGAAATTGTTGTTATCAACCCGCTGGAAACCATTGTTATGAAAAAAATATAAAGAGGTAGAATTAGCTGATATATTCCAATGCCTTCGGTTCCCACAGCCTTTGTTAAATAGATTCTATAAACAAAAGCAATAACTCCCGTTATTAGATTTGTTATGGAAAGCAAAAGGGCACCTCTTAAATATGTGTTTTTCTCCGTCATAAATTAGCTCCTCCGAATTCTTTATAGTATATAATATTTAAAATTTAAGGAAAATATTAAGAAGTGAAAAAGTTTCAAAGGTTGTTATTATTCACAAATTATTTTACCCCGTGACACCAAGACCGTATGAACATGGACGTGAATAGTTACAGTTCACACTATGTATGTTTTTTCCTCATTATTATATTTGATATAATTGCTGAGTTACAAGGCTAAAGCCTTTCCACAACGCAATTCTTATCAAATACAAATAATTGTAGAAGGTTAAGAACGGGTCTGAACAGTAACCGTGAATAATCATCAAAAATAAATTTATTGACATCAAATGTTGCTTATGATATCTTATTCAAAGAACCTTTAATATAGTCCTGCGAGGCTTAAAAGGTAAATTTTATAGGAAAACATTTTAACCTTTTAGCTTTCGCACTGAAAGGTTTTTTAGAACCTTTAATCTAGTCCGAGAGACTAAAAAGGAGGAATTTGATGAGTTTAGAAGGAAGACATTTAATCGATCCCATGGACTTTACCTTAGACGAATTGGATGAGATATTTTCACTTTCAGAAAAAATAATAAGGGAACCGGAATCTTATAGCACAATTTGTCAGGGTAAAATATTAGGAACATTGTTTTATGAGCCAAGCACGAGAACCCGTTTAAGTTTTGAATCCGCAATGCTTAGGATGGGTGGCAAGGTACTTGGCTTTTCTGATGCAACACATAGCTCAGTTGCAAAAGGAGAAAGTATTGCTGACACAATAAGAGTTTTATCATCCTATGCAGATATTGTTGTTATGAGACATCCTAAAGAGGGTGCTCCGAGACTTGCATCACAGTATTCCGGCATACCCATAATAAACGGTGGTGACGGAGGACATCAACATCCTACGCAGACTTTAGCGGATTTGCTTACCATAAGAGAGCTGAAGGGTGGAATAGGCGGAAATAATGTAGCTTTCTGCGGCGATTTGAAGTTTGGCAGAACAGTACATTCGTTAATCAAAACCCTTCTTAGGTATCCGGATAACAAGTTTATTCTCATATCACCGGAAGAACTAAAACTACCTGAATACCTGAAGGATATTCTTATGAAGAGTAGAAATATGGAGGTTTATGAAACGGACAATTTGGAATCTGTTATAGATGAAATAGATATATTGTATATGACAAGGATTCAAAAGGAAAGATTTTTCAATGAGGCAGACTATGTCAGGTTAAAAGACAGCTATATATTAACAAAAAGTAAACTTTTAAAGTCCAAAAACAATATGATAGTTATGCACCCTCTTCCAAGAGTAAACGAAATAAGTTACGATTTGGATGAAGATGAAAGAGCTGTATATTTTAAACAGGCTAAATTCGGTATTTATGCAAGGATGGCGCTCATGGCCTTGCAGTTAGGGGTGATATAATGTTAAAAGTCGATAGTATACATTATGGGATAGTTATTGATCATATAACCCCGGGGAAAGGTAAAAAAATCTTTGATAAGTTGAACTTAGGAGAAGTAAACTTTCCCGTGGTACTTTTGAGAAATGTCAGCAGTAGTAAATTGGGGAAAAAGGATATTATTAAGATAGAAAACAAAATAGATATCGACATGACAATGTTGGGTCTTATTGATCCTAATATAACTATAAATATTGTTGAAAACGATGAAATAGTAAATAAGATGAAGGTAGAAATCCCTCATGTGGTTCAAGGTCTTTTCAATTGTAAAAATCCCAGATGCATAAGCAACTCGGAAGAAAACGTTAAACCACTATTCAGGCTTATAAAATCAAATGGAACAATAGAATACTGTTGCGAATATTGCGAAGAATGGACTACTTACCAGCTTTAATATATTTGGATTTTTGTGTACTTTAAGTTAATCTATGGTATAATTAAATAAAAAGGGGTGGTCATATGAAATTGTTTGAGTTCAATGTGGGAATGACTAAAAGCATTCAAAAAACAGTGACAGAACAAGATACTGCCCATTACTACGGGAGCGGTGCTCTTGAAGACCTTTTGGCTACACCTACCTTAACGGCATATATGATTGAATCGTCAGTTGCACTAATTGATTCATTGCTGCCGGAAGGATATATATCCATTGGCAGAAAACTAAGTATCGAACATTTAATGCCTACAGTAAAAGGTATGACAGTTACTATAGAAAGCAAAATA
>CAZQHS010000008.1:0-31941 GCA_964593485.1 uncultured Clostridiaceae bacterium
ATAAATTATGTTTTGTGGCTAATAAAGTAGCCCTAAACATATTATACGAGGAGGATTCACAATGATTACTGATATAGAAAAAACATCAGAAAATAAAATGAGTAAAACCATAAGCATATTAAAAAAGGATTTGGCTTCTCTAAGAGCGGGACGTGCCAATCCTGCAATGCTCGACCGAATAACTGTTGATTATTATGGTGCAGAAACACCGTTGCAGCAATTAGCCAATATTTCAGCACCGGAACCAAGAACAATATTAATACAACCTTGGGACATAAAAGCAATAACCTTAATTGAAAAAGCTATTTTAAAATCGGACTTAAGTATAAACCCTACCAATGATGGCAAAGTAATAAGACTTGGTATACCACAACTTACCGAAGAAAGAAGAAAAGATTTAGTCAGATTGATTAAAAAAATGGGTGAGGAAGCCAAGGTGGCAATAAGAAATACAAGAAGAGATGCCAATGACAGTTTGAAAAAGATGAAAAAGGATGGTATATTGGCTGAAGATGATTGGAAAAAAGCTGAAGACAGCATGCAAAAAATTACAGACAAACATACCCAAGAAATAGATTCAATTACTGAAATAAAAGAAAAAGAAATTATGGAGATATAATGATATATAATAAATCCATTTTAATCGGTTATGAATTAAACCATGTTATTAAAAATATAGAAGACACCAAAGATCTGGTTATACAGACAACTAAAACCCCTTTAAACAGCAAAATAGAAGAAAGAATCAATAATGAACCGGTTATTATAAAACACGTTGAAGACGATGACAGGATTGTTTTAACTGTATCATATTTTAAGTAAAAGCCCCTCTAACATAAGGGGTTTTTTTTTAATGCGTTTTAGAGTAGAATAATAATAGTATAATATTTCTAAAAGCTTGGAGGAATTTGCCAATGGATGAGAAACCTGATAACAAAATGCCAAAGCATGTAGCAATAATAATGGATGGCAATGGCAGATGGGCAAAAAAGAAGGGGCTACCGAGAACATTGGGACATAAGGCGGGAGTGGAAGCCCTAAAGGGAATAGTCAAACACTCCAATGAAATCGGTATTAAAATTCTTACAGTATATGCCTTCTCAACGGAGAATTGGGCGAGGCCCAAAGAGGAAGTGGACTATTTAATCAAATATTTATTAATAGAGTTTTTAAGAAAAGAAATAGATGAATTACATAAGAATAATGTAACAATCAAGGTATTAGGTGATATAGAACCGTTGCCAAGTATAACAAAAGCAGAAATAAATAAGGCAGTTTTATTAACTAAAAATAACACAGGGCTTAAATTCAACATAGCCCTCAATTATGGGGGAAGAAGCGAATTAATAAACGCATTTAAAAAGATAAGCCAAAAGGTGATATCAGGCGATATAAAAATTCAAAGCATAAATGAAGAACTACTATCACAATACTTATATACCGCCGGAGATGATGACCCGGATCTGATTATAAGAACTGGGGGAGAAAAGAGGATGAGTAATTTTTTGATTTGGCAAAGCACTTATAGTGAATTGTATTTCACTGATACGCTTTGGCCTGACTTTATAGTAGAAAGTTTAGATGAAGCTATCCTTGACTATAAAAATAGATGCAGACGATTTGGTAGTTTGGAAGACGGAGGGAAAACATGCTAAAAACAAGAGTAATAAGCGTAATTATAAGCCTTCCCTTTATGATTGCATCCCTTTATATAGGCGGCATACCACTTACCATATTAATCTTTTTACTATCAATAGTCGGCCTATATGAATATTATAATGCATTTAAAAATATTGGATATAAACCTAATTTAGTGATAGGTTATTTAGGAACAATATCATATTATATTGCAATCCTGTTTAATAGAAGCTACATACTTATGTTTCCCATTATATTATTCATTGTTTTGCTGCTGTTATTTTTAGATGTTATTAAGAAAGATAAAAGTATTTTAGATATAGCCATTACCATATTGGGTTTGGTGTATATAGTATATATGTTCAGCGTAGTGCTTTTTCTACATAAGGGTCTATACGGCAGGGCGGTAGTTTGGCTTCCTTTTTTAACGGCTTGGCTATCTGATACATTTGCTTACTTTGCAGGAGTTCACTTTGGGAAAAATAAGCTATGTCCAAAAATAAGTCCCAAAAAGACTGTTGAAGGTTCCTTGGGAGGCATTTTTGGCAGTACGGCTTTTAGTATTATAGCAGGAATTCTATTTAAAAAATTAGGCATTGATATTCCTTTATTCCATTATGGTATAATTGGAATTTTATCCGGTATAACTGGACAAATAGGAGATTTATTTGCATCATCCATTAAAAGATTCTGCAAAGTAAAAGATTTTGGCAATATTTTACCGGGGCATGGAGGAATATTAGATAGATTTGACAGTATACTATTTACGGCACCAACAGTTTACTTTTATATAAAGTTATTTCTATAAAATTATAATGGAGGACTAATGTTAAATATTTCAATTTTAGGATCAACGGGTTCCATAGGCAAACAAACTTTGGATATAATAAGAAATAATACCGATATCTTCAAGGTTACCGCACTTACAGCCAATTCAAATATAGAGCTGCTTTATGAACAGGTAAGAGAATTTAAACCAAAAATAGTAGCAGTTGCAGACGAAAGTAAATACCATGAGTTAAAAGGTCTCCTTGCCGGTGAAACTCCCGTCCTATCAGGAGAAAAGGGTGTTATAGAGGCAGCAACATATGAGGAAGCTGATTTAGTGGTATCCGCTATCGTGGGTATAGCCGGTTTGATGCCTACCTTTTCAGCAATTGCTAAAGGAAAAAAGTTAGCATTGGCAAATAAGGAAACTATGGTTACCGCAGGCAACCTGATAATGAAAGAAGCCTCTAAAAGAAACGTAAAAATAATTCCCGTAGACAGTGAACATTCGGCTATCTTCCAATGTCTTGAAAAAGAAGATAATGAAATATCCAAAATAATACTTACTGCATCAGGAGGACCCTTTAGGGGAAAAACCCAAGAAGAACTAACAAAAGTAACTATTGCTGAAGCACTAAACCATCCAAACTGGTCAATGGGGAAAAAAATAACCATAGATTCCGCCACTATGATGAATAAGGGACTTGAGGTGATTGAAGCTAAATGGTTATTTGACGTTCCCGGGGAAACAATAGAGGTATGTATACACCCCGAGAGCATAATTCATTCCATGGTGGAATATATTGATGGCTCAGTTATTGCTCAACTTGGTTTACCGGACATGAGACTGCCGATACAATATGCAATGACTTATCCCCAAAGGATAAAGACAAATTATGATAAACTGAAATTATCAAAAATAAATAAACTAAGTTTTTACGAACCTGATCTTAATAACTTCCCTTGTCTAAGACTGGCATATGATGCACTGAAGCTTGGAGACAGTGCATGCATAGCATTAAACGGAGCTAATGAAATAGCCGTAAAAAGCTTTTTACAAGGGCAAATTAGATTTATAGATATTTACAAATTGATATATTTAGTTTTGGAAAAACATAATATAATAACGATAAAATCAATTGAAGACGTTTTGCTTATTGATAATTGGAGCAGATTAATAGGAGTAGAATTGCTAAAAAAAGGTGGTTTTTAAATTGACATTGGGAAATATTTTAACTACGGTAATAGTCTTTGTGGTCATAGTTCTTATACATGAATTCGGTCATTTTGCGGTTGCTAAACTTTCGGGAATAAGAGTTGAGGAATTTGCTATCGGCATGGGTCCTAAAGTATTTGGGAAAAAAAAGGGCGAAACCTTATATTCCGTCCGGCTACTGCCTATTGGCGGTCTATGCAAGCTTACAGGTGAAGACGGGGACTCTTTTGACGATAAATCCTTTAGCCAAAAACCCATACCTATTAGAATGGCAGTCATATTCTTTGGACCTTTAATGAACTTTTTCTTAGCTGTATTGATTTTTTCATTGGTCATAATTCAATCCCCAATCATAAGCGAAGTAATAATAGATAAACCTGCTTATAACGCGGGGGTTTTAAAAGGTGATAAAATATTAAAAATCAATGAAAGCAGCGTAAAAGAATGGAGCGAAGTAAAACCGCTTATTCAAAGTAACAGTAATGAACCTATACGCTTAACCGTGAAACGAAAAAATGAAATAAAAGAAATAACTATGAAACCCGTAGTGGAAGATATCAATGAGGGAGCAATAATAGGAGTCAGGCCTGCCCTAAGAATAAAAAGCTTTTCCATTGGTCAAGGTGTAAAAACCACTGCAAGTATCGCAGGGTCAATGTTTGATTTTTTAATTAAACTTTTTACTAAAAAGGGAACAGCTGAAGATGTATCCGGTGTTGTAGGAATTTTTGTAATAATAAGCGAAACAGTAAAATACGGCTTGTTATACGTTTTGGATTTAACTGCAATTCTCAGTTTGAATTTGGGAATAATTAACTTGCTTCCCATTCCCGCCTTGGATGGGGGAAGGCTATTGTTTTTAGCTATAGAATGGATTCGAAAAAAACCTCTTGAAGCTGAAAAGGAAGGACTTATACATTTTGTAGGTTTTGTTATGCTAATGGTTTTAGTTGTTATTATAACTTTTAATGATTTGGTTAAATTCAATATAATTAACATCTTTAGGTAAACATACAATAAGAAAAGACAAAACCCATATACGGTAGTAAAGGGGGGACATATATGTCAGTTACTGCAATTATTCCTGCTTATAATGAAAGCAAAACTATAGGCGATGTATTAAGAGTAGTAAAAAGTGTTCCTATAATTAAAGAGATTTTGGTAATAAGCGACGGCTCAACGGATGATACTGCAAATATAGCAAGAAACTATGGGACTCATGTAATTGAACTTGAAGAAAACGTAGGGAAAAGCGGAGCCATTAAAGCCGGGCTTATTGCAAGTTCCTTTGATACTATATTGTTATTGGATGCCGACTTGATAGGGTTAAAAGCAGATCATATATACCATTTGCTGACACCTGTCCTAAATAATGAATATGACATGACAGTGGGTGTATTTAAAAGCGGCAGAAAGGTTACGGATTTAGCACAGAAAATTGCTCCAAAGCTATCGGGACAGAGGGCTTTAAAAAAATGCATATTGGAAAAGATAAAAAATATCGATATAACAAGTTTTGGTCTGGAAATTGCTTTAACCAAACTTGCTGATAATGATTCTTATAGGGTGAAAGAGGTTTATCTTTATGATGCAACTCATTTGACAAAAGAAGAAAAAATGGGAGTATTACACGGGTTCTCATCAAGAATTAAGATGTATTGGGATATTGTAAGAATAATAAAAAAAGATATCAGATAAAACAAAAGATTAAAGGGAAAATAATGGTGATAAAATGAAAAAAGAAATACTGAATAAACCGAATATTATATCTTATAGTCGGATCTTTGATGTTCAAAGAATTAAAGTATATCCTCATAAAAAGGCTTGGGATATTTATATAATACCAAAAAAATTAATAAGCATTAAAGAAACGGAAAAAATAGAAAACAGTTTCAAAAACCTATATTCCATAGAAGAGGTTAACTTAATAAGTGAAGTCATAACCCATGAAGCTTTTATAAAAAGTTGGAACGAAATATTAAAAATCATATGTAAAGAAAACCCAAGTTTCAAAGGATTTTTAAACGAGAGCTCATTGGAATACAGAGATAATTGTGTCACAATAACGGTATCTTCCAAAAGCTCATATGACTTTCTTCAAGAAAAGAAGCTAAACATAATTTTTAATGATGTATTGGACAAGTTTTATAATATTAAAATAAACACTGAGCTAAAACATAATGGTGAAGAAAAAGATTGTGAATATGCAAGAGACCTTATAAACGAAGAAAAGCAAATAATTAATAATGCTTTAAAACAAGCAAATAATAAAGAAAAAAGCTCTTTTGAAAATGGCAACTTGGTTATATTCGGTAAACATATAAATAATGGAAAAACAACAAAAATTGAAGAAGTAAATTCCGAATCCGGATCCGTAACCGTTGAAGGAACGGTTTTTTTTGCTGAAGAAAAACTTTTAAATAACGGAAACAGAATAATAAACTTCAACATAACCGATTTTTCAGATTCTCTTAGCTGCAAATTGTTTCTGAAAGATAATAAAAATGTAAATAAAATAACTGAAGGCATTCAAGAAGGTGCCTGTTTAAGAGTAAAGGGTAATATCCAATTTGATACATATATGAACGAATCAGTGCTATACCCAAATTGTATAAATGAAATAAAAAAAGCAGTCAGAGAGGATACAGCAAAGGAAAAGAGAATTGAATTGCATGCACACACAAATATGAGTGCCATGGATGGAATCGCACCTGTGACAAAGCTTATTAAAAGGGCAAAAGAATGGGGACATGAAGCTATAGCCATAACCGATCATGGTGTGGTACAGGCCTTTCCAGAAGCCTATGAAGCATCAAAAAAATACGGTATTAAGGTCATTTACGGGGTTGAGGGTTATTTAGTAAACGATGAAATACCAATAGTGTATAACAATAAAAACTACAATTTTGATGATGAATTCGTAGTTTTAGATATAGAAACAACGGGATTGTCAAATGTAAATGACAGAATTATAGAAATTGGTGCCGTTATAATAAAAAATAGAATTGTAACGGCTAAATACAATCGTTTGATAAACCCAGAAATAATAATACCTAAAAAAATAATTAAATTGACAGGTATTACAGATGAAATGGTTTCCGGAGAAAAAACTATTAACGAAATCCTTCCTGAATTCTTATCTTTTATAGGTGATAGGCCTATAGTGGCTCATAATGCCATGTTTGATTTGGGCTTTTTAAAGAATAAATCAGAGAAATTGGGTTATAGAATAAATAACACTATAATTGATACCTTGGAATTATCAAGGAATCTGCTCACGATTAAAAAACACAAATTAGGTATTTTGTGTGAATACTTTAATATTAAGTTATCAAATCATCACAGGGCACAAGATGATGCAGAAGCCACTGGAAAATTATTTATGGAATTAGTAAAAATACTTGAACAAAAGAATATAAGTGATGTTTCAAATATAAACAGCATAATAAGAAAAAGTGACAATAAATATGCTGAATCTTATCATGTTGTTATCTTGGTAAAGAACCAAAAAGGTCTTTATAATCTTTACAAATTAATATCATACTCTCATATAGATCATTTTTATAAAAAGCCCAGGATTCCAAAAAGTCTTTTAGAAAAGCACAAAGAGGGTCTTATCATAGGTTCTGCATGTCAGGCCGGTGAAATCTTTCGCTACATTTTAAATAACATGGATGATACCCATCTCCTAAAAAAAGCGAGTTTTTATGATTATCTTGAAATAATGCCATTAGGGAATAATCAGTTCTTAATTGATAGAGGTATATTGGATAATGATAGGCTAATGGAAATAAACAAGAAGATGGTTTATCTGGCAAAACGTCTAAACAAGCCTATAGTAGCTACAGGAGACGTGCATTTCATGGATCCTACGGATGAAATATACAGAAGGATACTTATGGCGGGACAGGGATATACCGATGCAGATAACCAAGCACCCCTGTATTTCATGACTACGGAAGAAATGCTTAGCGAGTTTACTTATTTAGGTGAAGAAACGGCTCGGGAAGCAGTTATCGTCAATCCGAAGCTAATTGCAGACAAAATTGAAAATATAATCCCTATACCGGAAGAAACCTTTCCTCCAAAGATAGAAGGAGCAGATGAGCAAATACGAGAAATGACATTAAAAAAAGCATATAGCATCTACGGTGATAATTTACCGGAAATAGTAGAAGAGAGATTAAATAAGGAACTGAATTCAATAATTAACAATGGCTATGCCGTTATGTATCTAATAGCCCACAAATTGGTTTCAAAATCGCTACAGGACGGTTATTTGGTCGGGTCAAGAGGGTCTGTAGGTTCTTCTCTTGTGGCTACAATGTGTGATATAACCGAGGTAAATCCTCTGCCGCCCCATTATATCTGTCCAAATTGCAAATATTCACTATTTTTTACGGATAACAGTGTGGGTTCAGGTACGGATTTACCTGACAGAACCTGTCCAAAATGCGAAAAAGAATTAGAAAAGAATGGTTATGATATACCATTCGAGGTTTTTTTAGGGCTTGGAGGCAATAAAGAACCTGATATAGATTTGAACTTTGCCGGCGAATATCAAAATGAAGCACATAAGCATACCGAAGAAATTTTTGGAGAAGGGCATGTTTTCAGAGCCGGCACTATAGGCACCTTGCAAGAAAAAACAGCTTATGGTTTTGTAAAAAAATATTATGAAGAACGTGAAAAAAGATTAAATCAAGCTGAAATTAAAAGACTGATAACCGGCTGCACCGGCATAAAAAGAACCACGGGTCAACACCCCGGTGGAGTAATGATTATACCTTCAAACCATGATATATATGAGTTTACACCTATACAAAGGCCTGCGGATGATACCGATTCCACGGTTATTACCACCCATTTTGACTATCGTTCCATAAGCGGAAGATTGTTGAAGTTAGATATTTTGGGTCATGACGTACCTACTATTATTAGAATGCTGGAGGTTATAACAGGCTTTAAGGCAATGAATATTAAACTTGATGATAAAGCTACAATGAGCTTATTTACATCAACCAAGGCATTAGGTATTGATTTAAAAGACATTGATTGTAAGACGGGAACTTTGGGTATACCTGAATTTGGAACAAGATTTGTCCGACAAATGTTAATGGAAACCAATCCCGGAACATTTGCGGAACTCATAAGAATATCAGGTTTATCTCACGGAACCGATGTTTGGCTTAACAATGCTCAGGAGCTCATAAAGCAAAACACTGCGTCGTTAAAAGATGTTATTTCAACACGAGATGATATAATGTTAAACATGACACATATGGGCCTTGACCCGGTTATTGCTTTTGGTATTGCAGAAAGCGTGAGAAAAGGCTCCGGTATAAGCGAGGAATTTGAAAAAGCTATGAAAGAAAAAGATGTACCGGATTGGTATATAAATTCATGCAAATCAATTAAGTATCTTTTTCCCAAAGCCCATGCCACTGCCTACGTAATGATGTCGTTTCGGATTGCATATTATAAGATTTATTACCCCGAAGCATTTTATGCTTCATATTTTAGTGTCAGAATTGAAGACTTTGATATTGATTTATTTAGAAGAGATAACAATTATTTAAAAAGTAAATGGAATGAACTTAACAAAAAAGGCAACAATGCCACAGCAAAGGAGAAAAATTTAAACACTGTTTTGGAAGTTGTATATGAAATGAATTGCAGAAATATTAAACTCTTGCCCATTGATTTATACAAATCCTCCACAGATAAATTTATGGTCACCGAAAAGGGGATTCTACCCCCATTGAGATCTGTACAAGGGTTGGGTATCAATGCAGCAATCAGTATAGAAAAAGAAAGAAATAAAAAAACCTTTATATCCATCGAAGATTTAAGGCAAAGAACAAAGGTTTCAAAGACTGTAATAGAAATATTGAAGAGTCATGGTTGTGTTGATGGACTGCCGGAAGAAAATCAATTATCTTTATTTTAAAATAAATAATATTTAATAATTCGAAGTATTGTTTGAATAAATGGATATAATTATAATAGACATTAATTTTACAGAACACACCATAACTATCCTATAAAAGCAGATTATTATATTTGCTATTACAATATAAGCTATAGAGTGAACAGTAATCAGGTAAATGTAACAGTTCACACCTGTCTTAGCTTTCTACAATTATTAGTATTTGATAAAGATTGCGTTGTGGAAAGGATTAGGGACTGTTAGCGAAATGAAGGAAAAGCGAAATCACACCAGCTAAAGGAATTACCATATGCTATATATATAATTTAACTGAGAAATTTTGATTTCGCCCGTAGTGAGCCTACAGTCCTTTAGCCTTGTAACTCAGCAATCATATCAAATATAATAATAAGGCTGAAAATACACATAGTGTGAACAGTAACTGGCAAAGATTGTAAAAATTGCATTTTTTATTTATTCTTGCACAGAAATATAAACAATGTTATAATCTAATCGGACATAAATCGGTTACAGCTTATTAGAGTGGGGAATTCCCACTCTTTCGTCTTATAATATGAATTATTTATTTGGAGGTAATTAATTGAAAAAGAAGATAGAAGATTTGCTTAATGAATTAAGTCAACCAATTTTAGATAAGCACGGTTTTTACTTCATTGATTCGGAGTATAAAAAGGAGGGCACCCATTGGTATCTCAGGTTGTTTATTGACAAAAAGGGCGGTATCACAGTCAATGATTGTCAATTAATCAGCGAAGAACTCAGCGGCAAATTAGATGAATCTGATCCCATTGAACACTCATATATCTTTGAGGTTTCTTCCCCTGGAATAGAAAGACCTTTAAAAAAAGATATTGATTTTAAAAGAAATCTGAATAAATCAGTAGAAGTAAAATTTTATGAGCCTTTTCAAAATAAAAAAATAATAAAAGGCAGGCTAATGGATTATAACGATGAAAGTATAACCATAGAATCCTCGGGTGAAACTTTAGAAATAAACAAAACCTTGATAGCCATCATAAAACCGTCATTTAGTTTTAAAGATAAGGAGGGTAAGTAATGAATGGAGAGTTTCTTTTGGCAATTGAAGACATTGCCAAGGAAAAAGGCATTAAAAAAGATATTTTAATAGAGGCAATAGAAGCAGCGCTTATAACTGCATACAAAAAAAATTACGGAACAGCACAAAACGTAAAAGTATTAATAAATAAAGAAATTGGTGTAGTGGAAGTATACGCGTTAAAATCAGTGTCGGATAGTGTTACAGATAATTTAATTGAAATAAATATAGAGGATGCACAAAAGCTTAACAAAAAATATGAATTAGGTGATACAGCAGAAATAAAGGTTACCCCAAGAGACTTCGGAAGAATAGCTGCACAAACTGCAAAGCAAGTGGTGGTGCAACGCATCCGTGAAGCCGAAAGAAGTATCATATATGAAGAGTTCATAAAAAAAGAAGATGAAATCGTTAACGGTATAATACAAAGAAAAGAAAGAAATATGGTCTTTATTGATTTAGGTAAAACCGAGGCTATTCTAAATATTGGAGAACAGACTCCCGGGGAAAACTATAATGTGGGAGATAGAATAAAAACTTATATTGTAGAAGTAAAAAAGACAACAAAAGGTCCCCAGATAACACTATCAAGGACTCATCCAGGACTGATAAAAAGATTATTCGAATTAGAAGTGCCGGAAATAAAAGATGGTATAGTAGAAATAAAAAACATTTCCAGAGAAGCAGGCTCAAGAACAAAAATAGCCGTTTATTCTCATGATGACAATGTTGATGCGGTGGGTGCATGCGTAGGTCAAAGAGGGCAAAGAGTTCAGTTGATTGTGGATGAACTCAGGGGTGAAAAAATCGATATAATAGAATGGAATAGTGATGCCGCCATCTTTGTCGCCAGTGCTTTAAGCCCTGCTAAAGTAATAAACGTGAAAGCAAACAAGGAAGACAATACCGCTACAGCCATAGTCAGTGATTCTCAGCTTTCACTTGCAATAGGCAAAGAAGGTCAGAATGTTCGATTAGCTGCAAAACTTACAGGATGGAAGATTGATATAAAAAGTGAATCGCAAATATTCAACGAATAGAGGTGTTCCATGTGGCATATAAAAAGAAAATTCCCATGAGAAAATGTCTTGGATGCAGCGAGATAAGGCCAAAAAAAGAGCTGATAAGAATCGTGAGAAGCCCGGATGGAACAATAAGCATAGACCCCAAAGGCAAAATTTCAGGGCGAGGTTGCTACATATGCCCCAATATACTATGCTTTGACAAGGCAGTGAAAGATAAAAAAATAGATAAAGCTTTGGAAACAAAAATAAGTGAAGAGTTAATCTCTTTACTTAGAGAGAATGTTAGTGACAATGAATTATAAAAACAAAGTAGTGTCTATGATTGGCATGGCTTATAAGGCAAAGAAAGTAATATCCGGCGAAGAAATACTTAGAAAATCAATTAAAGAAAATAAGGTAAAATTGATAATTATCGCAGAAGATGCAGCAGACAATACAAAGAAAAGATTTATAAACAGTGCAACTCATTACAATCTACCTTATTATATATATTTAACAATGGACGATTTTGGCAAGTGCTTGGGATGGAAAAGCAGGGCTGTTATAGGCATAACAGATACAAACTTTTCAGATGTTTTGGGAAAACTAATAGGTGATTCTTCATAATTAAAAACAGGGGGTGATTTATTTGAGCAAAAAAAGAGTATACGAGCTGGCGAAAGAATTAGGATTATCAAGCAAGGAACTAATAAATGGAGCAAAAACATTAAACATCAGCATTAATACTCATATGAGTACAATAAATCCGGAAGATGAAAATAAAATAAAAGAAATACTATTAAAGAAAGAAGAAATTATTATTCCTAAAAAACAAAAAAGTCCAATAAACAGAGAAAAACAGGAAGTTAAAAAAGAGCCTATAGAAAAGAATGTGCAAAGGCCAAAACCGGAAGCAAAAAAGACACCCATAGAAAAGAATGTGCAAAGGCCAAAACCGGAAGTAGAAGATGATTTCGAAGATACAGGCAAAGCAGATAAAGAAAAGGTGAAAAAGACATTTACGGAGAAAAAAACTGAAAAGAAAAATAAAAAGAGAAGACCACCGTTTAAAAAACGTCAAACTTCACAGGAACCTAAAAAGCAAATAAAATTTGAATACACCAAACCTATTAAAATCGGAGAAACAATATCCGTCAAAAACCTAAGCGAAAAAATCAGTAAACCTATAGTTGAGATAATAAAAAAATTATTGCTTTTGGGAGTAGTGGCTACAATTAATCAGGACTTAGAGTTTGAAACGGCTTCACTGATTGCCTCAGAATATGGTGCTACTTTAGAGAAGATCGTACAAAAAGATGATGAAGAATCCCTTATAAACGATTTTGAAGACAAACCTGAAGATTTGAAACCAAGACCGCCCGTGGTAACAATTATGGGTCATGTTGACCATGGTAAAACCTCATTGTTGGATGCCATAAGAGAAACCAATGTTATTGCTACAGAGGCAGGGGGCATCACGCAACATATAGGTGCTTACACAGTAAATATCGAAGGCAAGAAAATTGTATTTTTGGATACACCTGGGCATGAGGCTTTTACTTCAATGAGAGCAAGAGGGGCAAAGGTTACGGATATTGCTATATTGGTTGTAGCTGCTGATGACGGGGTTATGCCTCAGACAGTTGAAGCCATCAACCATGCCAAAGCCGCAAATGTTACTATAATAGTTGCAATTAATAAAACAGATAAGCCCGGTGCAAACATTGACAGAGTCAAACAAGAATTGACGGAACATGGTTTGTTGGCAGAAGATTGGGGTGGAGATACCATATGCGTACCTGTTTCTGCTAAAAATAAAACAGGCATTGAAAACTTGCTGGAAATGGTATTGTTAGTTGCAGAAATGCAAGAATTAAAAGCAAACCCGAATAGAAAAGCAAAAGGAACAGTAATTGAAGCAAAGCTTGATAAAAGCAGAGGGCCTGTGGCTACAATTCTAATACAAAACGGTACATTAAGCTCTGGAGATTATTTTATTGTCGGTACCACCTGTGGCAAAATCAGAACTATGTTAGACGATAAAGGTAAACCTGTGAAAAAAGCTAACCCATCCACTCCCATTGAAATAACAGGGTTAACGGATGTACCTGACGCAGGTGATATATTTATAATTGTCAGTGACGAAAAAACCGCCAGACTTATATCGGAGAAAAGAAAAGAACAGCACAGACTGGAACATTTGCAAAGTAATCAAAAAATATCCTTAGAAGAGCTATTCAGTCAAATACAGGAAGGCAAGGTAAAAGAACTAAATATCATTGTAAAAGCGGACGTTCAGGGTTCTGCCGAAGCCTTAAAACAATCGTTGGAAAGACTGAGCAATGACGAAGTCAAAATCAAGACAATCCACAGCGGTGTAGGTGCAATAACAGAAACCGACGTTATGTTTGCTTCAGCTTCAAATGCCATTATAATCGGTTTTAATGTGAGACCGCAACCCCAGGCTTTGGCTTTAGCAGATAAAGATAAAGTAGATATAAGTCTATACAGAGTAATATATAACGCTATAGAAGATATAGAAGCAGCAATGAAGGGCATGTTAGATCCAGAGTGGAAGGAAGTTGTTTTAGGTCATGCGGAAGTAAGGGCAATATTTAAAGCTTCGAGCATAGGCACTATTGCAGGCTCTTATGTAACTGACGGAAAAATAACCAGAAACAGCGAAGTCCGTATTGTCAGAGACGGAATAATAATTTATGAAGGTAAGATTGCTTCGTTAAAAAGATTTAAGGACGATGCTCGGGAAGTAAATTCAGGGTTCGAATGTGGAATAAGCTTGGAGAAATTCAACGATATAAAAGAAGGAGACATCATCGAAAGTTTCGTAATGGAAGCAGTAAAAAGATAAAAAAGTTAAAGCAGGTGATATTCTTGTCAATACAAAGATTAAACCGAATTTCGGAACAAATTAAAAAAGAAATCAGCTCTATTATTATGAGCGAAATCAAAGACCCACGAATAAGTGAAATGTCCAGTGTAATACATGTGAAAGTTACGCCGGACTTAAAGTATGCCAAAGTATATGTAAGTGTTTTTGGAAATGAAGAAGAAAAAATTAAATCTTTGAACGGTTTGAAAAGTGCAAGCGGTTTTATAAGGAAAAAATTAGGCGAACGTATGAAGCTAAGAATCTTGCCGGAAATTCACTTTGAAATTGATGAATCCATTGAACATGGGGCAAGAATTAATCAAATCCTAAAAGAAATAAAAAAGGAGGAGGAAAGTCATAACTGATGTTTCAGTCTATATTTAAAGTAATAGAAGAAAGCAATAATATTGTTATCCTTTCTCATGCTGCACCCGATGGGGACAGTGTGGGATCTTCATTGGCACTTTACAATTATTTAATAAATCAAAGTAAAAACGTCAAAGTCATTATTGATGATGATGTCCCTTATATTTATGAATTTCTAAAAGGTGCGGATAAAATTGAAAGGGTCAATGGTAATGATGGCTTTGATTTGGCATTAGTTTTGGATAGCAGTGATACTGACAGGCTGGGTAAAAGCAGCAAATACCTATCAGATAAAACAATAGTCAATATTGATCATCACAAAAGTAATGATGAATTCGGAACTTATAATATAGTCGATACGAATGCCGCAGCAACGACTGAAATTATTTACGATTTTTTAGAGACCTTAAATGTAAAAATTGACAAGGCTATTGCCGAATGTCTGTACGTAGGCATAGTCACCGATACAGGTCGGTTCCAATACAGCAATACAACTGCCAAAACCCATATGATTGCAGAAAAGCTGATAAATCTTGGGGTTGAACCGGCAAGGATTTTTATGTCGGTATATCAAAATAATTCAAAAGAAAAAATCAGGCTTGTTGCACAGGCAATAAAAAGTTTGGAATTTTACTGTGATGATAGGATATCCAGCATGGTTCTCACTGAAGATGACTTTATAAAAACCGGTGCAAAAGATGAAGATACCGAAGGTATAATAAACTATGGCAGAGATATTATATCTGTAGAATTATCTCTTCTTTTTAAAGAAAGCAGCGACAATAAAGTAAAGGTAAGCTTCAGGTCAAAAGATAATATAGATGTAAATATTTTTGCAGGAAAATTCGGGGGCGGTGGTCATAAAAGTGCTGCAGGAGCGACCATACATGGTGATATTGATACTGTAAAAAGGTCAGTATTGGACAAAGCTTTTGAATTGTATAGGGTGAGCATAGAATGAACGGTTTTCTAAATATATTAAAACCCCCGGGTATGACATCTCATGATGTAGTCGCCTTCGTACGCAAAACTATAGGTATTAGAAAAGTAGGCCATACGGGAACACTTGACCCGGAGGCCGCTGGTGTATTGCCTATATGCGTGGGAAAAGCAACAAAAGCAGTGCAATACATATTAGACGGGAAAAAAGCGTACAGAGCCAATATCAGATTTGGAATGGCGACAAATACCCAGGACAAATATGGAGAGGTTTTATGTGAAAAAAAGGTGACTGATGTTAAAACCGAAGATTTGGAGAATATAATACCTCATTTTATCGGAAAAATACAACAAACTCCACCTATATACTCAGCAATTAAATATGAAGGCAAAAGGCTTTACCAATATGCCCATGAGGGCAAACAACCACCTATTAAAAGCAAAGAAATAGAAGTCTTTGATATTGTTATAGTTGATAAATTGGACAACAAAGAATTTATTATAGATATTACTTGCTCCAAAGGTACTTATGTCAGAACAATATGTAATGATATGGGTGAGAAATCGGGATACGGTGCTCATATGTCTCAACTTGTAAGGCTTGAATCTTATCCCTTTAAAATAGATGATTCCTTGACCTTAGAAGAATTAAGTTCGGAAGCCTTGAACAATAATCTTAAAAGTATACTCAAAAACATTGATTATGTTTTTGGAGGATACAAAAAAATAACTATTAGAGAAAGATCAAAAATACCGGCTCTAAACGGAAACCCCATATTTGATTTTGGTGTAAATGAAAATATAGAAGTTTTTGAATACGGAAGTAAGCTAAGGCTTTATATAGATGAACGATTTATCGGAATAGGGGAGATACGTTTTGATGAAGGAATGAAAAAAAAGTATATAAAAATGAAAACCTTGTTCGTTTAACAAAAAGGAGCAATACTATGTTAATTTATACATCTTATACTGAAGCAAAAAAGAATGCACCTTATTGCATTACCATGGGAAGTTTTGACGGTGTACATATGGGACATATCAAACTGATTGATACAACAATAAATAAGGCCAAAGAATTAAACTGTAACAGTATGCTATATACTTTTTTCAGGCATCCCAAGAAAGCGATTTTGCCTGATATTATGCCTGAACTCATTACAAATGAAAAAATGAGAATGAAAATATTTGAAGAAAAAGGATTAGACGGCACTTACTTTGAAGATTTTTTAAAAATCAAAGATTTGGATGCCCAAAGTTTTGTAACAGACCTTTTGATTAAAAATTTTGAAGTTAAATGTGTTGTTGCCGGCTATAACTTCAAATTCGGAAGGAACCGTGAAGGAGACATAGAAACTTTAAAAACCTTGGGTTATAAACACGGATTTCAAGTATATGAAGTAAAACCCGTTATTATAGAAAATAAAATTGTTTCCAGCAGTTTAATCAGAGAGCTTATTAAGGCAGGGGATGCTGAAAAAGCAAAACTATATTTAGGAAGATATTTCAGCATAAACGGTACAGTGGTACACGGCAGCAAAAGGGGAAGCAAAATCGGTGTAAGAACTGCAAATGTGGAAATAGGAAAAAACATTGTTTTACCAAAAAAAGGAGTATACTTTACTAATACAATATTTAATGATAAAGTTTATAGCAGCGTGACTAATATAGGGTGCAATCCAACTTTTGATGGTGATAAAACAAGTATAGAAACCCATATTTTTGACTTTGTGGACACTATATATAATAGTGAAGTTGAAGTTGTATTTTTGAAATGGTTAAGAGAAGAAATAAGATTTAATACTCTCAAGGAGCTTAAGGAGCAAATTCAACAGGATATTGAAAGCAGGTTATCATTTTTTGCATAACCCTTTACACTTTACAAAAGCTATGCTAAAATTTTATTGTTAACGGAAAGCCGTTTGCTAGGTATAGCGACTCACCAACGTTTAACTTAGCTTACGGATAAAAAAATAGGAGGTGAAACCATGGCATTAACAAAGGAACATAAACTGAATATTATGAACAAATACCGTTTGAAAGAAGGAGACACAGGTTCTCCAGAAGTTCAAATCGCTCTTCTTACAGAAAGAATCAACACGTTGAATGAGCACCTAAAAATAAATAAAAAAGATCATCATTCACGTCGGGGACTTCTAAAAATGGTTGGACAAAGAAGAGGCTTACTGAACTATCTAATGACCAAGGATATTGAAAGATATAGGACTATAATTGGCAAACTTGGAATAAGAAGATAAATGGGCGGTTAATCCGCTCTTTGTTTTATGCTTTTCTTATAGTCTCATCTAAGAACATCTAATATTTCAGCAGTAAAATGAAATAATAAACTTACAGAAAAATTTATAAACGTTAGGAGGTAATTTTTTGGATTTATTTGAAATGGAGCTTGCCGGTAGGATTCTATCCGTTGAAATAGGAAAATTGGCTCAATTGGCAGATGGGTCCGCTTTATTAAAATATGGCGACACTTCAGTAATTGTAACAGCATGCGTCTCTGAAAACCCAAGAGAAGGGATAGACTTTTTCCCTTTAAGTGTAGATTATGAGGAGCGTCTGTATGCTGTAGGGAAAATCCCCGGAGGATTTATCAAAAGAGAAGGCAGACCAACGGAAAAAGCAATATTATCTTCCAGGTTAATTGACAGACCCATAAGACCTCTTTTCCCGGAAGGTTTTAGAAATGATGTGCAGGTAATAGCGACAATCATGTCTGTTGACCAAGACAATTCACCGGAAATTATAGCTATGTTAGGCTCTTCCATCGCCCTGTCAATTTCAAAGATACCGTTTTTAGGCCCCACTGCCTCGGTTTTGGTGGGTTTAATCAACGGTGAATTTGTTTTAAACCCCAATGCGGAACAAAGAGAAGCAAGTGATTTGCATTTAGTGGTATCAGGTACCAAAGATGCTGTTATGATGGTGGAAGCAGGGGCCAAAGAAATTTCGGAAGAGGTTATGTTAAAAGCAATTCTATTTGCCCATGATAACATTAAAAAAATTGTAGAATTTATAGATGGTATTGTGGAAAAAGTAGGAAAAGAGAAAATGGAAATTAAAACATTAACCACCGACGAAGAATTGGAAGAAAAGGTAAAAGAATTTGCAACAGATAAAATGTTAAATGCAATCAAAACAATTGATAAGCAGGAAAGATTGGAAAATATGGATAAAGTCACTGAAGAAACAATTGAATACTTCAGTGAGGACTATCCCGATAACTTAAAAGAAATCGGTGAAACATTATATAAGATAAAAAAAGAACAAGTTAGAAACCTTATATTAAAAGAAAAAATTAGACCCGATGACAGAAAGATTGACGAAATAAGACCTATAACTTGTGAAGTCGGTTTGCTGCCCCGTGTACATGGCTCGGGACTTTTCACAAGAGGGCAGACCCAGGTATTGACGGTAGCAACTCTTGGAGCTTTGGGCGATGTGCAGGTGTTAGACGGTTTGGGTGTTGAAGAATCCAAAAGATTTATGCACCATTACAACTTTCCCCCTTTCAGTGTTGGTGAAACCAGGTTTTTAAGAGGCCCAGGGAGAAGGGAAATAGGACACGGTGCCCTTGCCGAGAGAGCCCTGGAACCAATGATACCTCATATTGATGAATTCCCGTATACCATAAGATTGGTATCGGAAGTATTAAGCTCAAACGGTTCCTCTTCTCAAGCATCCGTCTGTGGCAGCACGTTAGCCTTGCTTGACGCCGGTGTTCCCATTAAAAAGCCTATAGCCGGAATTGCCATGGGATTAATGAAAGAAGAGGATAATGTAGTTATATTAACCGATATTCAAGGTATGGAAGACTTTTTGGGAGATATGGACTTTAAAGTTGCCGGCTCCGACTCAGGGATAACCGCCATACAGATGGATATAAAAATAGCGGGGATTGATGAAGATATATTAAGTTCCGCCCTGACACAAGCAAAAGAAGGACGTCTTTTTATACTAAATAAAATGAATTCCATAATTAATAAGCCTCGTGAAGAATTATCACCCTATGCACCAAAAATCATAACAACAAGAATAGACCCTGACAAAATCAGAGATGTAATCGGTCCCGGGGGTAAAACCATTAACAAAATAATTGCTGAAACCGGTGTAAAAATTGATATAGAAGATGATGGGAAAGTATATATTTCCACTATAGACATGGAAAACGGACAAAAAGCTTTGAAGATTATTGAAGGTTTGACAAAAGACGTAACGGAAGGTGAAATCTATTTAGGCAAGGTCGTCAGAATTATGAACTTCGGTGCTTTTGTTGAAATACTGCCCGGTAAAGAAGGCTTAGTCCACATCTCGAAATTAGATAAAAAAAGAGTAGAAAAAGTAGAAGACATCGTAAGTGTAGGGGATGAGGTGCTGGTTAAGGTTACCGAAATAGATAAACAGGGAAGAATAAACTTATCAAGAAAAGACGCGTTAAAAGACGACACGGAAAAGAAAGAAGATTTGTAAAACATAAACCCCGGGTTTATGTTTTTTCCTTTTTCATCTCATTAGGGATAATGTATTTTTAGATACTCTTTAGTTTTGAATAAAAGCGGCTTTTATTACCATGTGCCATTTTCCAATTAATTGAGGAAATATTGGCACGGCATTTAATTAAATTGTTCATGTTTTAATTTGTGCCCCTTATGAATATTTATTAAATATAATATATAAGGGGCTGAGTTTGTGAAAGTAATTATAATAAAAAGAAAACTTTTACTTGTATTGATGATTTTGGTACTGATTATGTCATTATCGACCATAGCTTTACGTATTAACACTAAAAAGGTTTTTAAGTACTTTGACCCCATATACAAAGGTGATGAAACGGAAAAGAAAGTTGCATTTGCCTGCAATGTGGTTTGGGGAAATGAATACATCCCTGACATGCTAAGTGAATTTAAAAAAAATAACTTAAAAATATCATTTTTTTTCGGGGGGGACTGGGTAAATAAAAATAAGGAACTGTTTCTATCTATATACGGAGACGAACACGAAATCGGAAATCATGGGTACAATCATTTAAAACATACTCAGATAAGCAAAGAAAGAAATATCAAAGAAATACTAAATACAGAAGAAGTTATAAAAAATATAATAGGCGAAAAAACCAATTTATTTGCACCTCCATACGGAGACTTAAATAAAAATGTAACGGAAATAGCCCAATCACTTGGGTATAAGGTAATCATGTGGAGTGTGGATACAATTGATTGGAATACTAAAGACTATAGAGTAGTGGTAGACCGTATAGACAAAAAGATTCATAACGGTGCGATAATCCTGATGCACCCTACTGAAGTTACCGTGAAAGCCTTACCTGTTATGATAGACAATATAAAAAGCAAAGGATACGAAATAGTAAAAGTAAGTGAATTGCTATAATTGTATTATAATAGGTAATTATATATAATGAATTAAGCAAAGCTAACTAAGGAGGTATAAGGTGTATATAAGAGAACACTTGGATAATGGAATACGAATAGTTGCAGAAGAAATAAAACATGTTAATTCTGTTTCAATAGGCATTTGGGTCAGATCAGGCTCAAGATATGAAAACACACTGAATAATGGGGTTTCTCATTTTATTGAACATATGCTTTTTAAAGGAACGGAAAAAAGAACGGCAAAAGAAATTGCCGGCAGTATAGATAAAATAGGCGGACAATTAAACGCATTTACAGCAAAAGAATGTACTTGTTTCTATGCAAAAGTTTTGGATAGCCACTTTGATATTGCTTTGGACGTCTTATCGGATATGCTTATGAATTCCGTATTTTCCGAAAACGAGATAGAAAAAGAAAAAAAGGTAGTAATGGAAGAAATCAGTATGTATGAAGACTCACCTGAAGACTTGGTGCATGATATTTATACCCGTACGGTTTTTGCAAATCATTCTTTGGGAATGCCTATATTAGGCTCCAAGGATTCATTGGGTTCACTTAGTCGAAACGATATTATAGACTATTTTGACCACAATTTTCATTCAAATAACATAGTTATTTCCTTAGTGGGAAGCTTTAATAAAGAAGATGCTTTTGGGAAAATTAAAAAGACTTTCGATACATACACATTAAAAAATACTTCAATTGAAACCAAGCCGTCACCGGAATTTATACCGGATAAAATCCACAGAAAGAAAAACACCGAGCAAACACATCTTTGCATGGGTTATAAAGGCATGGAACTTGGGAACAAGCATAATTACCCTTTGCTTGTCATGAACAACATATTCGGAGGCTCCATGAGCTCCAGGTTGTTCCAAAAAATTCGTGAAGAAAAGGGCCTTGTCTACTCAGTTTTTTCATACCCTTCATCATACATTGATTGCGGGTTGTTTTCTATATATGCAGGTATGAAACCCAGCCGACTGAAATCGGTTCTAAACATTATTTATAGCGAAATTGATGAATTGAAAAAAAACAGCATCAGTGAAGAAGAACTGTTTGATTCAAAGGAACAGCTAAAGGGGAGCTATATTTTGGGCTTGGAAAGCACAAGTGGAAGAATGATATCAATCGGTAAATCAGAACTTCTTTTAGATAGAATATATGCACCGGAAGAAATTTTGAATTTGATTGATGCTGTCACAATGAAGGATGTAAGGGATGTCATTGATTCTATATTCAATAATGAACTAAGGGGTGCTGCTGTAATAGGCCCCGGCAAAATAAATGTTAAAGAACTTATTTAATAAGTCCTTTAACATCTGAATTCTAATGATTGTCATCCTGAGCATTGCGAAGGATCTTAGTTCCTGAGAACAGAAAATATAGCCTATAGACTTGACCTTAACCCACTGAGCTCTGAGTTCTGAGATCTGAATTCTAATAAATATTGAGTTGTTTATCATTAAGAGGTTACAATGAAAAAAAATATAAGTATTAAAATAATTAAAAAAGACTTTTGCTGTGATTACGTTTTACCTTCTTATGCTACAGACGGTTCTGCGGGATTGGACTTGTTTGCAACTATAAAAGAAAATATAATAATGTCTCCCGGGGAAATTCAGAACATACCTACCGGCATTGCTATTCATATTGAAGACAAGACCACTGCAGGTTTTGTTTTCCCAAGAAGTGGACTTTCCTCCAAACATGGAATCACTTTAATAAATTCAGTGGGAGTAATAGATTCCGATTATACGGGCGAAATAATCTGTCCTATGATAAATCATGGAAATATAGTATATACCTTAAAACCCGGTGACAGAATAGCACAAATAATCTTTATGCCGATTTATACTGCAAACTTTATTTTAAAAGAGGAATTAGACAAAACATTGCGTGGATCGGGGAGGTTCGGCTCAACAGGAAGATAGAAGTTATATTTCTATATACATTGTACATATAATTACTAAGCAATACTATAAAGGTGGGATAAAGATGAGGCTTAGTAAACTTTACGGAAAAGAAATTGTAACTTTACCTGATTGTGAAAGACTTGGATATTTAGGTGATTGCGACATTCTCGTTGATAATGAAACCGGAAAGATAATTTCCCTAATAATACCCGAAAACAAAGGTATGTTTTCATTCTTAGTTGAAAGAAAATACCTTGAAATTCCTTGGGAAAGGATAAAAAAGATAGGAAATGATATGATAATTATTGATTTGGCAAACATCCTTTAACATACGCGGAGTTATTGACATCAATTAATATAACGAGGTGTAAGGATATCTCCCGCCTCGCTCCCAACGCTCGGGTAGAGTTTTGTTTGCAACAAAACTCTTTACTGTAATCTTGTTATAAAAAGGTATAGGAAAAGACTTGGCTTAACATTATTAATGTTAAGCTTTAGCTTTGAAAAAGCCAAAAACTATGTAGAATAATAAAAGTATAAATTTTAAAGTTTTATAAAACTGAATAGTTCACTATCTAAAGGAAAAAATATTCTAAACAGAATATTTAGGAGCTGATAATTTGACGAATAATCTTTCAGGAAGTTATTCGGATAAAGGCGGATATAAGATGGATGAAAAAAAGCAAAAAGATAATAGCAAAGAAGATTTGAAAGAATTTGGTTCAATAAAACTGCCCGAACCCATGGGCAATATTTATACGATAACTATAATAGGTCAGATAGAAGGCCATATAGCCCTGCCACCCCAGAATAAAACTACAAAATATGAACATATCATACCTCAGATTATTGCAGTTGAGGAAAGCAAGGAAATTGAAGGTTTGCTATTAACACTGAATACCATGGGGGGTGATGTTGAAGCAGGTCTGGCAATTGCCGAACTCATCAGTACCATGCAAAAACCTACGGTTTCCATTGTCCTAGGGGGCGGACATAGTATCGGTGTGCCTTTGGCCGTATCAACGAATTATTCATTCATTGTACCTACAGCAACCATGACCATACATCCTATCAGAATGGATGGCTTAATTATCGGTGTGCCTCAAACCTACGAGTATTTTAACAAAATGCAAAAGAGAATAATCGATTTTGTCATTACCCACAGCAAAATAAAAGAAACCACTTTAAAAAAATTAATGTTTACCACAAGTGAAATGGCAAATGATGTAGGAACCGTTCTCGTAGGAAAAGAGGCAGTAAAATACGGTATAATAAATCATATAGGCGGCCTTAAGGAAGCTATGGAAAAACTTAGGGTCCTGATAATCAAAAATAGAAACTGAAAAATCATACAACTTCCATGAGGATCTTGTAAAGGATTTTCAATACTTATGTAGAATTGTAATTTGAGGTGGTATAAAATATGGCAAAACGTAAAAATGTAAAAAGATTAAAATACGATGTAATAGGCATTGCACTTATAATTTTAAGTTTATATCTGCTCATCAGTCTATTTGGCGGGGATTCGGGAATAATCGGTACATATATACAAAAAAGCTTATTAGGTATATTTGGCTTAGGTTCTTATTTTTTCCCGCTGATTCCCTTAGCTTTTGGAATAGGAATCTTTTATTTAAAAGAAAACATAAAAATAAATATAAGATTTTATTCTATTTGCATTGCTTTTATAAATCTTCTTATCCTACTATACTTATTGAATTATAAGGTTTTAAATCAAGCTTCATTGAGTTATATAGACAATATTATTTCCTCTTTTGACTTTGGAATTAATAAGATCGGGGGAGGTGTTTTTGGAGCGGCTTTCGGGTATTTGCTTATGAAATACGCAGGCAAAGGCGGAACTATTGCAATTGTTTCAGGAGTGTTTATTATCTCTTTTATTTTATTTGCAAATATCAGCATGAAGACCATTCTAAAGATATTCAGCGATTCTTTTACCTCAGTAATAAAAGCCCTGAAAAAGCTTCAATTTAACATATTTAGAAGAAGAAAAGTGATAAACAACAACAATCAGGCCAATGCTGCTGCAGAGGATAGGATCGAAGTCAAAGATAAAAACATAAAAATTATAAACTTTCCCAAAGAATTCAGCAATGGTTTTAAAGAGAAAACCGATATGAAAGGGAAAAAAGGGACAGCCCGGGAGAATATAAAAGAAGAGACGGAAGAAATAAAAATTTTAAATAAGCGATTCCCAGGATATATACTGCCTGATACTAATATTCTATACCTGCCCAAAGATAATAAAAACCTTAATACCAAAAAAGAAATAATGCAAAATATAAAAGTACTTGATGAAACCCTAAAAAGTTTTAATGTGAGTGCCAATGTAACGCAAGTAAGCATCGGTCCTTCAATTACAAGATATGAATTGCAACTTAGCCCCGGGGTAAAAGTAAGCAAAATAGTAAACTTGGCAGACGATATATCTTTGAGTATGGCTTCTCAGGGAGTTAGAATAGAAGCACCCATACCGGGAAAAGCGGCAGTAGGAATAGAAGTCCCAAATAAGGAAATAACAAATGTATATCTGAAAGAAGTGCTGGAATCCAACGAATTTAAGAAGAATAATTCAAAAATATCTTTTGCATTGGGCAGAGATGTTACCGGTTCAAATATCATTGCGGATATAGGGGAAATGCCTCATTTACTTATTGCCGGATCAACAGGTTCGGGGAAAAGTGTTTGTATAAACTCTTTGATTTCCAGTATCTTATTCAGAGCGAATCCCGATGAGGTAAAGATGCTTTTGATAGACCCAAAGGTTGTTGAATTAAGCGTATATGACGGAGTACCCCATCTAATCGTTCCTGTGGTTACTGATCCAAAAAAAGCAGCCGGTGCCCTTAATTGGGCAGTACAGGAAATGACGGAAAGATATAAAATGTTTGCCGGCAGAAATGTCAGGGATATTATGGGGTATAATGATTCGTGCATAAATGTAGAAGATAAGCTCCCACAAATTGTAATAATAATTGATGAATTGGCAGACTTGATGATGATTGCACCAAGCGAGGTAGAAGACTCCATCTGTAGATTAGCTCAAATGGCGAGAGCTGCGGGACTACACCTTGTTGTAGCAACACAAAGGCCTTCCGTAGATGTTATAACAGGTTTAATAAAGGCCAATATACCGTCCAGGATTTCCTTTGCCGTATCGTCTCAAACAGATTCAAGGACTATACTTGATATGGGAGGGGCAGAAAAGCTTTTAGGAAAAGGCGATATGTTATTTTATCCTGTAGGAGAATCCAAGCCCATTAGGGTTCAGGGTTCTTTCATAAACCAAAAAGAAATTGAAACCTTGGTTGCCTTCATAAAAGAACAGGCACCTCCAAATTATATCGACGGAGTGATTGCAGAATCAAAACTCACTTCTGCTGATAGTGACAGCACCGATGAACTCTTGGAAGATGCCGTCAACTTAGTTATAGAGACGGGACAAGCTTCGATTTCCATATTGCAAAGACGATTAAGGATTGGGTATAACCGTGCAGCAAGAATAATTGACCAAATGGAGGAACAAAGAATCATAGGTGGCTTTGAAGGCAGCAAACCGAGAAAGGTGTTAATTAGTAAGGAACAATGGGAAGAAATGTCGTAAAACCGAATAAAGCATGTTAATATTGAGAAACATGCACTATATTGGAGATATTGGGCGTAAACGCCTCTAAATCCCTATATTTATTGCCCAGGAAATTATTATAAAACAAAATTAACATTGGAAAAAGGGAGAAAAATGAATATTGCGAACAAAATAACATTACTTAGAATATTTTTGATACCCATATTTATTATTTTTTTAATGATAAATAAACCGTATTTCAGAGAAATAGCATTAATAATTTTCATAATTGCTTCATTAACCGATAAACTTGATGGCTACTATGCAAGAAAGTTTAATTTGGTTACGGATTTGGGAAAATTTTTGGATCCTTTAGCGGATAAGCTTTTAGTCACAAGTGCACTGCTTATGTTTATACAATTGGGTGAAATCAAAGCTTGGATTGTATTTATAATATTAGCCCGGGAAATTGCCGTAACCGGTCTAAGAGCTATCGCAGCAAGCAACGATGTGGTAATTGCCGCCAGTAATTTAGGCAAAGTAAAAACAGTGACACAAATTACAACTATCATTGTTATTCTTTTAAACAATTTCCCTTTTAGCTTAATAGGTTTGAGAATGGATACAATCCTTATATATTTTTCCATGATAATTACAGCAGCGTCTGGTGTAGATTATTTCTTAAAAATTCGTAAAATATTTGTCAATTAATATTGAAAACCGGAGGTAGCATAATAATGATATGCGAAATAATATCCATAGGAACGGAATTACTGTTAGGTGACATAGTTAACACAAATGCACAATTTTTATCTCAAAAACTATCATTTTTAGGTTTAGATGTTTTCTATCAAAGCGTTGTGGGCGACAATATGGAAAGGTTAGTTAATCAAATAAACTTAGCAAGAAGCAGGGCGGATATAATAATCACCACAGGAGGGTTAGGCCCTACCGATGATGATATTACAAAAGCCGGATTATGCAATGCACTAAAAATAGAATTGGTTTTACAGGAAAGACTGGCAGAAGGAATTAAAAGTTACTTTGAAAAACTTGATAAAGAAATGCCGAAAATAAACCTAAGACAAGCCTATATACCAAGAAATAGCAAAACCTTGGAAAACAATAACGGCAGTGCACCAGGTATTATATATGAAGATAAAAAGAACATCTTTATCCTTCTACCGGGACCACCCAATGAAATGATACCTATGTTTGACAGTTTGGTTTTTCCATATCTTAAAGAAAAGTCACATAATACAATAAAATCAAGAACCCTTAAAGTGGCTGGCGTAAGTGAATCAAAATTACAGGAGATGCTTCAAGACATTATTGACAAACAGGAAAATCCCACAGTTGCATTATATGCAAAAACGGGAGAAATTAATATCCGGGTGACTGCCAAAACTGAAAACCCTGTGGAAGCAGATGCTTTAATTAATAATATGATGGATAAAATTAAAGAAATATTGGGAGACACAATATTTGGTTCTGATAATGATACCATGGAACTGGTTGTTAATAATTTACTCCGGAAAAATAGAAAAACTATAAGCGTTGCCGAATCTTGCACCGGGGGATTGGTTTCAAGCAGGCTCACCGATATACCGGGTGCATCAGACAATTTGATGAACTCCTTGATATGCTATAGTAATGATGCTAAGGCAAGACTGCTTGGTGTCAGAGAGGATACATTGAAAAGATACGGTGCCGTGAGCAAAGAAACAGCCGAAGAAATGGCACTTGGGATAAAGAATATATCGAAAACAGATATCGGCTTATCAATAACGGGAATTGCAGGCCCCCATGGGGGTACTCCGGAAAAACCAGTTGGTTTATGTTATATCGGATGGGCTTTTGAAGATAAAGTATATACACAAAAATGTTTATTTAACGGGAGCAGGACAAAAAATAAATTCAGAGCATCTACCAAAGCATTGGATTTATTAAGGCTATTCCTTATTGACTTGGAAAAGAAATAATTTATTAATTTGACATATATATAGGCTTTATATATAATTAAAACAAATAGAACAAATGTTCGATGGAAAGGGGTGTAGCAGTTAAACTGCATTATATTTATGAATGATAAGAAAAAAGCGTTAGAATTGGCTATTGGTCAAGTAGAGAGGCAGTTTGGCAAAGGTTCCATAATGAAGCTTGGAGAAAACTTAAAGCTAAATGTAGAGTATATCCCTACAGGCTCCCTGGATTTGGATGTAGCATTAGGAATTGGCGGTGTACCAAGAGGTAGGGTAATTGAAGTATACGGACCGGAATCATCGGGTAAAACAACAGTTGCTTTACATATGATTGCGGAAGCACAAAAAAACGGCGGTGAAGCAGCCTTTATAGATGCAGAACATGCATTGGACCCGATTTATGCAAAAAAAATAGGCGTTGATATTGACAATTTGATAGTTTCTCAGCCTGATACCGGAGAGCAAGCCCTTGAAATATGTGAAACCCTTGTAAGAAGTGGTGCTATAGACATAGTTGTTATAGATTCTGTGGCGGCTCTAGTACCAAAAGCCGAAATAGATGGTGAAATGGGTGACTCCCACGTAGGCCTTCAGGCACGATTAATGTCTCAGGCTTTAAGAAAACTTGCAGGTGCAATCAGCAAATCAAAAACCACAGCGGTATTTATCAACCAACTGAGAGAAAAGGTGGGAATCATGTTTGGAAACCCTGAAGTTACACCCGGCGGGAGAGCTTTAAAATTCTATTCATCTGTAAGATTGGATGTGAGAAGAATTGACAGCATTAAAATAGGCAACGATATCATCGGAAATAGAACCAGGGTTAAAGTAGTGAAAAATAAAGTAGCACCGCCCTTTAAACAAGCGGAATTCGACATTATTTACGGCGAAGGTATATCAAAAGAAGGAAATATCGTTGATGTTGCTGTTAACAATGATATTATACTGAAAAGCGGATCCTGGTATTCCTACGGTGATACAAGAATAGGCCAGGGACGGGAAAACGCAAAACAATTCTTAAAAGATAATCCTCAGATTTCCAATGAAATAGAAGGAAAAGTCAGAGTAGCTTGCAATTTAGGAACTTCTAAGACTACAGGCACTGACGATAACGATGAAACCGTGGAGAAATAAATAAATATTTTTGTTTGGCACATAGCGGTATCAACCTTTATGTGCCCTTTATATTAAAATGGAGTAAATAATATGATTATTACCGATATTATTCTTAAAAAAAATAAAACCCAATATGATGTAATAATAGATAGCTACAATAAATTAACCGTTGATACAAGTATAATAATAAAACTTAACATAAAAAAAGGGATGGAAATAGACGAAATATGGCTAAATAAACTAAAAGACGAAATCGGGTTTTACGCTGCCTATGAATACTCTTTGAGATTGCTTTCAATCAAAGGAAGGACAACAGGTGAGATAAAAAATAAGTTACGTCACAAAGACTATAGTGACGAAACAATAAATAAAACACTGGAGAAGCTGACTGAAATCGGCTATTTAGATGACGAAAAATATATTGAGAATTTTATAAATGAAAAAGGTCTGCTACCGGGAATGAGCAGAAAAGCAATATTTTATAAATTATTATATAAGGGTTTGGATAAGTATCTTATAGAGATAAAATTAGACGAAGGAAAAATTGACGATTACAATACAGCAGTTATGGCAGCAAGAAAAAAAGTCAAAACTATTATAGGTGAGGACAAGATTATAAGAAATAAACTTTATTCATATCTAAAAGGAAAAGGCTATTATGACGATGTCTGCTATAAGGCCGTAAATACAGTGCTAAGCAAGGATTGATGGCAATATGTGGTTACCTTGCTTGACAAAAAAAACTAAAAGATATAGAATTATTTTAACATGGTGTATCAGAAAAAAAGTGAATTGAATATAGAATATAATTATATATTTATTGCACATAAAGGAGGTGAAGTTGACATACAAACAGTAGGAATATATGCTGCAATTGGTTTTGTATGCTTTATAGTTGGATACCTTGTAAGAAGATATATTGCAGAAGCTAAAATAAAAAACGCTGAGGAAGCAGCGAAAAAGATTATAGATGAATCTCGAAAAGAAGCGGAAAATAACAAAAAAGAACTTTTATTTGAGGCAAAGGAAGACATTCATAGACTAAGATCCGATCTTGAAAGAGAAATAAGAGATAGACGGGGCGAAGTGCAAAGAATAGAAAGACGCCTTCTTCAAAGAGAAGAACTTCTTGATAAAAAGTTAGATGCAGTAGAACATAGAGAGGACGCTATTGTAAAAAAACAAAAAGAAGTACAAAAATCTTATGATGATGCTAAAGAACTGTACAATGTACAGCTTAAGGAGCTTGAGCGTATTTCTAATTTATCCTCAGAAGAAGCAAAGCAATTATTGTTAAATGATATTGAAAAGCAAATTAAACATGAAGCAGCAATAATGATTAAGGATATAGAAACAAAAGCCAAAGAAGAAGGCGATAGAAAAGCCAGGGAAATAATCTCTTACGCCATTCAAAAGTGCTCTGCCGATCATGTAGCAGAGACAACAGTTTCCGTGGTTGCTCTGCCCAATGATGAAATGAAGGGAAGAATAATTGGCAGGGAAGGAAGAAATATTAGGACATTAGAAACCCTTACAGGGATTGATTTAATAATTGATGATACACCGGAAGCCGTTATTTTATCAGGGTTCGACCCTATAAGAAGAGAAATAGCGCGAATATCATTGGAAAAATTGATAATAGACGGTAGAATACACCCTGCAAGAATAGAGGAAATGGTAGAAAAGTCTAAAAAAGAAGTGGATAACTATATAAGAGAACAAGGAGAACAGGCTACTTTTGATACCGGAGTGCACGGACTACATCCGGAGATTATAAAACTATTGGGGAGATTAAGGTTTAGGACCAGTTACGGTCAGAATGTATTGAATCATTCAATTGAAGTATCTTACTTGGCCGCGGCAATGGCTGCTGAGTTAGGGGCAGATGTAAATCTTGCCAAAAGAGCCGGGTTATTACATGATATAGGCAAAGCCGTGGATCATGAAGTAGAAGGTCCCCATGTACAAATAGGGGCGGATTTAGCGAAAAAATACAAAGAATCATCCGAAGTGGTTCACGCTATTATGGCACACCATGGTGATATCGAACCGACAACAGTAGAGGCTATACTCATACAAGCGGCAGATGCAATATCGGCTGCAAGACCCGG